>NZ_LT629784.1:3815000-4127500 GCF_900105595.1 Stappia sp. ES.058 | reverse complement strand
AGCGCACGCGATGACCCGACACGAAGAAAGCCGCGGAACCATCCGCGGCTTTCTTGATTTCATGGCCTGACCCGGACGAGATCGTCCAAGGGGGATCCGGATCCCTCAGTTCGGCTTGGCGGCCGCAGCGTCGCCTGCCTGCCCCATGTTTTGCCGGTAGAGCGCCGCAAAATCGATGGGATCGAGCATCAGCGGCGGGAAGCCGCCATTGCGCGATGCGTCGGCCAGGATGTTGCGCGCGAAGGGGAAGAGCATGCGCGGGCATTCGATCAGCACGAACGGATGAATGTGCTCTTCCGGCACGCCGGAGACCCGGAACAGGCCGGCGTAGATCAATTCGATGGCGAAGACGGTCATCTCCGGCGTCTTGGCATTGGCGGTGAGCGTCATCACCACCTCGTACTGCCCCTCGCCCATCGGCTGAGCCGAAACATTGACGTTGATGTCGAGCTTCGGCTGCTCCTTGGGCTGCAGCGATCCCGGTGCGTTGGGGTTTTCGAAGGAGAGATCCTTGATGTACTGCGCAACGATGCTCATGCCGGGCGCTGCGTCACCCTCGGTTGCCTGGCCCGCGGCCGCGTCGTTCGTCTCGGTCATTGTCGGTGTCCTGTCTTGTCTTGCCGTATCCGTACCGTATCCGGATGTCCGGCCGTTTGGCAGACCAGGCCAAGAATGGCACGGTCGCGCCTACTCCGTCGCGCAAGGTCCATCGGATCACGTGACGGGACCTGCAAATCCGTCGCCGGGTGGCTAGCATGCTGGGGACGATCTGCACAAGGTTTGATTGACGCAGGTGCGCCGGCAAGCGAAAACCGCTGCAAACTGCCGTCCCTCGCCTGCGCTGGAACACCCATGGTTCAAACCGACACCCCGGATCTCGGCTCGCCCCACCGCCGCCTCAAGCTCGACACACTCGTCCGGCTGCGCTGGCTTGCCGTTGCCGGCCAGAGCGCGGCCCTGCTGGTCGTCCACTACGGGCTCGGTTATTCGCTTCCGCTCGTTCCCTGCCTTGCCCTCGTGATCGCCTCGGCATGGCTCAACATCTATGTGAAGGTGCGCACGCCACAGTCGCACCGGCTGTCGGAGCGGTCGGCCGCGCTGCAACTGGGGTATGACCTCACCCAAGTCGGCGGTCTTCTCTATCTGACCGGCGGCCTCGGGAACCCGTTTGCCTTTCTTCTGCTTGCGCCGGTCATGGTGTCGGCCACCGGCCTCTCGTCACGCAAGACGGTCGCGCTCGGCATTTATGCCGGCGCAATCGCAACAACACTTGCGCTTGTCCACCTGCCGCTGCCCTGGCCGGACGACCAGACTTTTCGGCTGCCCATGATCTATGCCACAGGCGTATGGGTCGCGCTGATGTGCTCGATCGCCTTCATGGGCGCCTATGCCTTCCGGGTCGCCGAGGAAGCCCGTCAGCTCTCCGACGCCCTTTCGGCGAGCGAGCTCGTGCTCGCACGCGAACAGCACCTGCAGGCGCTCGACGGTCTGGCCGCCGCCGCGGCTCACGAACTGGGAACGCCGCTGGCGACCGTCTATCTGACGGCCAAGGAACTGATGCACGACATAAAAGGCGCGCCAGAGGACAGGGGGCTCCCGGAGACCCTGCACGATGATCTTGCATTGATCCTGTCGCAGGCCGAGCGTTGCCGCGACATCCTCTCGAAACTTTCGTCGCTGTCCGATGACCGCGACCAGCATTTTCGCGGCGAGCCGCTTTCCCATCTTCTGGAGGAGGTTGTCGAACCGTGCCGGGCCTTCGGCATCGAGATCGCGGTCGACATGCAGGGAGAGGGGGACGAGCCCGTGGGCATGCGCAATCCGGCGATCCATTACGGTCTCGGCAACATCCTGGAGAACGCGGTCGACTTTGCCCGGAGCGCCGTGACGATAACCGCGCGCTGGGACGCCCGACAGCTCACCATCGAGATCGTCGACGACGGTGCGGGCTTCGCACCCCACGTCATTACACGTCTGGGCGAGCCCTACGTGACCGCCCGCGGCCCGCGCGATGAACGAACCGGCCAGGGCGACACCGGCGGAGGCCTCGGACTCGGCTTCTTCATCGCCAAGACGCTTCTGGAACGCACAGGAGCCGATTTACGGCTGAGAAACCGCCCGCCTCCGCTTCGTGGCGCCGTGGTGCGCATTGCCTGGCCGCGCGGTCCCGTGCAGAGCGGGCGTGGCGCAGGCGCCGTTACGTGGCATGATGGCGCGGGCGAAAGTGCCGCAGCTGCAGGAACGGGCGCGCAATTGCCCAATCCGCAAAGCTCCATATAACAAACCATAGATGCAACGAATAAGATGGTGCGCCAAGAATGAGCGACGAACCCAGTACCGAAACCGGCATCGGACATCTCCTGATCGTCGATGACGACCACCCGTTCCAGCAACGGCTGGCGCGAGCCATGGAAAAGCGTGGCTTCGAAACCGAAACCGCAGACAGCGTGCGAGAGGCGCTGGACAGCGTGCGCAAGCGCGCGCCCGACTACGCCGTGGTCGATATGCGCCTTGAAGACGGCAGCGGGCTAGATGTGGTCGAAGCCTTGCGGGCACGGCGTCCGGACGCGCGGATCGTGATCCTCACCGGATACGGAAATATTGCGACCGCCGTAACAGCGGTCAAGCTCGGTGCCGTCGACTACCTGGCGAAACCCGCCGACGCCGACGATGTGCTCGCCGCGCTGACATTTTCCGGCGAGGACAAGGCGCCGCCGCCGGAAAACCCGATGTCGGCCGACCGGGTTCGCTGGGAACATATCCAGCGCGTCTATGAATTGTGCGGACGCAATGTTTCGGAGACAGCCCGCCGGCTCAACATGCACCGTCGCACGCTTCAGCGGATCTTGGCAAAACGCGCGCCGCGCTGAGCCGGCTCAGAGTATATCAAGCGACAGCGTCCGCAGGTCCGGGTCGAGCGCGTCGTGGAGCCGGTTTGCCGCAGCATGGGCAATACGCAGCGTCACGGCCTTGCGCCGGGCCGCAGCGAGCCTGTGCTCCGGTGCCTCCCTCAGGATTTCCGCGCCAAAGCCATCGGAGAGAATGAATCCCGCATCGGCCGGAAACGGTTCGATGCCGACGTCGGCATGGCTGGCAAAAAAGAAACGGTCGCAATAGGCGCGATACTCCGGCCACTTGCTGTCGGCGCGCAGATCCGCAAGCGATGACTTCACTTCCACGATCCACAGTTCCCCGCCGGGCCCGAGCGCCGCAAGGTCGGCGCGACGACCGGAGGCCAGCGTCACCTCGCCGACACAGGCAAACCCTTGCGCGCGCAGAAGCCTGGCCGCGCCCCGCCAGACGCGGGAGGCCATCTCCGACTGGCGTCCGTCGACGAGCGGACTGTCGAGTTTGATGCGATTTGCGGACATGGCAGGCACTCTATAAAGTTCATGCTTTGTTCAGACCGGAACCATACCCGCCGTTTCATGGCGCGGGCAAGAGCGGTGTGACGCTGCGGATCTAAGGTGTGAATGTTTCAAGCAGCGGCGAACAGCCATCCGGACGCCGGCGTGCGGGAGGGGATCCCGACCCGCACGCCGGTGTCGATTTCAACGACAGTCGAGAAACCCGCAGATCGCGCGCACGTCCTTGAGGACCGGCTCTGCAATGGCGCCGGCGCGCTCGGCCCCGTCCTTGAGAACGGCATCGATGCTGCCCGTGTCAGCCAGCAGACGGTTCATCTCGTCTGCGACCGGTGCGAGTTTCGCAACGGCGAGATCGGCAAGCGCCGGCTTGAACACGGAGAACGGCTGTCCGCCATAGTCGCCCAGCACAGTCTCGCGCGTCCCCCCCGAGAGGGCGGCATAGATACCGACCAGGTTTGCGGCCTCCGCGCGCTCCTCAAGACCGTCCGGTTCGCTCGGCAAGGGTTCGGGATCGGTTTTTGCCTTGCGAATCTTCCTGGCGATCTCGTCCGCCGTGTCGCGCAGATTGATGCGCGACAGATCGGAAGGGTCGGACTTGGACATCTTCTTGGTGCCGTCGCGCAAGCTCATGATACGGGTTGCAGGCCCTGCGATCATCGGCTCCGTCAGCGGAAAAAAGAGTTCGTCCGGAAGCTCCGGGCTCGGCGTCGGGTTGGCCACGCCAAGACCCAGGTCCGCGATGCGCTTCGCAAAGTCGTTGTTGAACTTCTGCGCGATGTCCCGGGTGAGCTCAAGGTGCTGCTTTTGATCATCGCCCACAGGAACATGCGTTGCCCGATAGGCCAGGATGTCGGCGGCCATGAGGGTGGGGTAGGCAAAAAGGCCAACGGAGGCGTTTTCCCGGTTCTTGCCCGCCTTCTCCTTGAACTGCGTCATCCGGCTGAGCCAGCCCATGCGCGCGATGCAATTGAAGATCCAGGCAAGCTCGGCGTGTTCCCTGACCTGACTTTGGTTGAAGATGATCGCCCGGGCCGGATCGATCCCTGCCGCGAGATAGGCGGCCGTCACTTCGCGCGTCGTCTGCGCAAGGGTTGCCGGATCATGTTTCGCGGTGATGGCATGCAGGTCGACCACACAATAGATGGTCGGCATTTCGTCCTGAAGCGGCACAAAACGCGAGATCGCACCGAGATAGTTGCCAAGGTGAAGATTGCCGGTAGGCTGTACGCCCGAAAACACGCGCGGCGAAAAGCTGGTCAAATCAAAGTCCCCCAGTTTGGACCTATGGGATGACACCGGGACAAGACGTGCCGGCGGGGACGCATGCAGGCGGCTTGCGCCCCGCGCGGACTTATGAAGAAGCAACCGGGAAGAGGCAAGGGAGATCGCCATGTCATCGAGGAAAGGGCGCATCAAACCATGCAGTGATCCTCGAACACGCCGACGCCGGACACCATCGGCCTGACGGGTTGCGGATACGGTTTCGACCAACGGGATGCGTCGTTTCGACCCTTCCGGTATATTCCCAATTCACTATCCATCATTTTTTACGATATAGATTGGAATGAAACCAAGTCGCGGCTGCACGGCGCGCGCAACGACACGACGGTTCATGCCGTCAGGGCGGAAGCACGAGGTCCCGGAGGCCGGAATGAATTACGAGAGCTTCTTTCGGAGCGAAATCGAAGGTTTGCACGAAGAAGGCCGCTACCGCGTGTTCGCGGATCTGGAGCGGCATGCCGGACAGTTCCCCAGGGCAACGCGCCACACAGGCGACGGAACGCATGAAGTCTCCGTCTGGTGTTCCAACGACTATCTGGGAATGGGTCAAAGCCCGGTTGTGACTGACGCGATGCATGAGGCGATCACGCGGTGCGGCGCCGGCGCCGGTGGCACCCGCAACATCTCGGGCACCAGTCACTATCACGTTCTGCTCGAACGGGAACTTGCCGACCTGCACGGCAAGGAAGCCGCCCTGCTCTTCACTTCCGGTTATGTTTCCAACTGGGCGGCGCTGGGAACCCTGGCATCGCGAATGCCCGGCTGCGTCGTGTTGTCGGACGCGCTGAACCATGCCTCGATGATCGAGGGCATTCGCTATTCGCGCGCGGAACGGCGGATCTGGAAGCACAACGACGTCGCGGACCTGGAGCGCCAGCTTGCAGAGATCGAGCCCGGGCGCCCGAAGCTCGTGGCCTTCGAATCGGTCTATTCGATGGATGGCGATATCGCCCCGATCGAGGAAATCTGTGACGTTGCCGACAAATATGGCGCCATGACCTACCTCGACGAGGTTCACGGTGTCGGTCTCTACGGTCCGCGCGGCGGTGGCATCGCCGAACGCGAGGGCCTGATGGATCGGCTGACCGTGATCGAGGGAACGCTGGGCAAGGCGTTCGGCGTCATGGGCGGCTATATCGCCGCCTCCGAAGCGCTTTGCGATTTCGTTCGCTCCTTTGCCTCCGGTTTCATTTTCACGACTGCGCTTCCGCCGTCCCTCGCCGCCGGCGCACGCGCATCTATCCAGTTCCTCAAATCGGCGGAAGGCGAAGCGCTTCGCACGCGCCAGCGCAACCGTGTCACGACCCTGCGCCGCCGGCTGGACGCGCTCGGCATTCCACATCTGCCAAACCCCAGCCACATCGTTCCGGTGATGGTCAAGGACCCGGTAAAGTGCAAGATGCTCTCCGACATCCTGCTCGACACCTATGGCGTCTACATCCAGCCGATCAATTATCCGACGGTTCCCAAGGGCACCGAACGGCTGCGGATAACGCCGTCACCGCTGCATACAGATGCCGATATCGAGCACCTGGTGCGGGCGCTGGAATCCCTGTGGTCGCAATGCGCGCTGAGCCGCGCGGTTGCGTAAGGCTGCCAACGCCTTGACCTGAATTGAAAAACGCCGGTCCGACGGGCCGGCATTTTTCGTTTGGACAGACCGGATCGCTAGCGGGATACACCGGGCATATGCGCGCATTCCGGCCAGGCTGCCCGAAAGGCATCATAGACGAAGGAGGGCCCGCGCCCGCGCGCGCGCTCCGGATGTCTCTTCACATGGGCAAGTACGGCGGCCCGCAGCCCATTGGCATCGGTCCCGGCAGGAACGCAGGAAGCCCGCCCGATCAGGAAAGCGTCGAGCGCGCCCTGCAGATACCCGAGACAGAAGGTGACGGCGACCGGGTTCTCCGACGGTCCCGTTGCACAAACCCTGGAAATCTGTGCCCCACTTTGCCATCCAGCGCCTTGTGCTCTGGCATTTTCGGCAAACCCCACCGTTCCGGCAAGTGCGCCGACAAGCATCAGTGTCACCCGAAGTCCCAGGTTCCGCCACATCCTTCCGAGCTCCGATTGCCGTTTACATCACGGCAATCCTTGGCTGAGTCGTGCACGCGGACAAGGTCCACACCGAAAAGGCCCCTGGCGCCTCACGGCTCACGCCCAGAGGAAAACACAGATCGCGTAGACGATGGCGATCATCACCGGGATCAAGAGCATGGGCCCCGCGAGACCCAGAAATCCCAGCACGAACGGCCCCAGAAACCCCAACCAGGCGAGAAATATGAAGGCGCTGCCAAGCAGCGAAACGAACAGACGGTCGCCGCGCGTCGTATCCAATCCGAGAATGCCGTGACGCGGTCCCCCGCCCGGCGAGACGAATTCCCAGACCGACATGACCGCAAAGCAGATCCCGATGAAGACGAAGAAGCCCGCGGTCGGCCCCGTCCATGCCATCCAGCTCAAACCCATGACGAGTGTCTCCCTTGTATGACGCGTCAGACGCGGCCGAGCGCGAAGCCCTTGGCGATGTAATTGCGCACGAAATAGATGACGAAGGCGCCGGGAATGATGGTCAACGTGCCCGCTGCCGCCAGAAGGCCCAGTTCATAGCCGGACGTGCTCGCCGTGCGAGTCATGGTCGCCGCGATCGGCTTGGCATCCACCGACGTCAGCGTCTTGGCCAGAAGCAGCTCCACCCAGGAGAACATGAAGCAGAAGAAGGCGGCGACGCCGATGCCGGCGGCAATCGTCGGCACGAAGATCTTGAGGAAGAACGACCAGAACGAATGGCCGTCCACATAGGCGGTTTCGTCGAGCTCCTTCGGCACACCTGACATGAAGCCTTCAAGGATCCACACGGCGAGCGGAATGTTGAACAGCGTGTGCGCCAGCGCGACGGCAAGCGGCGTGTCGAACAGGCCGACCGCGGAGTAGAGCTGGAAGAACGGCAGCGCAAACACCGCCGGCGGCGCCATCCGGTTGGTCAGCAGCCAGAAGAAGAGGTGCTTGTCGCCCAGAAACCGATAGCGCGAGAAGGCATAGGCCGCCGGCAGCGCCACAAGCACCGAGATCACCGTGTTGATCAGCACATAGCTCAGTGAGTTGACGTAGCCCATGTACCAGGTCGGATCGGTGAAGATCGTCACGTAGTTTTCCAGCGTGAACTCGCGCGGGAACAGCGTGAATTCGCCAAGGATCTCGTTGGTCGTCTTGAACGACATGTTGACGAGCCAGTAGATCGGCAACATCAGGAACAGGATGTACAGCACCGGGACGTAACGGCTGGTCCGTGTCATCGCTTTGGCTCCGTCACTGGTTTTCGTTGCGCATCATCAAGGTGTAGAACACCCAGCTGAGCGCCAGAATGATGAGGAAGTAGATCAGCGACATTGCCGCCGCCGGTCCGAGATCGAACTGGCCAAGGGCGATCTTCACCAGGTCGATGGACAAGAGCGTCGTCGAATTGCCCGGTCCCCCGCCGGTGAGCACCGACAGTTCGGTGTAGATCATGAAGCTGTCCATGAAACGCAGAAGCACGGCGATGGTCAGTACCCGCTTCATTTTCGGCAGCTGGATGTAGCGAAAGACGGCAATCGGCTTCGCGCCGTCGATCTTGGCCGCCTGGTAGTAGGCATCGGGAATCGAGACCAGACCGGCATAGGCCAGAAGCACGACCAGCGATGTCCAGTGCCAGACGTCCATCAGGATCAGCGTGAACCAGGCATCGCCGGGCTGGCGGGTGAAATTGTAGTCAAAGCCGAGCGCGTTGAGGCTACGCCCGAGAAGCCCGATATCCGGCAATGCGAAAATGTTCCACATCGCACCCACCACGTTCCACGGTATGAGCAGCGGCAGCGCCATCAGCACGAGACAGACGGGGACCCAAGGCCCCTTCTTCGGCATGGTCAGCGCGATCAAAACGCCAAGCGGCACCTCGATCAGCAGGATCGTGAAGGTAAAGGCGAGTTGGCGAAACAGGGCATCATGGAAACGCTCCGACTGCAGCACCTGCTCGAACCACAGTACCCCGGCCCAGAAGAAGACGTTGTCGCCGAAGGTTTCCTGGACCGAGTAGTTGACGACGGTCATCAGCGGGATGATCGCATTGAAAGCGACCAGCGCCACCACAGGCAGAACAAAAAACCAGGCCCGGTTGTCGTGTGTCTTGTTCATCTCGTTTCCCCGCCTCAGGCCACGATCCAGCCGTCGCGATAGACGGCCGTGTGATCGGGATCGAAGTGCAGATGCGCCTGCTCCTGCGGAATGTCTCCGCCCTCCGGCACAAGCAGCTTGATACGCGTATCGGCGGCACGCGCCTCGACGATGCGAAAGCGGCCGGTGTCGCTGACCTTGACGACCTTCGCCGGCAATCCACCCGCGTCGCCCGCGTCGGCAAAGCGCACGAATTCGGGCCGCACACCCACCTCCAGTTTTCCGGCCGCACCGCCCAGATCCCCGCTGCCGCCTGTTTCCAGGGCAACGCCAGCCACATGGGCACGTCCCCCGGACACCTCGCAGGGGAGAACATTCATCCCCGGCGAGCCAATGAAATGCCCGACGAATGTGTGCTGGGGACGTTCGAACAGATCGACGGGCGTGCCGATCTGCACCACCTCGCCCTCGTTCATCACCACGACCTTGTCGGCAAAGGTCAGCGCCTCGGTCTGGTCATGCGTCACATAGATCATCGTGGTGCGAACACGCTGATGCAGCTCCTTGAGCTTGGAGCGCAGTTGCCATTTCAGATGCGGGTCGATCACCGTCAGCGGTTCGTCGAACATGATGGCGTTGACATCGGAGCGCACCAGCCCGCGCCCGAGCGAGATCTTCTGCTTGCCATCCGCCGTCAGTCCGGCCGCACGGTTGGACAGCGTGTGCGTGAGATCGATCATCTCCGCGATCTCGCGGACCCGTTTGTCCACATGCCGCTCGTCGACACCGCGATTGCGCAGCGGGAACGCCAGATTGTCGTAGACGGTCATCGTGTCGTAGACGACCGGGAACTGGAACACCTGCGCGATGTGGCGCTGTTCCGGGGTCAGGTCGGTTACGTCCTGGCCGTCGAAAAAGACCCGCCCGTGGGTCGGCCGCAACAGGCCGGAAATGATTGAGAGCAGCGTGGTCTTGCCGCATCCCGAGGGACCAAGCAGCGCATAGGCACCGCCGTCGTCCCATTCCAGGTCGAGCTGCTTCAGCGCCCAGTCGCTGTCCTGCGTCGGATTGGGCATGTAGGCATGCCGCAGCGTGTCGAGAACGATTTTCGCCATTGCCTTGCGTCCCTTCTCAGATCTCGATCCGACGGCCGGCGCTGTCGAAGACCAGCGCCTTCGACATGTCGGCGTAAAGCCGTTGATCGGTTCCGACCTCAAACGGATGAATGCCGTGAGACTGGGAGACCCAGGTCTCTCCCTGCACTGTGAAGTGAATAACGCTTTCCGAGCCCGACAATTCCGTGACGAGCACATGACCGTCGACGGCAACCGGATTGTCGATGTTCGGCGTTGGCGCCACGTGATGCGGGCGGATACCAAGCGTATATTCTCCGTCCGCCAGGGCAGCGAAGGGGCCGGACGCGGGAAATTCGCTCGCTCCGCCGAAGCGGAAGACGTCACCCGCCTTCACCACGGGCGCGATGTTGATCGGCGGTTCGGAAAACACCTGCGCGCTGACCAGATCGCGCGGTTTTCGATAGACGTCGGCGGTCGGTCCGAATTGCGTCACCCGGCCTTCAGAAAGGCATGCCGTCTGCCCGCCGAACAGCAAGGCCTCGACAGGCTCGGTGGTGGCATAGACGACGATACAGTCACGATCGGCGAACAGGCGGGGCAACTCGTCCCGCAGTTCCTCGCGCAACTTGAAATCAAGATTGGCGAGCGGCTCATCGAGCAGCACGAGGTCCGCATCCTTGACGAGGGCGCGGGCCATGGCCGTTCGCTGCTGCTGCCCGCCGGAGAGCTCGGAAGGGCGGCGCGACAGCATCGGCGAAAGCTTGAGCAACTCGGCCATGGTACCGACCCGCCGCTTGACTTCCGCCTCGTCGATCTTTGCCACCCGCAGGGGCGAGGCGATGTTCTCATAGACGCTCATGTTCGGGTAATTGATGAACTGCTGATAGACCATCGACACGTTGCGTCGGCGCACGGACACGCCGGTCACGTCCCGTCCGCCGAACCAGACCGTGCCGGAGGTCGGGCGTTCCAGACCGGCCATCAGCTTCATCATCGTCGTCTTGCCGGCAAGCGTGGTGCCGAGCAGGATGTTGAAGCTTCCCGGCTCAAAGACGAGCTCGGTCGGATGGATATGAATATCGGCGCCTGCCCGCAGACCGACGCCCCTCAGTTCAAGGGACATGATTGCCGCCTCTAGCAATAGATCGAATGAGGGTGTCCGGAAGTTCGCGGCCCGCAGTCCGCATCCGCCCGTTCGGCGGGGTCGCGCCTGGATCACCGGCCGCGGAAGGGCGGTCCGGGGCTTGCCCCGGACCGCCGGATCGTCAGACCGGGATCACTTCTCGGCCCAGCGCTGCACGAGGTCGTCGTAATTGACGGTCTCGCCCTGCGGCTTTTCGTTGTCCAGCTTCGCCTTGGCGCCGCCCTTGCCAATCCACTCGGACGGATCCTTGGGCTCGTTGAGACGCGGACCGCAGCCACCGTAGGTGCTGTTGGCCTCATCCGCACGCTGCATGCGGGCCATGATGGTGTCCATCTCGCCAGCGAGACGGTCCATGGCTTCCTGCGGCGTGAAGGCCCCGGAGTTGACGTCGCCAATCTGCTGCCACCAAAGCTGGGCCAGCTTGGGATAGTCCGGCACGTTGACGCCGGTCGGGGTCCACATTTCGCGGTCCGGCGAACGGTAGAACTCGACGACACCGCCAAGGGCCGGCGCACGCTCGGTAAAGCTCTCATGCCGCACTGTGCTGTCGCGGGCAAAGGTCAGACCAACGTGGCTTTTCTTCACGTCGACGGTCTTGGAGCTGACGAACTGTGCGTAGAGCCATGCGGCCTTGGCACGCTCGGCCGGCGTGGACTTCAAGATGGTCCAAGAGCCGACATCCTGATAGCCGACCTTCTGGCCTTCCTGCCAGTAGGGGCCGTGCGGGCTCGGAGCGGCGCGCCACAACGGCATGCCATCCTCGTCCACGGTGTTGTTGCCTTCCGACTGCGGCTTGACCATGTCGGCGAGAAACGCGGTGTACCAGAAGATCTGCTGGGCCACGTTGCCCTGGCTGAGCGCCGGGAGCGACTGGTAGAAGTCATAGTCGGCGGCACCCGGAGGCGCATATTTGCGCAGCCATTCATCCCACTTGCGGATGGCATAGACGGAGGCCGGACCGTTCGTCGCGCCACCGCGGGCAACCGATGCGCCGGAGGGATTGCACGAGCCTTCCTCCATGCGGATGCCCCATTCGTCGATCGGGCGCCCGTTGGGAAGCCCGGTCGAGCCGGCGCCCGCCATGGACAGCCACGCATCGGTCATGCGCCAGCCGAGATCGGGAGCGCGCTTGCCATAATCCATATGGCCGTAGACGCGCACGCCGTCGATCTCCTTGACATCTTCGGAGAAGAATTCGGCGATATCCTCATAGGCCGACCAGTTAACCGGCACGCCGAGGTCGTAGCCGTACTTTTCCTTGAAGGCGGTTTTCAGATCCTCACGCTCGAACCAGTCCTTGCGGAACCAGTAGAGGTTCGCAAACTGCTGGTCCGGCAACTGGTACAGATCGCCATCCGGGCCGGTCGTGAAACTGAGACCCATGAAATCGTCGAGGTCGAGCGTCGGCGACGTGACATCCTTGCCCTCACCTGCCATCCAGTCCGTCAGGTTGACGGCCTGCTGCAGGCGTGAATGCGTACCGATGAGATCGGAATCGTTCACATAGGCATCATACAGATTTCGGTTGGTCTGCATCTGCGTCTGAACGGCCTGCACCACTTCACCTTCGCCGAGGATCTGATGGTTGACCTTGATACCGGTGATCTCCTCGAACGCCTGAGCCAGCGTCTTGGATTCGTAGACGTGGGTCGGAATGCCTTCCGACAGCACGTTGATCTCGAGGCCAGCATAGGGCTTGGCCGCATTGATGAACCATTCCATTTCCGCCATCTGCTGATCTTTCGTCAGCGCCGACGGCTGGAATTCGCTATCAATCCACTTCTTCGCCTCCTCGGGTCCGGCGAACGCCGACCCCGAACCCGCGATAAGCGCGGCAGCAGCAACAGCTGCCAGCATCTTGTGTCGCATTTGGTTTCCTCCCTTGCGAAACTGCGGCTTGACTATCAAACGAAAAAAAGTGAACGTCAACCCGAAAACTCACTTGCCATTTTTTGCGTCCTGGGCTCAAATTTTGGCATAATTGGTCGGTTGATGCCTTATAAGAACCGCTGCATGCAAGGCTTTGCTGCAATGCGAAAGAAAACGAAAGGCAACTGAATGGATCCGGTTTCGCCCCGCCAGTCCGAAATCCTGGACCGAGCGCGCCGCTCCGGCCGGGTCGACGTCGACGGTCTTGCGGATGAGTTCGACGTGACGCCCCAGACGATCCGCAAGGATCTGAACGAGTTGTGCGAACGCGGCATGCTGCAGCGCGTCCATGGCGGCGCGGTTCTGCCCTCGGGGATCGCAAACTACGCGTATGACGCGCGCCGCCAGCTTGCCTCCGACGCCAAGCAGCTCATCGGCAAGCGGGCCGCCGCCCTCATTCCCGACAATGCCTCGATCATGCTGAACATCGGCACGACGACCGAACAGGTGGCCCGGGCCCTGCGCCAGCACGACGGCATCATGGCGATCACCAACAACATCAATGTCGCCAACATCCTGCGATCGGCGCCCGAGGTGGAGGTGATCATAGCCGGCGGACAGGTGCGCTCGTCCGACGGCGGCATCGTCGGCGAGGCGACGGTCGATTTCATCCGCCAGTTCAAGGTCGACTACGCGGTCATCGGCGCTTCGGCAATCGATGCGGACGGAACCATCTTCGACTACGACTTTCGGGAAGTGCGGGTTGCAAAGGAGATCCTCAGCCACGCCCGCCAGACGCTGCTTGTCGCCGACGCGATGAAGTTCACGCGCAGCGCGCCCGTTCGCATCGCCCATCTGTCGCAGATCGACATCTTTGTAACGGACACCGCACCGCCTGACAGCGTGGTGAAAATCTGCCGCGACCATGACGTGCGCATTGAAATTGCCGGCGACGGGATCTCGAACGCCTCCGCGTTCAATCCCGGAATTTCCGCCGGCCAGGAACAGGAAGGGGCGTGATGGCGTCGCAAGCGCAACACACCGACTACGACCTGCTGGTCGTCGGCGGAGGCATCAACGGATGCGGCGTCGCCCGGGACGCCGCCGGGCGCGGGTATTCCGTCTGCCTTGCGGAGATGAACGACCTCGCCAGCGGCACCTCGTCCTGGTCAACCAAACTCATCCACGGCGGTCTGCGCTATCTTGAATTCTACGAGTTCCGGTTGGTGCGCGAGGCGTTGAGCGAGCGCGAGCTCCTGTGGTCCATCGCACCGCATATCATCCGCCCGCTGCGCTTCGTCCTGCCGCACTCCAAGGGTCTGCGTCCGCGCTGGCTGCTTCGGCTCGGACTGTTTCTCTATGACCACCTGGGCGGCCGCAAGCTTTTGCCGGCCACACGCACGCTCGATCTGCGCAAGGATCCGGCCGGCGACCCGTTGAAGCCCGGATTCTCGACCGCCTTCGAATATTCCGACTGCTGGGTCGACGACGCCCGGCTGGTGGCGCTCAATGCCCGCGACGCCGCAGACAGGGGTGCGCAAATCAACACGCGCACCCAGGTCGTGGCGGCACGCCGTGAGGGCGGGGTCTGGCATGCAACGCTGCGCGACACCGATACGGACGCAACCCGCGACGTCACCGCGCGGCTGATGGTGAATGCCGCCGGCCCCTGGGTCGACCGTCTTCTGGAAAGCGCGCTGAAGCGAAACGATGCGCGCAACGTGCGTCTCGTGCAGGGCAGCCACATCGTCGTGCGCAAACTGTTCGATCACGACCGCGCCTATATCTTCCAGAACGCGGACGGGCGCATCGTCTTCGCCATACCCTATGAACAGGATTTCACGCTGATCGGAACCACCGACCGCGATTACGAAGGCGATCCCGCGAATGTCGCTGCAACGGAAGAGGAGATCCTCTATCTGGCCGCGGCAGCGAGCGAATATTTCAAGGTCCCGATCGAGCGCGACGATGTCGTGTGGACCTATTCAGGCGTACGGCCCCTGTTCGATGACGGCGCCTCCAAGGCGCAGGAAGCGACGCGCGATTACGTCCTCAAGCTCGACACGGGCGCAGGCGGCGCGGAGCACGCACCGCTGGTGAACATCTTCGGCGGCAAAATCACCACCTATCGCAGGCTCGCACTTTCGGTCCTGGAACAGGTGGAAAATGTACTGGGGGCCGTCGGCAAGCCCTGGACGCGAGGCGCCACCCTGCCCGGCGGGGACTTTCCCACGACCGGGTTCGAGGCCCTCGTCGGCGATCTGCAAGACGCCTATCCGGCCCTCCCGCCGAAGCTTGTGCATCGGCTGGTGCGCAACTACGGCACGCGCGCGCGCACCATCCTCGAAGGCGCGACGACGCCCGATGATCTCGGACGGAATTTCGGAGCCGACCTCCACGCGCGGGAAGTTGCCTATCTGATGGATCAGGAATGGGCACGCAGTGCCGAGGACGTGCTGTGGCGGCGCTCCAAACTCGGACTGCATCTGTCGCAGGACCAGGCCGATGCCCTTGGCCAATGGATGCGGGACCGCTATAGCGGGGAAACATCCTCCCGCGACACCCGTCGGGCGTGATCTCCTCGCGCCGGGTGACGTTTGTCGCACCATGGCACGAGGCACTTCATGGCCGGCTCTCTTCAAGGCATCCGCGTTCTGGATCTGACGAATGTGCTCTCGGGTCCGTTCTGTTGCCATCAGTTGGCGCATTTCGGAGCCGAGGTGATCAAGATCGAGCGACCGGGCAAGGGCGACCTCGCCCGGCAGCTCGGCGCGGATCCGGCGCTCAATGCCGCTAATATGGGCGTTTCCTTTCTTGCGCAGAATGCCGGCAAGAAGAGCGTGACGCTCAACCTCAAATCCGAGGCCGGCGTTGCGCTGTTCAAAAAACTCGTCGCGACCGCCGATGTGGTGGTGGAAAACTTCCGCCCCGGTGTGATGGACCGCCTCGGCGTCGGCTTTGAAACGCTCAAGTCCCTCAACCCGCGCCTCGTCTATTGCGCGATCTCCGGCTTTGGACAGGACGGGCCGATGCACGAGATGCCGGCCTACGACCAGATCGTCCAGGGTCTTTCCGGTGTGATGTCGGTGACGGGCGACAAAGACAGCGCACCCTTGCGGGTGGGTTATCCGGTCGCCGACACCATCGGCGGCCTGACGGCGGCCTTCGCGATCTCGGCCAGCCTGGCAGGCCCCCGCGAAGTGCCGGTTTTTCTCGATGTATCGATGCTGGAGGCGACGCTTGCCACCATGGGGTGGGTCGTGTCGAACTGGCTGATCGCCGGGCAGGCGCCGGCAGCCCATGGCAACGAAAACACCACCTCGGCCCCTTCCGGCGCTTTCGAGGCCCGCGACGGCGCACTCAACATAGCCGCCAACAAGGACGAACAATGGGAAACGCTTTGCGCGGTGCTTGGGAGGCCCGACCTTTTTGCCGATACCGACTATGCGACGCGCGAATTGCGCAAGGCCAACCGCTTCGCGCTCAAGGCTGAACTCGAGAAGAGCCTGTCCGTTCGCGATGCGGCCGACTGGGTGGCGCTGTTCAGCGCGAAGGGTATTCCCTCTGGCGAAATTCTCTCCGTGCCCGACGCGCTCGACCATCCACAGGTATCGGATCGCGGCATGATTGCAGACCATGACGATGTCCCAGGCGTCGGACGCGCCATCAAGACGGTGCGCACCGGCATCAAGGTGAATGGCGCGGCGCCCTCGGTGGACACGCCACCACCGGTGCTTGGACGCGACAACGACGACATTTACGGTGCGCTCGGACTGGATGCCGAGGATCTTCGATCCCTAGAGCAGGAGGGCGCCATATGAACGACCGAAGCACCGACCCTGTCGCCGACTGGTGGCGCACGTCGATCATCGACATGGAGCCCGGGCGCATCGCCTTTCGCGGCCTCCCGGTGGAGGACCTGATCGGGGCGCTGAGTTTTCCGCAGATGATCTGGCATCTGGTGATGGGCACACCGCTCGACGCCGCGCGCGCCCGACTGTTCGAGGCAGCCCTCGTCGCAGCTGTCGATCACGGCCCGCAGGCGCCCTCAATTGCCGCCGCGCGCATGGCGGCGACCTGCGGTGTCGGTCTGAACAACGCGATTGCCACGGGCGTCAACATGCTCGGCGACGTGCATGGCGGCGCGGGCGAACAGGCGGTCGCGCTCTATCGCGACATCGCCGAGCGACACGAGGGAGGCAGCCCGCTCAACGAGGCCACGCGCGACGGGCTCATCGCCTTTCGCGCGGCGCACGGCCGGTTCATCCCGGGCTTCGGTCACCGCTTCCACAAACCGGTCGACCCGCGCGCGCCCCGCCTGCTTGCGCTTGTTGACCAGGCAGCGGCCGAAGGCGCGGTCGCAGGCACATACGCGGCCATCGGGCGGGAAATCGATGCGGCGCTTGCCTGCGAGAAAGGCAAGCCCGTGCCGATGAACATCGATGGCGCCACCGCAGTGATCTACGCTGAACTCGGCTGCCCGGCGCCGCTTGCGCGCGGGTTTTTCTGCCTGTCGCGCTCCGTCGGCATTCTGGCACATTCCTGGGAGCAGATGGAGCAGGGCGGACGCAACAAGGGGCCGACGCCCCCCGGGCACCGCTGGACCTACGACGGCCCGAGCGGGACCTCCTGACCCTCGTCGCCGAAACCGATCATTGAAAAAGCACGTCTTCCGGGGAAAACAGGATGCGGACCCTCAACCCCACGGCGCCCGGCATCGCGTCGGGGTCCGTCGGCGTCAATTCGACATGCGCGCCCATCAACCGGGAGATCTCGTCGACAATCGCAAGTCCCAACCCGGCGCCCTGAGGTCCGTTTTCCGATGTCAGGCGCTCGAACCGCTTGAGCGCACGGGAGCGGTCCCGCACCGAAATGCCCGGACCGTCGTCCTCGACCTCGAGATAGACTTTCCCGTCTCCACCGCACCCGACCCGAACCGTCGCTGAGCGATCACGCCCCGCATAGGCAATGGCGTTCTCGATCAGATTGCGCAGGAGTTCGGCAAAAAGCATCCGCTGGCCGCGCACAAGCGGACGCGCGTTCCCGTCCGCGGCAAGCGTCACTTCGAAGCCGAGGTCGAGACCGGCCCGCGCCGCAGCGGGTTCCAATTCGGCCGTCACCGTGCGGGCGAGCCTGCAAAGATCGAACTCCTCCAGCCTCAGCCGGTCGGCGGAGGCCTCGTCGACGCGCGCCAGCAGCAGGAGCTGCGCGAGGGTTCGCTCGCTCTGGGCAACGGCCGCGTCAGCGACATCGAGTGCCGCCGTCATTTCTTCCGGATCCCGCGCGCGGCGGGCAAGCTCGATCTGGGTGCGAATGATGGCAAGCGGTGTACGGATCTGGTGCGAGGCATTGCCGGTGAACCGGCGCAGCGCAGCCAGCGCCCCCGCCAGCCGTTCCATGAACCCGTTGATCGCCCCGACCAGCCGGTCCACCTCGCGCGGAACCGCATGACGGATCGGGCGCAGGTCGTCCGGGGTTCGCCTGTCGATGGCCTCTTCCAGCCGCGCGAGCGGTCGAAGTGCGCGGCGCACGCCAAAGAACACTATCGTCGCGGCGATGAGGATCAACAGGGTCTGGCGCGCGGCGGATCGCAAGAGAATATCCTCGGCCAGGGCCCGGCGCGCCGTTGTCGTCTCCGCAACAGCGACGCGGTATCCGACCGACCGGTTGCCCGTGGACGCCGCCCCGGTGAGAATGACCATACGGATCGGATCCCCGCGAAAGACCGCATCGGCGAAACGCGGCTGGCGCGCCACCTGCGGCGCCTCCCCGGTAGGGGGTACCGGAAGCTGCCGGTAGCCGGTGACGAACGTGCCCGGCGGCCCCTCCACCCGATAAAACACCCGGTCCTCGGCTGCACTCGTCAGCATCTCCAGAGCGACATAGGGCACATCGACCTCGATCTCGCCATCGCGGTTGACCGCCACCCTCTCGGCAATCGCCAGCGCCGACCCCGTCAGCACCCGGTCGAGCACATCATTCGCCGTTTCGCGCGCTTCGCGATAGGTATCGACGAGACCGATGGCCGCCAGAAGGCTGAAGGGGACAAGGAGCCACAACAGCAGCCGCGCCGACAGGGACCGCAGGGCCGGGCGTCCCGGCAATCGCCGCAAGGAGTCCATGACCTCAGGCGGTTTCGAGCGCATAGCCGAGCCCCCGGGCCGTGCGAATGCGCAAGCCGTGCGGCTCAAGGCGCTTGCGCAAGCGCGACACATATTGCTCGACCGCGTTTTCCGACAGGTCGGCATCGAAGGCCGTCAGCCGCTCGGCGATGTGCTGCTTGGACACCACCCGCTCGCTGCGTCCGATCAGGATCTGGAGAACATTCAGCTCCCGCGCGGTGAGGTCGAGCGCCACGCCATCCACCAGCGCCTGGCGTGCATCGAGATCGAAGACCAGAGGACCGCACTCCAGCCGGCCGCCACGTGCGCCGGCGTGACGACGCAGCACGGCGCGAATGCGCGCCTCGAGTTCAGGAAACTCGAACGGTTTGGTCATGTAATCATCGGCACCGTAGTCCAGCCCGCGAATGCGCTCGTCCAGCGCGCCACGTGCGGTCAGAACAAGCACCGCCGTCGGAATCCCCTGCGCGCGGATGCCGCGCAGGACCTCAAGGCCGTCGCCGTCGGGAAGGGAGAGGTCGAGAACGACAAGATCGAACCCGCCGGCCGCGAGTGCGGTCTCCGCGCCTTCGCGATCGTGCACCGCGTCCACCACGTAGCCGGCATCGCGCAGCATCCTGCCGAGTCCGTCCGCCAGTGTCTTGTTGTCTTCAACAATCAGAATCCGCACGCAGCCTCCCCGCTTCGGCCCGCAGCGCCCGAGACGCCGGCGGCGAGTTTAACCGCAGCAGCATCCTTGCAGGCAAATCATCTGGCACGGCATTTTGCCCGCGTGCTTGTATGTCCGCGACATCTGCAGCAATACTCGTTTCCATGTTGGGAAGGTTTTTGCTCCTGCTCGCGGTGTTTTGCCTGACCGTGCCCCCCGCGGCCGGCGCCGACGGTCCATCCCTCAGTCTGGATCCGATTTCTCCCTCGCCCGACGCGCGCGTTCTCACGATCTATTCCTCACTCGACTCAAAGATGGCGCTGCCACTGCTCGCAGCCTTCCAGGCAGAGCGACCGTCGATCGGCATCGATTTCCATGAGATGCAGACCCAGGACATCTACGCCCGCATCATCTCGGAAACGGACAGGGCCGAAACAACAGCCGATCTCGCCTTCTCCTCCGCAATGGACCTTCAGGTGAAACTCGCCAATGACGGCTATGCGCAAGCCGTTCGCCTGCCCGCCGCCGAGGCAATCCCAACCTGGGCACAATGGCGCCACTCGGTCTATGGCGTCACCTTCGAACCGGCGGTCATCCTCTACCACAAGCCGTCGTTCGCGCTGCGCACTCCGCCACGCACACGTGTCGACCTTGCACGCTATCTCAAGGAACACGAAGCACAGGTCTATGGCCGCGTCGGCACATATGATGTCGAACGCGCGGGGCTCGGCCTGTTTTTTCTCGCCCGCGACGGCGAACACAATCGCGGGATCTGGGACCTGTTCAGCGCCCTTGGGGCGGCAGGCGTGAAGCTCTATTCCAACTCCTCCGCCATCGTGGAGCGGGTGGCCGACGGCCGCTTCGTGCTCGGCTACAACATCCTGGGATCCTATGCGAACGCATGGGCACGCACGGCCCCCGACCTCGGCATCGTGCTGCCGGAAGACTATACGGTGGTGATGTCGCGCATCGGTCTCGTGCCACGCGCTGCGTCCTCCCCCGATCTCGGGGCGGCCTTTCTCGACTTCCTGCTGTCGCGCGCCGGGCAAACGATCCTGTCGCGCGATGTCGGCCTGCCCGCCCTTCACCCGGATCTTGACGGCCCGAACACCGCGACCGGCATGCGTGACCTATACGGGGCCCGGCTGCGGCCAATCCCCGTTGGACCGGCGCTCGTGGTGTATCTCGATCAGGTCAAGCGCCAGCGCCTGATCGATCGCTGGAACCACGCCTTGCGCATGCAGTAGTTGCGTGCGCTGCAAAAATGTTATTGCGCCGCAGCGACAGCTTCGCGTCAGACAAATGTGCCATGGTCACTTTGCGATTGCCGCTGCGGCATCGCGCACGCGCCGCGGACGGGACGGGAGGAACCAGCCCGGCCACGGCGCGACACACTCGCAATGACAGGACATCATCGCCATCAGCGGGCCGACATCCGGCGCGCCAGCGATGACGGGAGGACAACACATGACAACTTCCACCAGGCGCGGCCTCGTTGCCGCGGTTGCGGCCCTTGGCCTTGCTTTCGGCGCAAGCGCGACGCAGGCTGCCGACATCGAATCCATCCACTTCCTGGTTCCCGGCGGCGCCGGCGGCGGCTGGGACGGCACGGCGCGCGGGACGGGCGAGGCACTGACCAAGGCCGGCATCGTCGGCCAGGCCTCCTATGAGAACATGTCCGGCGGCGGCGGCGGCAAGGCAATCGCCCATCTCATCGAGATTTCCGATAGCGCCGACGACACGCTCATGGTGAATTCCACGCCGATCGTCATTCGGTCGCTGCAAAAGGTCTTTCCGCAGTCCTTCCGCGATTTGACGCCGATCGCCGGCACCATCGGCGACTATGCGGCGCTTGTCGTGAACACCGACAGCGACATTCAGGATTTTGGCCAGCTTGCCAGTGCCTTCAAGGACGATCCGACCAAGGTGTCCATCGGTGGCGGCTCCGTGGCCGGCGGGATGGACCATATCGTCGTCGCGATGGTGATGAAGGCTGCGGGCGGAGTCCCGACCGACGTGAAATACGTTCCCTATGACGCAGGCGGCAAGGCTATGGCCGGCCTTCTCTCCGGTGAGATCCAGGCCCTCTCAACCGGCTTCGGCGAAGCGATCGAGCTGGCGAAGCAGGATCAGGTGCGCATCCTCTGCGTGACCGCCGCAGATCGACTTGACGCGGCTCCGGATGTTCCGACCTGTGCGGAAGCGGGCGCCGATGACGTTGAGTTTGTCAATTGGCGCGGGTTTTTCGGTGCTCCAGGCCTGAGCACGGAAAAGCAGCAGGCCTACATCGCCGCGCTGACGAAAATGTATGACACCGAGGAGTGGGAAACCGTCCGGGCACGCAACGGCTGGGTGAACATTTACAACCCGGGCGAGGATTTCTCGGCCTTCCTCGAAAAGCAGGAAAAGGAAATCGGAAGCCTCATGAAGGAACTCGGCTTCCTTTGATCGCCTGACGATCCAAGGGCGCGAACCCCGGTTCGCGCCCTTGGTGCATGCGCATATTGCGTTCCAACATTCCAACCACCGGTGCATCCGAGATGTTAACACGCGACCGTATCGGCGCGCTTCTGCTGCTCGCCTTTTCTCTCGGCTATGGCGCGATGAGCTTTCGCATCCCGCTGCTGCCCTTCCAGACCAATCAGGCCTTTACCGCCCGTACGATCCCCGAAGCGCTCGCCGTACTGGGAATTCTTCTCTCGCTGGCGCTGCTGCTAAAGCCCCTGAGCCCGGCCGAGCGCGAGGCCGACACGGCCTGGCGCACGTCCATGCGAAAGGTGCTCGGGCGGTTTAGCGACGGCAGCTTCCCACTCGGCAAGGTCGCGGCTTTGTGCATCCTGATGACGATTTACGGGCTGACCGTGCGTCCGCTGGGCTTCCTCGTCTCGACGACCATCCTTTTGTCGGGAAGCATGCTTGTCCTCGGCGAGCGGCGCTACCTGATGATCGCCCTGACCTCGGTCGGCGTCGTCGTGTTCTTCTGGACGCTGATGACCCAGTTCCTGGACGTCTACATCGCACCACTGCCAGGATTCCTCGGGACAGGGAGATAATCCATGCTCGACGGCATTCTCACCGGTTTCAACACCGCGATATCGCCCCTCAACATCCTGATGGTGGCGGTCGGCTGTTTTGCCGGCACCTTCATCGGCATGCTGCCCGGTCTCGGCCCGATTTCGGCCATCGCACTGATGATCCCGATCACCTACGGGTTCGACCCCGCCACCGGCCTCATCCTGATGGCCGGCGTCTACTACGGCGCCGTCTTCGGCGGGTCGACCTCCTCGATCCTAATCAACGCGCCGGGGATCGCCGGCACGGTCGCAACGGCCTTCGACGGCTATCCCATGGCCAAGAAAGGCCAGGCCGGAAAGGCGCTGGCGATCGCCGCCTACTCGTCCTTCTCCGGCGGCACCATCGCTGCGATCTTCCTTTTGATCGCGGCGCCCTCGCTCGCGGTCGTCTCGCTCGCCTTCCAGTCGACAGACTATTTCGCACTGATGGTGCTGGGTCTCACCGCCGTCGCTGCCTTTGCAGGACGTGGCAACGTCATAAAAGCGCTTTTGATGACCATCTTCGGCCTGATGCTGTCCACAGTCGGAACCGACGAGACGCAGGGAATCCAGCGCTTCACCTTCGGCATGCTCGATCTGATCGACGGCATTTCCTTCCTGCTTCTTGCGATGGCGACCTTCGCGCTCTCCGAGGCGCTGATGTCGGTGCTGAAACCGCGCACGGCGCAAGAGGCCGCTCGCGAGAAAGACGCCAATGCCAATCTCGGCTCGATGAAGCTCTCCCGCGAGGAGGTCAAGGAGATGGTGCCTGTGATCGGACGTTCGTCGGTGCTGGGCTTCCTCGTCGGCGTGCTGCCCGGCGCAGGCGCAACGATCGCGTCCTTCCTCGCCTACGGCATGGAACAAAGGCTCGCCGGCCCGATCAAGGGCAAGCTCTTCGGCAAAGGCTCTGTGCGCGGGCTCGCTGCGCCCGAGACGGCGAACAACGCCGCCTCCTCCGGCTCCTTCGTGCCGCTTTTGACGCTTGGCATTCCAGGATCGGGCACGACAGCGATCATGCTTGGCGCGCTGCTCTCCTATGGCATCCAGCCCGGCCCGCGGCTGTTTGAGGAAAACCCGGAGGTGTTCTGGTCGGTGATCATCTCCATGTACATCGGCAACGTCATCCTTCTGATCCTCAATCTGCCGCTGATCCCCTATATCGCGCGGGTGCTGGCGTTGCCGCACACGGTGCTGGTGCCGATGATCCTGTTCTTCTCGCTGATCGGGGTCTATTTCGTCTCCTTCAACACCTTCGACATCCAGCTGATGGTGATCTTCGCCGTGGGCGCGCTGGTGCTGCGACTGCTCGACATGCCGATGGCGCCGATGCTTCTCGGCTTCATCCTCGGCGGGATGATGGAGGAGAACCTGCGCAGGGCGCTGATCATCAACAACGACAGCTGGGCCTTCCTCTGGACCCGTCCGCTGACGTTCTGGATCCTCCTGATCGCCATATTGGTTCTGATCGTTCCGATGGTCTCGCCACTCATCGCGCGCACCCTGGCCCGGCGGCGGGAAGGAGCCGGCGAGGGCGGCTGAACCGAATAGCGCCCCTCTTCCGAAAGCAGAAAGGCGCGCCCGCAGGAAGCGGGTGCGCCTTCTTCTCCCGGCCCGCTCTCGTCCGGAACCAAACCCCGGCGAAAGCAAGCCCACCCGCCGTCCGGGCGTTTAGCCGGCCTGCCGGATGCCCGACAGGAACGATTCGACATTGCGGCGCAATTGTTCCTCTTCCTGCTGAAGTGTCTTCGCGTCATTCCTGATGCGAAGCGCAACCGAGCCCGTAAGCTTCGCCGCTTCGGATACGCCCGCGATGTTGCGGGAAACATCCTGGGTTCCGGCGGTCGCTTCCTGAACGTTCATTGCGATCTCGGTGGTCGCCTCTCCCTGCTGGCCGACGCTGGCGGCAATATCGCCGGAAATCTGATTGATTTGCTCAATCGTTCTGGAAATTTCCCGGATCGCGTCGACGGCGCCGCTGGTCTCCGTCTGTACCTGCTGAATCTGGGAGACGATTTCGTCCGTCGCCTTGGAGGTCTGGGTGGCGAGTTCCTTCACCTCTGCGGCAACCACCGCGAACCCTTTTCCAGCCTCACCGGCACGGGCCGCCTCAATGGTCGCGTTCAACGCAAGCAGGTTGGTCTGCTCGGCAATGTCGTTGATGAGCTTGACCACTTCCCCAATTCGATTGGCCGCGACCGAGAGGCCCTCGATCTTCGTGTTGGTCTGCAGCGCTTGAGATACGGCACTTGCCGCGATTTCGGCGGAGTTGCGTACCTGTCGAGAGATCTCGGCGACCGATGCCGAGAGCTCCTCGGCTGCAGCAGCGACCGTTCCGACGTTCGATGACGCTTCCTCCGAAGCGGCTGCGACCGCCGTGCTTTGCACGCTTGTGTTCTCCGCTGCGCCGGTCAATTCACTGGCGGCGCCGTTGAGATTTGCGACGGAAGAGGCAACCGACTGAAGGAGGCGGGCTGCCGAGAAATCAAATTCGGACGTCAGCCGAGCGACCGTCTCCGCCCGCTCGATACGTCGCGCCTGCTCATGTTCCTGCTCGTTTGAAAGCGCCTCGGCCTGCGCCGACTTTTCGCGAAAGACCTCAAGTGCCTTGCCGATACGTCCGATCTCGTCGTTGCGGCTGGCGGTATCAATGTCGATCCGGTAATCCCCGTCGATCAATGCCTGGATGTGGCCCAGGGTACGTTCCACCGGACGGCGGATCACCCTTTGCCCCACAACCAAAAGCGCGAGTGCGACCCCAACCATCAACACCAGTCCAACACCAACGACCCACGCCACGATGGTGTTGGAGGCAACCTGCAGGCTGGACATCGGGACGCTGACCAGAACCGACCACGTCTGGTTCGTCCCTGCGATCTCGGCCGGAATGATCATCCGGTACATATCCTCGTCGAGAGCCGCAGAATAGCCAGTGTAGTCGAGAGATCGAGCCTCACGAATTGCCACTTCCGCTGCGCGTACCTGTTCTGCTGCGCCAGGTTCGAACGCTTGGGAGAAGGGTTTGCCGATCAGCGACGTGTCTGAGTGCGCAATCCAGACCCCATTCTGGGATACAAGCGAAATGGACCCGGAGCCGAGCGGCTTGATGCGCGCAAGTTGTTCGGAGAAGCCGGTGGCGAAAACGTCGATGCCGGCAACACCCATGACTTTCGATCCGAGCATGATCGGCGCTGACATGGATATCCCGATCGCAACTTCATCCCCGACGGGCCAAGTATAGGGCTCGGTCGCGAAATTCTCGCCTGTTCGGTAGGTGTGGTTGAACCACTCCTTGTCCGGCGCATCGGTGATTGCACCGGTCGGGCGGTGTTTGAAGGATCCGTCGGGATTGCGAAAGATGTACGGACGCCACTGACCTGTCTCGTCGTACCAGTCACTCGCATTGGAGAACTCGGCATTGCGACCGTCGAGATCGTCGGTGATCACACCGCCCCAGACGCCGGAGAGCGTGCCGTCACCGCGTATGGTCCGGTCGAGAACCGCCGTCCAGGCGTCACGATCGACCACGCCGGTCTCTTTCAAGGCGGTGAAGGTCGCCGCAAGGCCGCGTGTTGTCGTTAGGGCGGATTCAAGCTGTCGGCGAATTGACTGCGCTTCGCGTTCGCCGATTGCCCGCGCCTCGCCGATCGCAATATCCTTGGCAATGCGGGACGATTGCCAAGCAATCACGGATATCCCGACGACGAGTGTAGAAAACAAGACAAGACTGCTGGTGAGCACGAGCTTTGCCGTGATCGACGCACTTTTCCACATGGTTGTAATCCGCTCAGAAGGTTGAGTACATCGCACCGGATGTATCTGATCGGAAATCACCATGATTCATTATAACAGAGTATAAACAAGCCTCAGCATGTCGCGCCGAATGAACCGAATGTCGTAATTCAAGCAAATTTTATTACTCAAGATTGTAATTATTTTAAAATGCAGGGCGCAGCTGTGTGCCGCGCCCTGCAGCCTCGTGCGGCGCTGGTATCAATTACATCTTGTCGGTCACCACCGTCGTCGTGGCGCCTTCCGGCTCCTTGGTGATCACCGGGTCCGACCCGCCGCTGAGCAACGTCATGACCGTGCGCTGATAGGCTTCCAGATCAAGCACGCCGTCGGAGCCTTCCGTCAGCTTGTTGATCTCGCGGACCATGCGCTTCTGGTGCTTTTCGGTCTGAGCTCCGGTCGCATCGTTTTCCAGAACGATATCGGCCGCCTCGTCGGGGTTCTCGCGGGCATACGCCCAGCCCTTCATCGAGGCGCGCACGAAGCGGGCCATCTTGTCGACAAAGGCCGGATCCTCGAGATTTTCCTCAAGCACATAGAGACCATCCTCCAGCGTCGCGACACCCTGTTCCTCATACTTGAAGACAACCAGTTCGGACTCTGGAATGCCGGCATCGATCACCTGCCAGTACTCGTTGTAGGTCATCGTGGAAATGCAGTCGGCCTGCTTCTGCAGCAGGGGATCGACGTTGAAGCCCTGCTTGAGAACGGTCACACCGTCGTCGCTGCCATCGGTGGGGATACCAAGCTGGCTCATCCACGACAGGAACGGATACTCGTTGCCAAAGAACCAGACACCGAGGGTGCGGCCGCGGAAATCCTCCGGCTTGGTAACACCGGTTTCCTTGAGGCAGGTCAGCATCATGCCAGAGCGGCTGAACGGCTGGGCGATGTTGACGAGCGGCACGCCGCGCTCGCGGCTGGCGAGCGCCGACGGCATCCAGTCGACGACGACATCGGCGCCACCACCGGCAATCACCTGCGGCGGAGCGATATCCGGACCGCCCGGCTTGATCGTGACATCGAGGTCTTCTTCCTCGTAGAAGCCCTTGTCCTGCGCCACATAATAGCCAGCGAACTGGCCCTGCGTGACCCACTTCAACTGCAGCGTGACCTCGTCGGCCGCCTGAGCCGGCCCGAGGACCAGGGCCATCGCGGCCGCGGCTAGCAAAGTCTTTCTCATATCCTACTCCCTCTGATTTCGGCCCCGCCGTCCGTTATCCCCGGACTGACGGATGCCAGAAGGTGACGACCCGCTCGACGAGCGCCACCAAGCCGTAGAAAAGTGATCCGGCGAGCGCCGCAACGGCAATCGACGCCCAGACCATATCGATGTTCATGCGCCCGACCTCGGTGGAAATACGGAATCCCATGCCGACGGTCGGCGTGCCAAAGAATTCAGCAACAATGGCCCCGATGAGCGCAAGCGTCGAGTTGATTTTCAAGGCATTGAAGATGAAGGGCATGGCCATCGGCAACCGCATCTTGACCAGCGTTTGACGGTAGTCTGCCGCATATGTGTGCATCAGATCGTGCTGGATCCGGTCGGCGGCGGCAAGGCCCGTCACCGTGTTCACCAGCATCGGAAAGAACGTCATGATGATGACCACCGCCGCCTTGGACGGCCAGTCGAAACCGAACCACATCACCATGATCGGAGCCACCCCGATAATCGGCAGCGCCGACACGAGATTGCCAATGGGAAGCAGCCCGCGGCGCAGAAACGGCACACGGTCGACCAGAATGGCAACCAGGAACCCGGATCCGCAGCCGATGGTGTAGCCGATCAGCACGCCTTTCAGGAACGTTTGCTGGAAATCCTTCCACAACACCTCCGGCGACGCCAACAAGCGCAGCCAGACCTCCGAAGGCGGGGGAAGCAGCACGCGCGGCACGCCAAAGCCGACCACCAGCAGCTGCCACACGAGCAACAGCCAGATGCCAAACATCAGCGGGATCGCCAGCGACACAAGCCGCTGGATCGTTGGATCGCGCGGCTCCAGCGCTGCCATCTCCTCCACGCAAAGCCAGGCCATTGCCCAGGCGACGACCACATAGGCCCAAAACCCCGCCCCGGCATCGCCCGCATGCCGGGAGACAAGACCGATCAGCGCAAACGCAAGCGCATAGGAGACCCCACCCAGACCGAGGCAGGCATAGACACGCCCGACACCGGAAAACCGATAGGCGACGAGAAGCACCAGCGCGGCACCGACCGCCACTGCGACGGATGGCGTGCCGATCAGGTGAAGGGACAGGCTTTCGCTGTCGATCACCGGAAGCAGGATGGCGACCACCGCAAGAACGAGCGCGCCGGTCGACAGGATCCTGGCAACGGGGCTCTTGGCAGGAGCGCTTTGTACGGCAGAGGTCATTGCGCCATCCCCATCCGCTTGAGAACAATCCGCTCGCCAAGACCAATGAGCGACACCAGCGCTGCCGCGAGGATCGCCGCGACGATGAGCGCCGACCAGATCTGAACGGTCTGGCCGTAGTAGGAGCCGGCCAGCAGACGGGCGCCGAGACCGGCGACCGCACCTGTGGGCAATTCACCAACGATGGCGCCGACCAGGCTTGCCGCGACGCCGACCTTCATGGAGGCGAAGAGGTAGGGAGCGGCGGAGGGCAGCCGCAGCTTCCACAGCGTTTGGGACGCGCTGGCCGAATAGGTTTTCATCAGGTCGAGCTGGATGATCTCGGGAGACCGCAATCCCTTCACCATGCCGACGGTGACCGGGAAGAACGACAGATAGGTCGAGATCAGCGCCTTGGGCAAAAGCCCGGAAATGCCGATGGCGTTCAGCACTACGATGATCATCGGCGCGATGGCAAGGATCGGGATCGTTTGCGAGGTGATCACCCAGGGCATCAGGCTCTTGTCGAGCACGCGGCTGTGCACGATCCCGATGGCGAGCAGAATGCCGAGTGCCGTGCCCATCAGGAAGCCGAGCAACGTGGAAGAGAGCGTGATCGAGCTGTGATAGACGAGGCTGCGCTTGGAAGTGATCTTCTTCTCCGCCGTTGTCTCCCAGATCTCCACCGCCACCTGATGCGGCGACGGCAGCACGGGACGGTCCTGCGCCAGCGTGTCGGTGACGAGCTGGACGATGGAAACATCCTCCAGTCCGCCGCGCTTGTAGATATCGCGCTGGAACGGCGTGTTGAGCAGAACGGCGGCGAGATACCAGACCGCCAGCAACGCGGCGACCACGACCAGGACCGGGCCTGCTGTGCCCGACATCAGGCCGGCAAAGGGCGAGCGGACCGGTTCGGCAATCGTTGTCGAACTCATGATGTCTCCGTTTCCAGGTGATGGAACCGTGCCGTCGCCCGGTCTTTTGTAGACGAGCGGATATCGATGCACGAAGGGCCGGCAGGTGCAGGAGTGTGTGTCATGCGTCGCGCGTCTCCTGCTGAAGCCAGGCCTCAATCGCCTCAAGGAGCGCATCGGCCGCCATCGGGCCGAGCGCCGCGCCGAGATACACAGTCTCGCCATCGTGATCGAACGCCACGGCACCGTATTGCCCCAGCGGAAGACCCACGCCTTCCTCCTGCGAGATCTGAGGGTCGCCGGTCATCGTGTTGAGACGAAGGTCGCGAATGAACTCCGCGCTGTAGGAACGGCTTAGACCGACCCACGGCAGGACAAGACGTTTGGTGAGAACACCGTCGCGCAGGATCGCGATCTCACGCCCGACCAGCATCCAGAGCAAGGACGCCGCGGTCGCAACCCATCCCCCGGCCCAGACCGAACACCAAACGCCGATGAAAACAGTGAAGACCGCCGGTCCTCCGAAGCTGCCGAAAAAGGCGGATACGGATATGAACCCGGCAAAAGACCAACCAACAAGCCAGATTGCCAAAAAGACGACAACCGGCGCAAGGCGCCGGGAAGGGATCTCGATCAGCGTGCCGATCCCGTCGGAATAGATCCACAGCCGGCCGAGCCTCTGCGTTTGTCCGTCTGCCTGCGATATACCGTTGGGGGAAGTAGAGGTGGCTGCAATCACCCGCCCGCCTCCCGTTCCAGCCGCGCAAGGATCGCGGCGCGCAAGGATTCCGCCTGCTCCAGCGTGACGCCGGACACCAGTCTCCGGGACTCGCCGTCGACGGTCTTGACGTCGAGACCGTAGCCCGGCCAGTCGACCGGCTTGGTCTTGGCCTTGCCGTATTCCGTCTGCCCCATCGACACGGCCGACAGCTTCACAAACGGAAACCGTCGCGTCGGGCCGAGCGGCACGGCACCAAGGCCCGGGACAACCAGCATCGAGGTCGCCTCGACGTCGGATACCCGGACCTGCAGCAAAACCGTTCCGAAATTCGCACGCGCGATCTCGTAGAGCATGTAGCCAAGCAGGCCGGCCATCGCGAGCGTCACGATATCGAGATGCGACGCGGCATAGGCCGCCGTCGCGACGGCAAGGAAGACGACAGGGATGCCCGCCAACACGGTGGCGAGCGGTTTTTGCCGCGAGGCGATGGTGAAGCGGTCGACCTCGCCGTCGCGCGTCCGCGCCAGCTCCGTCGCCCGCCAGCCGATCCCGAACCGCATGGCCTCAGTCATCATAGGAATGCCCTGCCCTGAGGCCCTCGCGCACGCGGTGCGCGATCTTGAGGAACTCCGGCGATTCGCGAATGTCGAGCGTGCGGTCGCGCGGAAGGTCGCTTTCGATCACGTCGTAGATGCGGCCGGGCCTGGGACACAGGACCACGATCTTGGTCGACAGGAACACGGCTTCGGGAATCGAGTGGGTGACAAAGACCACCGTCTTGTTGGTCTTGTCCCAGAGCTTCAGGAGCTGTTCGTTCAGGTGATCGCGGACGATCTCGTCGAGCGCACCGAAGGGCTCGTCCATCAACAGAAGGTCGGGATCGAAGGAGAGCGCGCGGGCGATGGAGGCGCGCTGCTGCATGCCGCCGGAAAGCTGCCAGGGATACTTGCGCTCGAACCCGGCGAGATTGACCAGCTCCATATTTTTGGCGATGCGCTCGCTGCGTTCCGCCTTTCCCATGCCCATGATCTCCAGCGGCAGGGCGATGTTGTCGGCGATGGTGCGCCAGGGATAAAGGGCGGCGGCCTGAAACACGTAGCCATAGGCACGCTTCAGCCGCGCCTCGTCCGGCGTCATGCCGTTGACCGAGATCGATCCGCCGGTCGGCTGCTCCAGATCGGCGATGACACGCAGGAGCGTGGTCTTGCCGCAGCCCGACGGGCCGATGAAGGAGACGAATTCGCCCTCGCCGATCTCCAGTTCGATGTCGGACAGCGCATGGACGGGACCGTCGTTGGTCTCGAAGGTCAGGGAAAGCTTGGCGATGTCGATGACGGAGCGGACCGTCTCTTCCGCTGGCTGAGGTTGCATGTTGGTCGCCTATCCCTCGTTCGGGGCCCGTTGGGGCTAACGTGTCGAAGATCGCGAAAACGGCGGCCTCCCGTCAGGAAGGCCGCCGCTTCGATCAAACGCCGGTCGCCGGAATGCCGGTGCGTTCCACCTTGCGCGGCGCGGTGAGCTCCTTCCAAGTCGACAGCGCCTTGTTGACCGCCTGGAACGGCGTGCGCTTGACGAACTGGCCGTGGCCCTGTTTTTCGACCACCTTGCCGTCCTCGAAACCGACGCGCCCGCGCGTCAGCGTGTAGCGCGGCAGGCCCTTCACGTGCTTGCCCTCGAAGACGTTGTAGTCGATTGCCGAGACCTGGTTGGCAGCTTGAATCGTCTTTTCCTTCGCCGGATCCCAGACAACGATGTCCGCATCGGCGCCGACGAGGATCGCGCCCTTGCGCGGATAGATGTTCAGGATCTTGGCGATGTTGGTCGAGGTCACCGCGACAAATTCGTTCATCGTCAGCCGCCCAGTGGCGACGCCATGGGTCCACAGCATCGGCATGCGGTCTTCCAGACCGCCGGTGCCGTTCGGGATCTTGGTGAAATCGCCAAGGCCATAGCGCTTCTGCTCGGTGGAGAAGGCGCAGTGATCGGTGCCGACAACCTGCAGCGTGCCCGCCTGCAGGCCGGCCCAGAGGCTGTCCTGATGCTTCTTGTCGCGGAACGGCGGCGACATCACGCGGCGGGCCGCATGATCCCAGTCCGGATGACGGTATTCGCTGTCGTCCAGCGTCAGGTGCTGGATCAGCGGCTCGCCGTAGCAGCGGATGCCGTTCTGCTTGGCCCGGCGGATCGCCTCATGCGCCTGTTCCGAGGAGGTGTGCACCACATAAAGCGGAACGCCGGCCATGTCGGCGATCATGATCGCGCGGTTGGTGGCCTCACCCTCGACCTCCGGCGGACGGGAATAGGCATGCGCCTCCGGTCCGTTGTTGCCTTCCGCCAGAAGACGCGCGGAAAGATCCGCGACGACATCGCCGTTTTCGGCGTGAACCATCGGCAGCGCGCCGAGTGCCGCGCAACGCTGGAAGGAGGCGAACATCTCGTCGTCCTCGATCATCAGCGCGCCCTTGTAGGCCATGAAGTGCTTGAAGGTGTTGATGCCCTTCTCGTGAACGACGGTTTCCATCTCGTTGAAGACCTGCTCGCTCCACCAGGTGACCGCCATGTGGAAGGAGTAGTCGCAATGGGCCATTGTCGACTTGTTGTCCCACATCTGGATCGCTTCCAGCAGGGACTGCTGCGGCGCGGGCAGGCAGAAGTCGACGACCATCGACGTGCCGCCGGCAAGGGCCGCCTTGGTGCCCGAATCGAAATTGTCGGTCGAATAGGTGCCCATGAAGGGCATTTCCAGATGCACATGCGGGTCGATGCCGCCCGGCATGACGTAGCAGCCGGTCGCATCCAGCGTCTCGTCGCCGGAGAGGTTCGGCCCGATCTCGACGATCTTGCCCCCCTCGACCTTGACGTCGGCCTCATAGGTGAGGTCTGCGGTGACGACCGTGCCGCCCTTGATCACTTTGCTGGTCATGGCTTGATCCCTCTGGTTCGGGTTTCCGCGAGGCCTCTTTGCGGGCCTTCCGGTTGTGTAAGGATCGGCGCGCCGACATCGGCACGCCGTGTGTCGGTCACTCCACGATCTCCGCCGCTTCCAAGGCCGCATGCAGGAGCACGTCGGCGCCGGCTGTCGCCCATTCCCTCGAGATCTCTTCCGCCTCATTGTGCGACAACCCGTCGACACAGGGGCACATGATCATCGATGTCGGGGCAACGCGGTTGATCCAGCAGGCATCATGGCCGGCGCCGGAGATGATGTCGCGATGGGAATATCCGAGCTTTTCCGCAGCATTGCGCACCGCGGTGACGCAATTTTCGTCGAAGGTGACCGGATCGAAATGCCCGACCGGCTCGATCTCGACCGAAAGACCCAGTTCCTCGGCAATCTTCGGGGCCTTTTCCTCGAACTCCGCCTTCATGCCGTCGAGCGTGTCCTGGTCGGGCGAACGGAAATCGATGGTGAAGACCACCTTGCCGGGAATGACGTTGCGCGAGTTGGGATGCACGTCGCAATGGCCGATGGCGCCGACCGCGCGCGGTTGGTGCTTCATCGCGATCTCGTGCACCAGCTCGGTCATGCGCGCCATGCCGAGACCGGCGTTCTTGCGCATCGGCATCGGCGTGGAGCCGGTGTGACTGTCCTTGCCGGTCACCGTCACCTGCAGCCACCACAGGCCCTGGCCGTGGGTGACGACGCCGATGTCCTTGCCTTCCGCCTCCAGGATCGGCCCTTGCTCGATGTGCAATTCGAACATCGCATGGATCTCGTCCTTGCGCGATCCCACCGCTTCATCGCCGACCCAGCCGATCCGCTTCAGCTCGTCGCCGAACTTTTTGCCCTCCGCATCGACCCGGTCGTAGGCCCAGTCCTGCTCATGCATGCCGGCGAAGACACCGGATGACAGCATCGCCGGCGCAAAACGCGTGCCTTCCTCGTTGGTCCAGTTGACCACGACAATCGGGCGCTTCGTCTTGATGTTGAGGTCGTTGAGCGTGCGGATCAGTTCCAGCCCGCCGAGCACCCCAAGCACGCCGTCGTATTTGCCGCCGGTGGGCTGGGTATCGAGGTGGGATCCGACATAGACCGGCTTTGCCTCCGGGTCCGTGCCTTCACGCCGGGCGAACATGTTGCCCATCGTGTCGAGGCCCGATGACATTCCGGCCGCATCGCACCACGACTGATAGAGCTTGCGGCCCTCGTTATCGGCGTCGGTCAGCGTCTGGCGGTTGTTGCCGCCGGCGACACCCGGACCGATCTTCGCCATCTCCATCAGGCTGTCCCACAACCGTTCACCGTCGATGCGGATGTTCTTTCCAGATGCGCTCATCACGCCTCTCCTAACGCTTGAGTTCGACTTCGACGAAGCTCATGGGAGCTTCGCCGCCGTTGACGACGTTGTGCTCCACTCCGGCAGGGCGTCGGTAGGCCGCGCCGGCGGGCATGTCCGCGCGCCGGCTTTCGCCCCCGGGTTCCTCCAGCAGGAAGTGGCAATCGGTGACGGGCGTGACGACATAGTCCATGTCGTGACGGTGCCAGCCGGTTTCGGCGCCGGGGGCGAAGTCGAAGCGGGTGACGCGCACCCGTTCATCGTCGACAAGCACATGCGATGTGGCGGCAGGTCGGGTCATAGCTATCTTCACTCCATGTTCGGGAAGGTATAGACCGCCCCGTCCTTGATGCCGGCGGGCCAGCGCGTCGTGACCGTTTTCAGTCGGGTATTGAAGCGCACGCCTTCCTCGCCGTAAATCGAATGGTCGCCGAACAGCGAGCGCTTCCAGCCGCCGAAGGAAAAATAAGCGACCGGCACGGGGATCGGCACGTTGATGCCGACCATGCCGACCTCGATGCCGTCGGCAAAGGCGCGCGCGGCATCGCCGTCGCGGGTGAAGATCGCCGTGCCGTTTCCGTATTCATGCTCGTTGATGAGCGACAGCGCCTCCTCGTAGCCCTTGGCACGTACCACCGAAAGCACCGGACCGAAGATCTCTTCCTTGTAGATCGTCATGTCCTTCGTCACCCGATCGAACAGGGTGCCGCCCACGAAATAGCCGTTCTCGTAGCCTTGAAGCGTAAAGCCGCGCCCGTCGACCAGCAGCTCCGCGCCTTCCTTCTCGCCCTGGTCGATGTAGCCCAGCACCTTGCGCATGTGCTGTTCGGTGACGACCGGACCCATTTCCGCGTCCTTGTCGCTCGCCGGGCCGATCTTCAGCGCCTGAACGCGGGGAATGAGCTTTTCGACCAACCGGTCGGCGGTCTCCTCGCCGATCGGCACAGCCACCGAGATCGCCATGCAGCGCTCGCCGGCGGAGCCGTAGCCCGCCCCCATCAGCGCGTCGGCCGCCTGATCCATATCTGCATCGGGCATCACCACCATGTGGTTCTTCGCCCCGCCCAGCGCCTGGACGCGCTTTCCATGCGCCGTGCCGGTGGAATAGACATATTCGGCGATCGGCGTGGAGCCGACAAAGGAGACGGCCTTCACGTCCGGATGCGTCAGCAGCACATCGACCGCTTCCTTGTCGCCGTGAACGACGTTGAGGACGCCGTCGGGAAAGCCTGCCTTCTGGAACAGATCGTAGACCACCATCACGGCGGAGGGATCGCGCTCCGAGGGCTTGAGGATGAAGGTGTTTCCGCAGGCAACGGCTATCGGGTACATCCAAAGTGGCACCATGCCGGGAAAGTTGAACGGCGTGATGCCGGCGACGACGCCAAGCGACTGGCGGTCGGAATAGCTGTCGATGGAGGGCCCGACGTTGCGGGCGAAATCGCCCTTCAGGAGATGCGGAATGCCGCAGGCAAATTCCACGACCTCGATGCCGCGCGCCACTTCGCCGAGCGCATCGTCATGGGTCTTGCCGTGTTCGGCCGAAATCGCGCGGGCGATGTCACCGGCATGGGCGGAGAGAAGCTCCTTGAATCGGAACATCATGCGGGCCCGCTTCAGGGGCGGCGTGTCGCGCCAGGCCGGGAAGGCTGCCTTCGCAGCGGCAATCGCCTGTGCGACCTCCTTCGCGGTGGAAAGATTGAGGGTCGCGGTCTGTTCGCCGGTCGCGGGATTGTAGATCGCTGCGGTCCGTGTGGAGCTTGAGGCGGCGCGCACGCCGCCGATGGCGTTTTCAATGAGTGTCATGTTCGGTTCCAGGTCCGTGGCCGGGCAGCGATCGTCGAGCCCTGCCATCGTTTCGTGTGAGCGTGCGCATGCCGCCCCGGTGACCGGTGCGGCATTTGGTCCGGCGTCTAGTCCAGAGCTTCCAGAACGGTGCGGATGGTGTCGACCAGTTGGTCAATCTCGCTTTTCTCGATGATCAGCGGCGGCGACAGCGCGATGATGTCGCCGGTGGTGCGGATCAGGCAGCCCGCCTCATAGGCATTGAGGAAGGCGGAAAAAGCCCGCTTCGTCGGCTCGCCCGCCATCGGCTCCAACTCGATCGCCCCGATCAGGCCAATGTTGCGGATGTCGATGACATGGCGCGTGCCCTTGAGCGAATGCAGGGCGTCGGCCCAATAATCCTCAAGCTCGGCAGCGCGGGTTAAAAGCCCCTCTTCCTCGTAAGTGTCGAGGGTGCCGAGCGCCGCCGCGCAAGCCACAGGATGACCGGAATATGTGTAGCCGTGGAAGAACTCGATAAGATGCTCCGGCCCGGTCATGAAGGCCTGATGCACGTCGCTTGAACAAAACACCGCGCCCATCGGGATGACGCCGTTGGTAATCCCCTTGGCGGTCGTCACGAGATCCGGCACCACGCCGAAGTGGTCAACCGCGAAGGGGGAGCCAAGCCGTCCGAAGCCGGTGATCACCTCGTCGAAGATCAACAGGATGCCATGCTGGTCGCAGATCTCGCGCAAGCGCTTCAGATATCCCTTCGGCGGAACCAGAACACCGGTCGAGCCGGCCACCGGCTCGACAATCACGGCGGCAATGGTGGACGGGTCGTGCAGTTGCACCAGGCGGATAAGTTCCTCGGCATATTCCGCACCGCTGTCCGGCTGGCCGCGCGAAAAGGCGTTGCGCTCCAAGTCGTGAGTGTGGCGGATATGATCGACGCCGCCAAGCAGCGTGCCGAACATCTTGCGGTTGGTGACGATGCCGCCGACGGAGATGCCGCCGAAATTGACCCCGTGATAGCCGCGTTCGCGGCCGATCAGCCGGGTCCGGGACCCCTCGCCGCGAACGCGATGATAGGCAATCGCCATCTTCAGCGCGGTTTCGACGGATTCCGACCCGGAATTGGTGAAGAACACATGGTCGAGCGGCGAGGGCATCAGCGCGGAAAGACGCGCGGCCAGCTCGAAAGCGTGCGGATGGCCCATCTGGAAGGCGGGCGCGTAGTCGAGCTCGGCGACCTGACGCTGCACCGCCTCGGTGATCCTGGGCCGTGCGTGGCCGGCGTTACAGCACCAAAGACCTGCCGTCCCGTCCAGCACCTGGCGGCCATCGGCGGTCTTGTAGTACATGCCCTCCGCGCTGACGAAGAGGCGCGGATCCTTCTTGAACTGGCGGTTTGCCGTAAACGGCATCCAGAAAGCGTCGAGATTGTTGCTGGTCAGCGCCGGCTGCGACATGGGTCCTCCGATCGCCCGCGTTTTTGTCCCGGCGGGCGCCCTGTTGCCTGTGATGCGATCGGCTTCGCGGCAGCGCGCGCGTCAAAGTTCGCGCGCAGAACCGCTTGGTACCGGCCGCAAGCCTAGCACCGCCCATCGTTCCCCGTCTTCCCGCGCGTCGCGTTCTTGCTCAGCATGACAGCTTGCGCGCCGCACAGGCAGCTCCCGCACCAAAGCGCGAGGGCTGAAATCTGGAAGGTCGCGGCCGTCGGTCTTGTTGTTTTGTGCCAACGGTCCGTCGCATGTTATCCATTGCGTCAGGCTGAAAAACCTGACCAAATGGTCAAATCGAGCCTAGGAAGACTTGACCACATGGTCAAGATCAATTTTTGGCCGTTGTGCCAAATTGGCGATCAGGGACAATGCGCGCCAGGGAAAAGTCACCAAAAAGCGCCGTTCGCGAAGAGAACGAGCGCGCGATCCTCAAGGCGGCCGAGGAGGTCTTCGCCGAGCGCGGCTTCCGGGGCGCGACCACCGGCGTGATCGCCGACCGCGCCGGAATTCCCAAGGCAAACCTGCACTATTACTTCCCGACCAAGGAAGCGCTCTACCGGCGCGTGGTCGAGCATATCTTCAATGTCTGGCTCGATGCCGCCAACACCTTCGACGAGAGCGACGATCCCGTAGAGGCGCTCACCGCCTATATCTCGGCGAAGATGGACATCTCGCGCGCCCATCCGATGGGCTCAAAGGTCTGGGCCAACGAGATCCTGCACAAGGCACCGGTCATCCAGGACTATCTGGAGACCACCTTGCGCGACTGGACCGCATCGCGCGCCGCCGTCATCGACCGATGGGTGGCAGAGGGCAAGATTGCCCCGGTCAATGCGCACTATCTGCTTTACATGATCTGGGCGACGACCCAGCACTACGCCGACTTCAACCACCAGATCGATACGCTGAACGGCGGCGCGCCGCTGGTCGACTCCCAGTTCGAAGACGCAAAGAAAACCGTGATCGGCATCATCCTCGCAGGCATTGGCGCGATGCCGCCCGCCACCGTCTCCGCGAGTCCACCGGCCGAACCCGCGCGTGCGGACGCATGAGCGTGGACGATCAGCCGCGCCGCACCCGCATTCAGGAAAGAAACCGGGCCCGCATTCTGGAAGCGGCGCTTGGAACCTTCGCCCGCTTCGGATACCGCGGCACCCGCGTCGACCAGATCGCCAGCGATGCCGGCATGTCCAAGTCGAACCTTCTGTATTATTTCGGCTCCAAGTCGGAGATCTACAAGGCGGTGCTCGCCGGCCTGCTGGAGCGCTGGCTGGCGCCCTTGCGCACGCTCGACCCCGACGGCGATCCGCGTCGCGAACTCACCGCCTATGTCGAACAGAAACTTCGGTTTTCCGCCAACGAACCGGAGGCCTCACGGCTCTTCGCCAACGAGGTGATGCAGGGCGCTCCGATGATCCGCGACGTTCTGGAAGGACCGCTCAAGGCACTTGTCGAGGAAAAGGCCGAAGTGCTTCGCCACTGGGCAAAGGCCGGGAAGATCCGAGACGTCGACCCCTATCACCTGATTTTCCTGATCTGGGCGACCACCCAGCACTACGCCGATTTCGCTCCGCAGATCGAGGCGCTGACCGGGTCCGGCATTGACGACGACCGGTTTCGCAAGGGGGCTCTGGAAACCCTGTCTGCGCTGCTCTTCGAAGGCCTCCTGCCGCGCGCTTGATCTCAACTCAGCGCAAGGTATCCTTGCTCATTACGCTGCGTCGCGCGTGCGCCGCATACCCTGAACGCGCACGCCGGCGGGCGGGGCGCCAAGCTTGCGAGGATACCCATGCGTGCTTCCCGGATACTCGTTGCCGGCGTTTTGTGTCTTGGTCTCTCGCTCGGCGCGAATGATGCCATCGCCGCCTCCTGTGGCAACACAGCGCAAGGCTTCCCGGCCTGGCTTGCCGATTTCCAGCGACAGGCGGTAGCTTCGGGGGTTTCATCCAGAACGGTGAAGGCCGCGCTTGGGGGGCTGCGCTACAACAGCAAGGTCATCCGCCGCGACCGGAACCAGAAATCCTTCAAGCTGAGCTTCAAACAGTTCCTGGCCCGCCGCGCGCCCCCAAGCACCATTGCCATCGGCCGCAAGCGGATGCGACAGCACGCGGTCGTGCTGGACCGGGTGGAGCGCAAATACGGTGTGCCGAAGGAAATCATCGTCTCGATCTGGGGGCTGGAATCGGGTTTCGGCCGGTTCATGGGCGACATTCCGATCTTTTCCTCGCTCGCAACGCTTGCCTATGATTGCCGACGTTCGAAATTCTTCACGAACGAGCTGATGAGTGCGCTGCGGATTGCCGCCCGGGGCATGATGCGGATTCGCGACATGAAGGGGGCATGGGCGGGAGAAATCGGCCAGACCCAGTTCCTGGCCTCGAGCTACGAGCGCTACGCGGTCGATTTCGACGGCGACGGACGCCCCAATCTGATCCGCAGCAAGCCGGATGTCTTTGCCTCGACGGCGAATTTTCTCAGGCGACACGGCTGGCGCAAGGGGGCCGACTGGTCGCCAGGAACAGGCAACTACGGGGTTTTGCGCGACTGGAACCGCGCGGAGGTCTATCGCAAGACCATCGCCTATATGGCCACGCAGCTGAAGAAGTAGCAGCCCGGCGCATCACCCTGTTCGACGGGTGTCGCGCTGCAGGGCCAGCGTCGCAACCGAAGTCACCGCAACGCCTGCGAGCGTCCAGAGACCTGGCCAGGGCGCGCCCAGCGCCAGCGTCTCGAACAGCACGAAGGACGGCAGAAGATAGGTATAGGCCATTACCGGTCCCGACGGCAGGCGCAGGCTGGCGTAGGTCGCGAAAAAGAAGCTCGACGCGGTCGGGAAAATCGCAAGATAGGCGACGCCGACGAACGCCAGCGACGGCACATCGGACCAGACCGTGCGCCCAAGGTCCTCATGACCATAGGCAAGCAGCATGACCGCGCCACAGGTCAGGATCCAGAAGTTGAACACCTCCAGCGGCTCGCCGCGATTGAGCAAGCGCATCAGCGGCGAATAGAAAGCGTAGGAGATCACGCCGACGAGGAAGATCGTCTCACCGGTCCCGATCTCGAAGCGCAGGAGACGGTCGAGATCCGCGCCATAAAGAACCAGAAGGGCACCCGCAGCGCCGATTGCAAGACAGGCGATCTGGCGTCGCGAGGACTTTTGCCGCAGCAACAGGAACCCGGCGATTGCCGTGAACGCGGGCAGAAGGGTGAAGACCGCGCCCGCATTGAGCGCGCTGGTGTAGCGCAGCGCCTCGAACATCGTCACGAAGAAGATATTCAGCACGATCGCAATGAGAATATAGACCGGGAAGCGGGACAGTTTCGGCCGTTGCCACAGGCCCTTGAAGGTCGCGATGCCGGCGAAGATCGTGGCCGCCAGGCAAAACCGCAGGGCCGTAAGCACCGCCGGCGCGAGATCCCCGGTAATGGCATGGCCGACCGGAAAGGACGTGGAGACGAGAAAAACGAAACCGAGCATCGCCAGATGGGCGCGCCCGGTTCCGGTTTCCGGTCTCGCGTTTTCGGCGGAGACGCTCATCGCGATCTCCGCCCAGCGTGTTGCGGTTGCCGGTTCACTCAGCGGCTTCCATCACCCGGTTCGGATTGTTCGGATGCGTCGTCCAGTTGGCGTAATCGCGATCGATCTTCCTGCCTGTCCGCGGATCCGTGCCCTCCGTCATCTCGACCATGGAGATGCAATTTTCCACCGGGCAGACCGAAACGCACAGATTGCAGCCAACGCATTCCTCGTCGATCACCTCGAAATGGCGCAATCCGTCCTTCATCGACGTAATGGCCTGATGCGAGGTGTCCTCGCAGGCGATGTGGCAACGACCGCACTGGATGCAGGCATCCTGGTCGATATGCGCCTTCACCACATAGTTGAGGTTGAGCTTCTGCCAGTCAGTCACATTGGGAACGGCGCGACCGACAACCTCGTCGACGCTGGTGTAACCCTTGTCGTCCATCCAGTCGCTGAGACCGTCCTTCATCTCCTCGACGATCTTGAAGCCGTAGGTCATCGCCGCCGTGCACACCTGAACGGTGCCGGCGCCCAGCGCCATGAATTCGGCAGCATCCTTCCAGGTGGTGACACCACCGATGCCGGAAATCGGAATCCCGTGGGTTTCGGGATCCCGGGCGATCTCGGCCACCATGTTGAGCGCGATCGGCTTGACCGCCGGACCGCAATAACCGCCATGAGCGCCGCGCCCGTCGATAGTGGGTTCGGGCGCCATCTGGTCGAGGTCGACCGAAACGATGGAGTTGATCGTGTTGATCAGCGACACGGCGTCCGCACCGCCGGCTTTGGCCGCCTGGGCAGGCTTGCGGATGTCGGTGATATTCGGCGTCAGCTTGACGATCACCGGCATGCGGCTGTGCTGCTTGCACCAGCGGGTGACCATCTCGATGTATTCGGGCACCTGGCCGACGGCCGAGCCCATGCCGCGCTCCGACATGCCGTGCGGACAGCCGAAGTTCAGTTCGATGCCGTCCGCTCCCGTGTCCTCGACCTTCTTGAGAATGTCGATCCAGCTCTGTTCCTCGCAAGGCACCATCAGCGAGACGACCATTGCACGATCGGGCCAGTCGCGCTTGACCTGCTTGATCTCGCGCAGGTTGACCTCCAGCGGACGGTCGGTGATCAGCTCGATGTTGTTGAAGCCGATCAGATTGCGGTCATGGCCATGGATCGCGCCGTAACGCGGGCCGTTGACGTTGACCACCGCCGGGTCCTCGCCCAGCGTCTTCCAGACAACGCCGCCCCAGCCCGCCTTGAAGGCGCGCACGACGTTGTATTCCTTGTCGGTCGGCGGCGCGGAGGCCAGCCAGAACGGGTTCGGCGACTTGATGCCGATGAAGTTTGTGCTGAGATCAGCCATTTCGTGATCCTCCCCACGGGGGCTTGCCCGCGGTTGAAAAATGAGGGTGACGCACGCGGTGCTTGTCGGTCAAGCGCTCAACGCGGCATGAATGGAGCGGGCAGCGAGTTTGCCGTCCTCGACGGCGGCCACCGTCAGATCCTCGCCCTCGGCGATGCAATCTCCGCCAGCCCAGACGTCGGAGAGCGAGGTTCGCCGCTCCGCGTCGACACCAAGCCGGCCGCCGTCCAGCGACAGAGCCTCCGCGCCGCCGAACGCATCGGGCACGAAGGTCTGGCCGATCGCCTTGAAGACCTGATCCGCATCGAGCGTCACGGTCTCGCCGGTGCCCGAATGCCGTCCCGAGGCATCCTGCGCGGTGCGTTCAAGTTCGATGGCCGAGACATGGCCGCCCTCGCCGACAAGGCGTTTGGGCTGCAGCCATTCGCGAATCACGACGCCGTTGGTCAGCGCCACTTCCTGCTCATAGGCGCTCGCCTTCATCGCATCGCGGTCGCGGCGATAGGCGATGGTGACCTCTTCCGCACCCAGCCGCTTGGCCTGCACCGCGATGTCGATGGCTGTCATGCCGCCGCCGATCACCACCACCTTGCGGCCAACCGGCAGGCTGGAGAGATCCATGGTCTGGCGAAGTTCCGCGATGTAGGCGACCGCGTCGATCACCCCTTCAAGGGCTTCACCCTCGGTTTTCAAGGCGTTGACGCCGGGCAGGCCCATGCCGAGAAAAACCGCATCGAAGTCCTTGCGCAGATCGGCGAGCGTGACATCACGGCCCAGCGCCTTGCCACAGTTGACGGTGATGCCACCGATGGCGAGCACGAAATCGACCTCGGTCTGCGCGAAGTCGTTGGTGGTCTTGTAGGCGGCGATGCCATATTCGTTCAGGCCGCCGAGCTTCTCGCGGGCGTCGAAAATCGCAACGTCATGGCCTTCGCGCGCAAGGGCATGCGCACAGCTCAGCCCGGCCGGCCCGCCACCGACGACAGCGACCGTCTTTCCCGTCGAGGCCGCGCGACTGTACGGGTGCTGCGCGAGCCGCTCGAGATAGGTGTCGGTGGCATAGCGCTGCAACAGGCCGATCTGGACGGGCTTGTCCTCCGCCAGATTGCGGACACAGGCTTCCTCGCAAAGCGTTTCGGTCGGGCAGACGCGTGCACACATGCCGCCCAGAATGTTTTCCGCGAAGATCGTCTTGGCCGAGCCGATCGGGTTGCCGGTCGAGATCTGACGGATGAACTTCGGGATATCGATCGAGGTCGGGCAGGCGATCGTGCAGGGCGCGTCGTAGCAGAAGTAACAGCGGTCAGCTTCCACGCTGGCCTCATGCCTGCCGAGCGGCGGATGCAGATCGTCGAAGTTTTCAAGATAGTCGTCAGGCGAGAGGCGACCCGTGCGGATGTCGGGCCCCGGGAGTGCGTCAGCCATGGCTGCACCTTATGCCAAGGCCGGGGCCGCGAACGGACCTCCGGCGCAATGTTCTCCTCAAGAAGCCGACATTTGCGACGCATTTCGCGTTCTTCGATTGCCGGCCAGGCGATTGCTCGCGGCGCGTCTCTCGTTTGGCGGAGACACGTCCACTTTCGATATTGGAGCCGATTTTTGACCAAATAGTCAAATTTTTTGTCGCAAGGCACTTCGATGCCCGGATCTGACCCGGCCAAGCCCATGATTCAGAGCGCTTTTCCTCCTTTGCCTTTTGAACCGCCCCTTGGCCTGAGCGGATACCCATGCGATACGCTTGCGGGAAAGGCCATGTCCGACGGCCTGCCAAACAGACCCGTCATTGCAGGAGGATTTTCCGTGACCCGACCCGTACTCTTCGACTACTGGCGTTCCTCGGCAAGCTACCGGGTTCGGATCGCGCTCAACCTGCTCGGGATCGAGCATGACACGGTGGCCGTCGATTTGTTGAAAGGCAACCAGCGGGGCGCAGAGAACCGCGCGCGCAATCCGCAGGGTCTGGTTCCGTCGCTGGAGATCGATGGCTCCGTCCTGACGCAATCGCTCTCGATCATCGAGTATCTTCACGAAACGCGCGAGACCGGCACGCTGCTTCCCGCCACACCGGTGGAACGGCAGCGTGTCCGGGCAATTTCCCATGCGATCGCCATGGAAATTCATCCGGTCTGCAACCTGAACACCGTTGCCCATGTCGTGAAGCTCATGGGCGGTGGCGATGCCGAAAAGATCGCCTGGATGCAGACATTCATTACCAATGGACTGATCGCCGTCGAGCAGATGCTGGCCGATGGCAAGACCGGCACCTTCTGCCACGGCACCACACCGACGATGGCCGACCTGTGCCTCGTGCCGCAGATTTACAACGCCCGGCGCTGGGGCGTCGACCTGACGGAGATGCCACGCGCGGTGGAAATCGACGCGGCCTGCAGCGAGATCGCGGCCTTCGCCGCCGCGCATCCGGACCGTATCGGGCCGCCTGCGGATTGATGCGCATGAGGCTGGATGCCCCCGCGCCGAGGGGCTAGGCTCGACCCCATGACAGCCGAAACCGCCTCCCACCAAACCGCCAGAGCCGTTGCGTCGCAAAGCACCGTTCCGCTGTGGTTCCTGCTCGGCGCGCAGTTTCTCGTTGCGGCCGCCGGCCTCGTGGTCGAGATCGTCGCCGGGCGGATGCTCGCGCCCTATGTCGGCATGTCGCTCTACACGTGGACCGCGGTCATTGCCGTGGTGCTCGCCGGCTTTTCCGCCGGCCACTGGGTCGGCGGCCTGGTCGCCGACCGACCGCCGCGCTCCGCGCTCGCCTGGCTCGCCGCCTCCGGTGCGCTTGGCGCGCTCACGACCCTTGCAGCGCTTCCCCTGATCCGGCTGGTATCGACACCGGTGCTCAACGCTGTTCCCGGCCCGATTGGCGGCATCGTCGCCCTCACGGGGATTTTGTTCTTCCTTCCAAGTTTTGCCGCCGGCATCCCCTCGCCGATCCTGGCCCGACTCGCCATCGAGGACAGGGCACGCAGCGGACGGGCGCTGGGCGCCCTGCATGCGCTCAGCGCCATCGGGGCAATCGCCGGGACGTTGTCGGCAGGCTATCTGTTCATTTCCTGGATCGGGACGACCTGGACGCTGGTGGTGGTTGCGGCGGCGTATGTGGCCTTTGCGCTTGCCTGTCTGGCGATGCTGCGCCGGCACGGTTCCACCGGCAGAGAAACGGGCCCGGCGACGGCCACGGCCGGCATCCTCACGCTTTTTGCCCTTGCAGCGCTCGCCGCAACGCCGTTCACGCCGGCAACCGCCTGCACGGTGGAAAGCCGCTACTACTGCATCCGCTCCATCGATGTCGGCGCCGACGTCGGGGCACCGGCGCGACTGATGGTGCTCGACCATCTCGGCCACGGCATCAACGTCCTGGGCGAACCGACACGCCTTGAAATGCCCTATGTCGCGACCATCGACGCGATCGCCCGCGCTCGGTTGGGAGGTCTTCCCGAACGCGCATTCTTCATCGGCGGCGGAGCGCTGACGCTGCCGCGCGCCTGGAGCGCGGAGGGAGACCGGCCCGGTCTCGTCGTTGCTGAAATCGATCCTGAGGTGACCCGTATCGCCACAGCCGATTTCGATGTCGAGACATCGCGCTTCACCGTCACTCATGCGGATGCGCGGGTCGCGCTCAGGACAGTCGGGGGCTTCCAGGTGGTCGTCGGCGATGCCTTCACCGACATCGCCGTTCCCGCGCATCTCGTGACGCGTGAATTCTACGAGGAGATCGCGGACAGTCTGGCGCCGGACGGATTTTACCTGATGAACCTCATCGACCACACCGACAGCCTGCGGGCGTTGGCCGCCGGCGTTCGCACGCTGAAAAAGGTCTTTCCGGTCGTGGAGGTCTGGGTGGAGGCGGAGGATTTCGCCGCTGGCGGGCGCACGACCTTTGTGCTGATGGCCGGCACCGCGCCGTCACCGACCGGGCGCATGGTCCTCGCCGCGACCGTACCGGGCGTACCGAGCCGCATCATCGGGCGCATTCCGCCGCCACGCGTTGCCGGCCTTGTGGAGGCGCTCGATCCCCCGGTCCTTACGGACGACTATGCCCCCATCGACCGCCTCATCGGCGCGCGGCCCTGAGACAGCAAGGCACCGGCGCAAAAACGGCGGGATCCGCGATCCCGCCGTTCCAAGTCTCAACCGAATTCGAAAGCCGTGGCAGTCGTATCGATCCCTCACTCAAGCCCGTCGAACAGCGCCGTCGACAGATAACGCTCTGCGAAGGAGGGGATGATCACGACGATGCGTTTTCCGGCCATTTCGCCGCGCGCGCCCACCTTGAGGGCGGCTGCAATGGCCGCGCCGGATGAAATCCCGACCGGCAGACCTTCGATCAGCGCGGCCTTGCGCGCCATCTCGAAGGCTTCGTCGTTGCTGACCTGGACCACCTCGTCATAAACTTCTGTGTTCAGGACGCTCGGAACGAACCCGGCTCCGATGCCCTGGATCTTGTGCGGACCGGGGTCGCCGCCGGACAGAATCGGGCTGTCGGTCGGCTCTACCGCAACGACATGAATGTCGGGCTTGCGGGCCTTCAGCACCTCGCTCACGCCGGTGATCGTTCCCCCGGTGCCGATGCCGGAAACAAAGGCATCGATCTTGCCGCCCGTGTCGTTCCAGATCTCCTCTGCGGTCGTCTTACGGTGGATTTCCGGATTGGCCGGATTGTCGAACTGCTGCGGCATCACCGCGCCGTCGATCTCCGACACAAGCTCCTCGGCGCGCGCGATCGCGCCCTTCATGCCCTTCGGTCCTTCGGTCAATTCCAGCTCGGCGCCAAGAAGCTTGAGCATCTTGCGCCGTTCGATGGACATTGTCTCCGGCATCACCAGAATGAGGCGATAGCCCTTGGCGGCGGCGACGAAGGCAAGCGCGATGCCGGTGTTGCCCGAGGTGGGCTCGACCAGTGTCGTCTTGCCCGGCGCAATGGTGCCGCGCGCTTCCAGCGCCTCGATCATGGCAACGCCGATGCGGTCCTTGACGCTCGAAATCGGGTTAAAGAACTCGAGCTTCGCCAGGATTTCGGCCTTCACGCCGGCATCCTCCGCCAGCCGGTCCAGCCGCACGAGCGGCGTGTCGCCGATGGTTTCGGTGATCGAGGCATAGATCCGGCCACGGCCGGGGGTGCGATCGCTCATGTCAGGCTCCCAGATCTCTCGCTGCGCAAGCGGCGCGACGCTTCGTTTGTGTCGACGAACTTAGGCATTCGTCCGGGGCGAGGCGAGGAATGCGGTTCTCCCGAAAAGCCTCTTCACCGAACGTGATTTCGATATGGCCGGCATGCAAGGCAATGATTTGCCCGACCGCCGCGCGGGCACCGCCGAATCCCGTGCCGCGCTAGCGCGGACCTGTCGAGCCGAACCCGCCTGCGCCACGGGCCGTTTGATCGAGATCGGCGACCTCGACAAGCTCGGCACGTGCGACGGGCGCCACCACCATCTGGGCGATGCGGCTGCCGCGCTCGATCGCAAAGGACTCGTCACCGAGGTTGATAAGAATCACCTTGATCTCGCCGCGATAATCGGCGTCGATCGTACCGGGAGTATTAAGAACGGTCACACCGTTGCGGGCGGCAAGTCCCGAGCGCGGGCGCACCTGAGCCTCCGTTCCCTCCGGCAACGCAATGGCGATGCCCGTCGGGACAAGCGCGCGGGCACCCGGCTGCAGCACAATCGGTTCGTGATTTGCGGCCAGAAGATCCATGCCGGCTGCCGCTGCGCTCTGATATGCGGGAAGGGGCAGGCCCTGCCCGTGCGGCAAGCGGCGCAGCCGGAGAGACAGCGTCATGTCGTTCCTCCCGACAGGGAACCAAGCCTCCGTGCGACGTCGGCGACGAGACGCCGCGCGACCTCCTCCTTGGGAAGCGTCGGCCAGTCCGTCACACCGTCCCGCGAGACCAGATAGACGGTGTTGGCGTCCCCGCCCATCACGCCATGCTCGGGAGAAACGTCATTGGCGACGATCAGATCCGCCCCCTTGCGGGCCAGCTTGGCGCAGGCGTTTTCAACGACGTCATTGGTTTCGGCGGCAAAGCCCACAACAAGGCGCGGGCGCAGGGTCTGATGATGACCGACGCTTGCCAGAATATCCGGGTTTTCTGCAAGCACGAGCGGTGGAACCTCACCGCTTCCATTCTTCTTGATCTTGCCGGCTTGGGCCGTCGCCGCGCGCCAGTCGGCGACCGCCGCCGCCATTACGCCGATATCGGCGGGCAGCGCGGCATCGACCGCCGCCAGCATTTCGCGGGCGGTCTCCACGTGCACCACGGTCACGCCTGCCGGATCCGCAAGCGTGACAGGTCCGCTCACCAGCGTAACGCGCGCACCCGCGCGCGCCATTTCAGCGGCAATGGCATATCCCTGCTTGCCCGACGAGCGATTGGCGATGTAGCGCACGGGATCGATCGGCTCATGGGTCGGCCCGGCGGTGATCAGAACATGGCGACCCGCGAGCGGCCCGTCCGCCGGCGAGACATCCGCGTCCCCGCGCAGCACACGCTCCGCCGCCGCCACGATGTCGAGCGGCTCGGCCATGCGTCCGACGCCGGCTTCGCCGCTTTCGGCCATCTCCCCGACCCCCGGGCCGACGAAGCGGATGCCGTCGGCTGCCAGGGTCTCGCGGTTGCGCCGGGTGGCGGGATGCGCCCACATCGCCGGGTTCATGGCCGGCGCGAGAAGCACCGGCTTGTCGCAGGCCAGGAGCACCGCCGTCGCCAGATCTCCCGCAAACCCTGTCGCCATCTTGGCCATCAGGTCGGCCGTCGCCGGCGCGACGATCACAAGATCGGCCTCGCGCGACAGGCGGATGTGGCCGACGTCATGTTCGTCCTCACGGTCGAAGAGATCGCAAAACACCTTGTCGCCGGTCAGGGCCCCGACCGACATGGGCGTGATGAACTGGCGCGCGCCCTCGGTCATCACGGCCCGCACCCGGGCGCCCCGTTCGCGCAGACGCCGAATGAAATCGAGACTCTTGTAAGCGGCGATCCCGCCGCCGACGATCAGAAGGATACGGCTGTCTGCAAGGCTCACCTTGGGATCTCCGGGATCGATGTCGGCGGCGACATGCCGCGGTCGGAATACGAAGCCCGCGCTTCGGCGTGCCTCACCCGCCAGCGCCGAAGGACCGGGGCGCGGGCGCGATGATGCGCGAGCCGGAACCGGTGACCTCATAGATTGCCAAACCGCGTTCGTTGGTGCCCTGCCGATCGAAGCGGAACACGCCGTCGATGCCGAGGAAACCGTCGCGGTTGGTCAGCACCCGCTCGGAGAAACGCGCCGCACCGGCGGAGCGGACAAGGCCGGCCGCCAGGATCGTCGCGTCATAGGCAAGCGAGGCATTGCGCGGCGGGCGGCTGCCGTAGGCGCTCTGGTAGCGCTCGGCGAAGGCCTGGAAACCGGTCCCGTCAGGCCCGGGATACCAGGCGCCCGTCAGCGGCGCGGCGTTGAGCACCTGCTGCGTGTCCCACTGTCCGCTGCCGAGGATCTTGGTCGATGCGAGGTTGACGCCGCCAGACGACAGCGCCTGCGCGACGAATGGCGCGACATTGCCTGCGGGAACGAAAACGGCATCAATCTGGCTGGCGTTGGCGGCAATGCGCGCGGCCTTCGCCGCAATGTCCGACGTGTCGTTGCCTTGCACCTTGTAGCGCTCGATGGAAACGATGCGCGCGCCAGCACGGCCCACTTCCTGACGGAATGCGGCTTCCACCACCGCGCCATAGGTATCGTCCGGCAACAGGGCCGCGAAGGAGCGCTTTCCCTGGCGTGCGGCATAGGAAACGATGCGGGTGACGTCGCTGCGCGGCAGGAAACTCAGCAGGTAGACGCCGCGCGAAGCGACGGATTCGTCACTTGAAAAGGCGACGACCGGAACACCCGACGAACGTGCCACGGACGCCGCACCACCCACTGCCGGAGCGAAGACCGGACCAATGATCAATTCGGCCCCTTCCTGGATGGCCGCCTGCGCAGCCTGGCGTCCGCCCTGGGCCGTTCCGCCTGTGTCCTTGATCAGGATCTGAATGTCGGCGCCCTGAAAGTCCTGAAGCGCGAGTTCGGCGGTATTGCGGAACACCGTGGCGATTGACGTCGCACTGCCGCCGCCGCTGACCGGCAGCAACATGCCGACGCGCACGGAGCCCGTGCCGACGGTCTGACCGCTCGTTGCCGGCTGTCCGCCGGGCGTCGACGGATAGCCCGGATAGTCGCCAAGCCCCGATCCCGTGCAGCTTGCCAGCAGGGTTCCCGCGGCCAGCGCCGCACCAAGCGCTGCCTTGCGCACCCCGTGTTCGACGTCGCGAATGATACGAAACACTGCGCCAGATCTCCCCGATATCCGCAGTACCAGTCCCGCAGGCACCGGCCATACGGGAAAAGATGCTTACCAGCCTGTCCCCGCGGCTGCAAATTCTCAAGCCAAGCTTGGCGTGTCCGGTGTTTCCTGTCAAAACGATCCGACCATGACTTCTTCCAACGCACCCAGCCCGCCAACGGATGGCGACGCCGAACCGCAGCTTGCCGAAGCACCACGCGGCGAGGGCGGTTTTCACATCGGCCGGCAGGCATTCCAGGCTGCAAAGCCCCAGTCCGCGCTTTATATCGTCTCGACCCCGATCGGGAACCTCGGCGACATCACCGTGCGCGCGCTGGAGACCCTCGCCGCCTGCGACCTCATCGCCTGCGAGGACACCCGCGTCACCGCCACCTTGATGCAGCGGTTCGGCCTGCGCACGGCGCTGACCGCCTATCACGAGCACAACGCGGCGCGCGTGCGTCCGCGCCTGCTTGCGACGCTGGAAAACGGCGGCAGCGTGGCGCTTGTCTCCGATGCCGGCACGCCGTTGATTTCCGATCCGGGCTACCGACTGGTGCGCGACGTGGTCGAAGCGGGGCATCGCGTCGTCCCGATCCCCGGCGCGAGCGCGCCCCTTGCCGCTCTGGTCGGCGCCGGATTGCCGTCCGATACGATCTGCTTTTCCGGTTTTCTACCGCACAAGGGCGGCCAGCGCCGCACCCGGCTCGGCGAACTGGCCCGTCTGCCGGCAACGCTTGTGATCTTCGAAAGCCCGCGACGTCTTGCATCGTCCCTTGCCGACATGGCCGACGTTCTGGGGGCGGACCGCGAAGCGGTCGTCGCGCGGGAGCTCACGAAACGCTTTGAAACCTTCGAACGCGGGACACTCGCCGAGCTTGCCGAACGCTACGCGGACGCCACGGTCAAGGGCGAGATCGTTGTCTGCATCGCGCCTCCGGGCGTGATGACCGAAGCGGACCCGGAAGACGCGGACGCGCTGCTCACGGAAGCGCTCAACGACATGAAGGCGGCGGCGGCGGCGAAACACGTCGCGCAGATGACCGGCGTCGACCGTAAGACGCTCTACAAACGCGCAATGGAACTGAAGGCGCAATGACGGCCATGCGCCGGGGGGACGAATGACCAAGATCATCATGGTGTTTTTTGCGCTGGTGGCAACGATCCAGGTGATCAAGCCGCTCGGCTGGCCCGGCCTGAAACGGCGTAAGGATGCCTGGAAACTGGCCGTCGGCGGCTTTCTGGTGACGGTCTTCGCCGTCATTCTCGCTGCAACCTTCCAGCCGAGCCTCTAGGCGGAGCCGGGCGCAATGACCGGCGCGCCGCCCCGCAACGCCAAGCGCCGCTCCGCCTATCGGTGGGGTCTGCGCGCCGAAACGCTGGCCGCCGTCGCGCTGCGCCTGAAGGGCTGGAAGCTCCTGGCGCGCCGCTACAAGGCGGGCAACGGCGAGATCGACATCATTGCCCGCAAGGGCGACACCATCGCCTTCGTCGAGGTCAAGGCCCGCGCCACCCGCGAGGCGGCTCTGGCGGCCATCACCGCACAGGGGCAACGGCGGATCGCTGCCGCCGCACGCGTCTGGCAGGCCGGGCGCGAGGACACGGATGCGGCCACCCTGCGGTTCGACGCGGTGCTGGTGGTGCCGCGCCGCTGGCCGATCCACATCGCCGACGCCTTCACCGCTGTGGAGAGATAACCCTTCGTCCGGGCGCGCACGTCTGGACAAAGCCCCCCCGTGCCCGCATATGCTGCGGCAACCCTCTTTCCTTTGCCGCTTCCGGCGCCGGAGTCTCCCATGCCCTCGACGACACCGCTCAAGATCGCGGTCCAGATGGACCATATCTCCTCGATCAACATCGCCGGCGACAGCGCCTTCGCGCTGATGCTGGAGGCACAGGCGCGCGGTCACACGCTCTATCACTATACGCCGGACAGGCTGGCAATGACCGGCGACCGCGTCACCGCGGCCCTCGAGCCGGTGCGGGTGCGCGACGAGGCTGGCCGCCACTTCGAGTTGGGGGAAAAGGCAGTCACCGACCTTCTTGAGGTGGATGTCATCCTGATGCGTCAGGACCCGCCTTTCGACATGGCCTATGTGGCGGCAACCCACATGCTGGAAAAGGTTCACCCCAAGACCCTCGTGGTCAACGACCCGGCCTCGGTGCGCAACGCCCCGGAAAAGCTCTTCGTCACCGAATTCGCGGATCTGATGCCGCCAACCCTGATCACGCGCGACCGCAACGCAATCGATGCCTTTCGTGCCGAACACCGGGACATCGTCATGAAGCCGCTGTTCGGCCATGGCGGTGCGGCTGTGTTCCGCATCACGCAGGACGATCTCAACTACGGTTCGCTCTACGACTTCTTCGCAGCGACATTCCGCGAACCCTGGGTGATTCAGCGGTTTCTCCCCAACGTCGACAAGGGAGACAAGCGCATCCTGCTCGTCAACGGTCAGTTCGCGGGCGCCGTGAACCGGGTCCCGCAGGCGGGCGACCTGCGCTCCAACATGGTGCGCGGCGGCGCGGCGCGTGAGGCCGACCTCACTGAACGCGAACGCGAGATCTGTGCAAGGCTAGGCCCGTCGCTTCGCGAAAAAGGCCTGATCCTGGTGGGGATCGACGTCATCGACGGCTCCCTGACGGAGATCAATGTAACGGCCCCGACAGGCATCCGCGCGGTCGCCAAACTCGGTGGACCGGACGTCGCGGCCATCCTGTGGGACAACGTGGAGGCGAAATGCGCAACCGTCGCTTGAGCGATAACGGCTGAAACCGCGTTCTGCGCGCGGTTGTGCACCCTTCCTGGTTGCGATAGGTTGCAATTCTTTCATTTGCAATTTTCAAAGCGCGGGCGGAGGGGTGGAACATGGTGTCACGCGTCGCGACGGTGGCGTTTCAGGGCATCGAGGCCAAGCCGGTCGACGTCCAGGTGCAGATCGGGCCCGGACAGGTCGCCTTTACCATTGTCGGGCTTCCCGACAAGGCGGTGGGCGAAAGCCGCGAGCGGGTACGCTCGGCGCTGCTTGCCTCGGGCCTGGCGCTTCCGGCCAAGCGCGTCACCGTCAATCTTGCGCCGGCCGATCTTCCCAAGGAAGGGTCGCATTTCGACCTGCCGATCGCGCTCGCGCTGATGGCGGCGATGGGAGCCGTTCCCGCCGCAGACCTCGACGGCTACATGGTGCTCGGCGAACTGGCGCTGGACGGCACGATTTCCGCCGTTGCGGGCGTCCTCCCGGCGGCCATCGCCGCCAATACGGCGGACAAGGGCCTGATCTGCCCCGCGCCTTGCGGCCCGGAGGCCGCCTGGGCGGACGAGGCAATGGACATTCTCGCCCCCGCCTCGCTGATCCAGCTTGCCAATCACTTCAAGGGAACGCAGATGCTGTCCCGTCCGATCCCGAAGCTCAGGGCCGACCCCGCCGCGCTGCCCGATCTTTCGGAGGTGCGCGGTCAGGAGACCGCGAAACGCGCGCTGGAGATTTCTGCCGCGGGCGGACACAACCTCTTGATGATCGGGCCGCCTGGCGCAGGCAAGTCCATGCTGGCAAGCCGGCTGCCCTCCATCCTGCCACCGCTGTCACCTCGGGAACTGCTGGAGGTGTCGATGATCGCCTCCATCGCCGGAGAACTCTCCGACGGCCGTCTGTCCGAACGCAGGCCCTACCGGGCGCCGCATCATTCCGCCTCGATGGCCGCCCTTGTCGGCGGCGGTTTGCGTGCCCGACCCGGCGAAGTCTCGCTCGCGCACAATGGCGTTCTCTTCCTGGATGAACTGCCGGAGTTTCAGCCACAGGTGCTCGATGGCCTGCGCCAGCCGCTCGAAAGCGGCGAAAGCGTGATCGTGCGCGCCAATCACCGCACGACCTATCCGTCTCGCGTGCAACTGATCGCGGCGATGAACCCCTGCCGCTGCGGTCACGCGGGAGAGCCGGGGCATGTGTGCAAGCGCGGCGCGCGCTGCGCCAGCGAGTATCAGGGGCGGCTCTCCGGCCCGCTTCTGGATCGCCTCGACCTGCGGATTGACGTCCCCGCCCTGTCCGCCGTCGACCTGATCCGGCCGGACAACGCCGAAAGCTCCGCCGCCGTGGCCGCCCGCGTCCTCGCCGCGCGTCAAATTCAGGGCGAACGCTACCTGAGGCTTGGCTCTCCCGCCCGCACCAACGCCCAGGCCGGTCCGCGGCTGATCGAGGAGGTCGCCAAACCCGACCGGGCGGGCCTGGAACTCCTGCAGGGCGCGGCCGAAACGCTGCGCCTGTCCGCGCGCGGTTACCACCGCGTCCTGAAAGTCGCGCGCACGCTGGCGGACCTCGACGGGCAGGAAGCTGTCGGGCGTCTGCATCTCGCAGAGGCGCTGAGCTACCGCGGCGCGGCCCTCGACCGTCAGGCTGCCTGACACGTCGGCAACCCCGGGAAACGTTTTTTCAATCTCTGCAGACGAGACTCACGCTTCCAATCGCGCCGCGCGTCATCGGGAGTAGAGTTTCGTGTCCCCGCAATCGCTCAACCGCAAGGCCCCGTCCGAGCGGCACCGGCAATCCGTCGGGGCGCATCAACCGCACACCCACGACGACGCCCCGGGCCACGCCGAGCCAACGGTTCCGACCGGGCGCGCGCTCCGGCGCGCAATCACGCTAACGATCGCCACCGCCGGTTTTCTTGCCGGCGCCGCGGCAGTGATGTGGATCGTGCCGGAAGCCGCCCGCCAGGTCGTCGCCGGAACCGTTCTCGCCCTGGCCGGCATGGGGCTCGCCGCCGTTGCCCTGGTGCAGGCGCGGATGCAGGCCCAGACGAACGGTCTGTCGGCGCGGATTGCACGCCTTTCCGCCGAAAACGAAGCGCTCCGCGATGAAATCTGGCACCTGAAGGAAAGCGACGCCCGACACCGCGACGTGCTCGACACATTGGGCGATGTCGTGACGCGATGGCGCGAAGGCGGCGAGGTCGTCTATGCCAATGATGCTGCGCTGAAACTCTTTCCCGATGAACGGATCGACGCCCTTCATGCGCAGGCCGGCGACCATGGGCCCGCCGGATATGCGGACATTCGCATCGAATCCGCGAGCGGGCCGCGCTGGTTCTCCCGCCGCGACGTCGCGGTGCGGGACGGGCGCAGCGGCGAACCGCTGATCCAGACGATCCTGCGCGACGTTACTGACAGACGGCAAATTGAGGATGCCCTTGTTGCCGCGCGCAATCAGGCCGAAACCGCGAGCGCCTCCAAAAGCCGCTTTCTGGCGACCGTCAGTCACGAAATCCGCACGCCGCTGAACGGCATCCTCGGCATGGCGGGCCTGTTGCGCGACACGCGCCTCACCGCGGAACAGCGCAGTTATGTCGATGCCGTGCGGAGTTCCGGTGAAATCCTGCTGCTCCTGATCAGCGAGGTGCTGGACATGTCGAAGATCGAGGCCGGCCGGCTCGATCTTGCGCCGGCACCGACAGATATCGCGCTGCTGGCGGAAAGCGTCGTGGAGCTCCTCAGTCCGCGCGCCCAGGCGAAAGGCCTGGAAATCGCATGTTTTGTCGCACCCGAACTGCCGGGCAAGCTCGTCGTTGACGCCGTCCGGCTCAGACAGATCCTGTTCAATCTCGCTGGAAACGGCCTGAAGTTCACGGAAACGGGAGGTGTCGAGATCGCACTGGAGTGCAAGTCCGACCCCCTCGGCGAAACGGCACCCAAACTGGCGATCAACGTCCGCGACACCGGCATCGGATTTTCTGCGGACGAAGCCGAGCGGCTGTTTGAGGAATTCGAACAGATCGACCATGGTCCCGCCCGCCGCTTCGACGGCGCCGGTCTCGGCCTTTCGATCTCGCGTCGGCTGGCGCGCCTTATGGGGGGTGAGATCACGGCTACGGCAGCGCAAGGTGCCGGTGCGTGCTTCCAGGTGATCCTGCCCCTTGTTCAGGTGCCGCAAGGGACGGAGCCTGTAAAAACGCATGTCTTTGACGCGAAAAACGCCCTTGCCGGGAAGACGGCCGTTCTCGTTTCGCGCAGCCGGGTCGAGGGACCGCTGATCGCGCGCCGGCTCGAAGCGGAAGGTGCGACGGCCCTGCTCGTTTCCGCCGGTGACGATGACAGCGACCGCGCTCTCGCGGATGCCGATCTGATCCTCCTCGACCCGCTCGCGGTGTCCGATGCCGGCGCCTGGCTTGCCGGTGCGCGCGCGGCCGGCGTTACGGCCCCGGCCATCGTCTTGATCACGCCGGCGGAACGCGAACGGCTTCCCCGGTTGCGGGCGGCGGGATTCGGCGCCTATCTGATTCGCCCGATCCGTTCCTCAACGCTGGTGCAGGTGGCCCATGCGGTTCTCGAACGCGGCGACACCCAGGCCGCCTGGGACCTTCTGGGCGATGACCGGTCGAAGGATCGCGAAAGCTCCGGGGAGGCCCTCGCCTCGCGCCCGCTGCGGCTCCTGGTCGCAGACGACAACGACATCAACCGGATGCTGACGGAAGCGCTGGTCCGCAAGCTCGGACATGAACCCGTCGTTGTCAGCGACGGTGCGGAAGCCCTGGATGCCGTGCGCTGCCAGGCGGGGTTCGACATGCTGCTGATGGATCTGCACATGCCAGGGGTGGACGGCCTGACGGCAATTCGCCGCTTTCGGGACCTCGAACGGCAGGCGCGGCGCGCGCATGTCACCGTTCTCGCGGTCACGGCTGACGTCACGCCGGAAGCCGAGGAAGCCGCCCTTGCCGCCGGAGCGGATGCCGTGCTGACCAAACCGATCGACCCCGAATTGCTGGCCCGCCACCTGCGCGCCGTCGGGACGGGCATCGCCTGAGCGTCCTGCGCCCACCTTCGGCCACATACCTCGTCAAAGCCCGCATTGTCACGCAAGTGTCGGGAAAGTATGTTCTACGACAGCGCCATGATAAGTGGCCATCCGGGCGGCGCGTCTTGTGGATCTCCACCACCTTGAAGGAGACGGACGAACGTGATCGCGGCAAGCGAGTGCCCAGGTGTCGATTGCACGCCTGTCGGTGACAAGTCAGGGAAGAGCGCCATGTCCATGCCGCGATCGGGTCTTCTGTCTCCACGCAGTCTCGTGCGAAAGTTCATGCCTGCCACTGCTCGCAAGCCCGCATGGCTGCCCAGGCAGGCGTCCGCTCCAGCCGGCCGCCTGACGCCCAGCCTCGGGCGTATCGGCTCACTCGAAGTGCGGCTGGCGCGCAGCCCGCGCGAGATCCGCAAGGCCCAGATGCTGCGCTACCATGTGTTCTACGAGGAAATGTCGGCGATCGCCGATGCCGAAGCACAGGCCACGCGCCGTGACATCGATGCCTACGACGAGATCTGCGATCACCTTCTGGTGCTCGATCACGACACCGTGGAGCGCAATGCGCCCTTCGGACGCAAGAAGCCGAGAATCGTTGGCACATACCGGCTGCTGCGGCAGGAGGTTGCCGAGCGAAACGGCGGTTTCTACACAGCCGACGAGTTCGACATCCAGTCGCTGGTCGACCGGCACCCGCAGTTCAAGTTTCTTGAACTCGGGCGCTCCTGTGTGCTCAAGCCCTACCGGACGAAGCGCACGGTCGAACTGCTCTGGCACGGGATCTGGGCCTACGTCCTGATGCATCGGGTCGACGTCATGGTCGGATGCGCCTCGATCGCGGGAACCGACCCCGACGGGATTGCGGAGCAACTTGCCTTCCTGCACCACAACACGCATCCGCCGCAGGACTGGCGCGTCAAGGCCGTCGACCACCGCTATGTCGACATGAACCGGATGGCGAGAACCGAGATCAACGAGCGTCAGGCCCTTCGCGACCTGCCGCCACTGATCAAGGGCTACCTGCGGCTTGGCGCCTATATCGGCGACGGCGCCGTGGTGGACCGCCAGTTCGGAACGACCGACGTGCTGGTCGTCATGCCGGTGTCGGCCCTCAACAGCCGCTACGTCAACCACTACGGAGCGGACGCCCAGCGCTACGCCTCCTAGTGGTTCGATTCCGACATTTGCCTCCCCGTGCAGCACCGCCACAGAAAATGTCGAAATCATGAGAACCACTAGATAAATACGTGATTTTAGTGGCGCTTTTGAATTTGACATTTGATCAGAAGCCTCGCCGCAAACGGGACTCAGATGTCAAATTTGCTCCACTAGGGTCCACGTCCTAGCCGCCGAAAATCACAGCCGTCTCGCCCAGGCCGACAGCCCTCGAGCGTCGGCCAACGTGCGCAGTGCACCGTCCAGACGATCACCGTCGAGGCGCAAAAACCCGAAACGTTCCAGGAACTCCGCCTGCGTGCGCGGGGCAAGGATCAGCAGGGCCGGATAGTAGGCCCATTGACCATATCCGATCGCGGCGGCAAGGAGAGATCGTGCCAGGCCACGGCCGCGAAGGGATCGCTCGACCCCGAGCGCCGACAGCCACAAGGCACCATCCAGTTCACCAGCGGCCGCAAAAGCAACGGGCCGACGGCTGCGGAAGGCCGCCCAGACCCGCCCCTCCGGCGCCAGCACATCCAGCTCGGCAAGCAGGTCGGCGCCGTCGGACGCCGGCATCCAGGCGCCACGATCCTCGGCCGACAGCCACAAGGCGTGAACCCGGTCGACCTCCTCGCGCTCCACGGCGCGAATGACGAAGGCGCCCGCCTCGCTCAAGGCTGCGGACCGTCATAGCCCTCGATAACGATCAAGTCGGACACGGAGGCCTTTTCCCGCAAGCTTCTGGCATGGGCATAGGCATCGCTGCGATAGCAGGCCAGCGCCTGTTCGTAGCTATCGAATTCGAGCACCACATTGCGCTGGCGCGCAGCCCCTTCGACACATTCGAACGCGCCGCCGCGCACCAGGAACCGCGCGCCATAGGCGCGGAAAACCTCGGCGTTGGCCGCGACATACTCCTTGTAGGCATCCAGATCCGTCACATCGACCCGCCCGATCCAGTATCCCTTGGCCATCCACTCGATCTCCCGTTCTTTTCCAGTGCAAGGGGTAGGGGCTTGCCCAACCCATGTAAAGGCCGGGCAAGCCGTGCAACGGATCGCGAAAGCCGCCCCGCAGGCTTAACACCCCCTTAAATTGCCGCATCTAAACTCCAGCTCCGCAGGCATTCACCGGGACAGTCTGCCCCACATCAACCAGATCGGACCCATGGCTCGAGGATCGTCACGCAGAAGCCGGCAGGAGCCGCGCCTGAACATGCACGCCTCCAAACGTGACGGCGGCACGCTCGACATGCGTCTGACAAAGGCCGACCGACCGGGCGCCGTGAGCAAGAAGCCCGCGCGCACCGCTGGCGCCAAGCGGGGCTCCGGACAGGGCCGCGGACCCGGCGGCGGCAAGCGCGGCAAGACGGGCAGCGCGCGGCAGCGGACAAAATCCGCCCGCGTCCGGCGCGGCGGATTGGTCGGTTTTCTGCGCCGCATCGTCTACTGGAGTTTCGTCCTGTGCATCTGGGGCGGGATCGCCGGGATCGGCGTGCTTGGTTATTATGCCGCCTATCTGCCGCCGACGTCGGAATGGAAAGTCCCGCAGCGTCCGCCGAACGTGCGTATCGTTGCCGCCGACGGCAGCCTGATGGCCAATCGCGGCGATACGGGTGGTGAAGCTGTTCGGCTGGAACAGCTCCCGCCGTATCTTGAGCAAGCGGTGGTCTCCATCGAGGACAGGCGCTTTCGCTCTCACTTCGGGCTCGACCCCATCGGCCTGATGCGCGCGATGATCACCAACTTCACCTCCGGCCGTCTCGTCCAGGGTGGCTCGACGCTGACCCAGCAGCTGGCGAAAAACCTTTTTCTCGAGCCCGACCGCACGCTCAAGCGCAAGGTCCAGGAAGCCGTCCTGGCACTCTGGCTGGAGGCCAATCACTCCAAGGACGAAATCCTCGAGATGTACCTCAACCGCGTCTATCTCGGGGCAGGCGCCTATGGGGTCGATGCAGCCGCGCGACGCTATTTCGACAAGTCGGCGCGAATGCTCAGCGTTGCCGAAGCCGCCACCCTTGCGGGATTGCTCAAGGCGCCGTCGCGCTATGCGCCGACGCGCAACCCCGACCTGGCAGCGGGGCGGGCCGCAACGGTGCTCGCGGCCATGGCGGAGGAAGGCTACCTCACCGAAGCCGAAGCCCGCGATGCCATCGCCGCGCCGATGCGGGTCGTCACCCATCACACCTCGGCCAGCGAAAATTATGTCGCCGACTGGGTGATGGAGCTTCTGCCCAGCTTCGTGGGAGGGATCGAACAGGACATCATCGTCGGCACCACCGTCGATCTCGGACTTCAGATCATTGCCGAAGATGCGCTCAGGCGCGCCCTTGCCGAAGATGGCGCCAAGCGGGGTGTCGAACAGGGCGCCATCGTCACGCTTGACCGTTCGGGCGCCGTCAAGGCGCTCGTCGGCGGCCGGGACTACGCCCGCAGCCAGTTCAACCGCGCGGTCAACGCCCATCGCCAGCCGGGCTCCGCCTTCAAGCCTTTCGTCTATCTCGCCGCGCTGGAACGCGGCCTCACACCCGGCACCATGCGCATCGACGAGCCGGTGCGCATCGGCAAATGGGCGCCCAAGAACTACTCGAAGTCCTACCGCGGCCCGGTCAGCCTGACCGAGGCACTTTCGCTGTCGCTCAACACGGTGGCGGCAAAGCTTGCCAATGAAGTGGGGCCGCGCGCGATCATCCGCAGCGCCCGCAAGCTCGGGATCACATCACCGCTGAAGCCGAATCTGTCCATCGCACTCGGCACCTCGGAAGTGACTCCTTTGGAAATCGCCGCTGCTTACGTTCCTTTCTCAAACGGCGGCTACGGCATCGTTCCCCATGTGATCCAATCGATCCGAACGTCGAACGGCAAGCTGCTCTATGCCCGAAAGGGCGACGGCTCAGGGCGGGTCATTGACCACAGCACCTTGTCGGACATGAACATGATGATGTCCGAGACGCTGCTGACCGGAACCGGACGCGCCGCGCAGCTGCCCGGCCGACCGGCCGGCGGCAAGACCGGCACAAGCCAGAATTTCCGCGACGGGTGGTTCATCGGCTACACAGGCACCTTCACGACCGCAGTCTGGCTCGGCAACGACAACAATTCGCCGACCAAACGGGCGACCGGCGGCTCCTTGCCGGCGAAAATCTGGAAGGACGTGATGACGGCCGGTCACCAGGGCCTTGCGGTCGCGGGTCTTCCGGGCGTGTCCGATCGGCCGCTGACGGTTGCCCAACCGGCCCGAAATCCGAATGCACCCGTGCCGGCGATGCCGGCCGAGGGGGATCCGGCGCGGCGTCTCCCACCGATGCGGGACGGATCCCCGGACGGGGGCGGGCCACTCGACCTGCTCAACCGGATTTTCGGGGGTTAGGGTGCGGACCCTAGCTGCGCGCACGGTTTCGACCGCAACAGGGATCGATCCGCTTCAAACGGCGCGGCGGGCGCCTCGTGTGACAAAAAACACCAGCGCCGCCAGAAACCCGTGCGCGGCAATGATGCCTGCGAGCGCCAGGCCCGATCCGTCGAGCGAGGCGCTGACGCCGATGCCGATCACCGCCGCGGTTGCCATTTGCCCGATCCCCATCAGGGACGATGCGGTCCCGGCTCTTTCGGGAAAGGGCATGAGCGCAGCCGCCTGGGATTGCGGCAGTGCAAGGCCGACGCCCGCCATATAGAGCATCATCGGCACGATCACCGACAAGGCGGACGGCGCGCTCGCAAGCGCGATCAGCATGGCAGCTCCGCCGAGCGCCAGACAGACGACGCCAAGCGCAATCGTTCTTTCCACGCCGTGGCGCGGAGCGATCTTCTGTCCGATTATGGTGCCGCAGACATAGGCGCCGGCACAGACGCCGAAGGCGATGCCGTAAATCGCCGGGGTCAGTCCATATCCGTCCTGCAGAACGAACGACGATCCCGAAATGAACGCGAAAAGGCCGGAATAGGTAAGCGTGACGATAAGCAGATAGGCGCGAAACAGCCCGTGCCGCAGCAACGACGCGAAGCCGCGAAAAAGCGCTCCGGGAGAGAATGGTTCTGTCTCCGGTTGCTTAAGGGTTTCTGGAAGTCCACGCCCGATGGCCAGCATGACGACAACGGCAAAGACGAGCGAGACGAGAAAGACAAACCGCCATCCGCCGGCGCTGGCGATCAGGCCGCCGAAGAAAGGGGCGATCGCCGGGGCAAGACCCATGATCGAGCCCATGCGGGCCAATTCATGTCCGGCGCGCGGCCCCTCATAGAGGTCGCGCACAATCGCGCGGGCGAGAACCACGGGGCCGGCGGCACCAAACGCCTGCAGGAACCGCGCCACGATCAGAATTTCCACGGTTGGAGCGAGCGTGCAGGCAAGGCTTGCCACCGCATAGATTCCAAGGCCGGTGAGCAAGACGGGCTTGCGCCCCAGCCTGTCGGCCAACGGTCCATAGAATACCTGCCCCACGGCAAACCCGACCAGAAACATCGACAGCGTGAGCTGCACCGAGGCGCTTGCCGTGCCGAGATCCCGCATGATGCCAGGCAAAGCCGGCAGGTACATGTCGGTCGACAGCGGCCCTAGCGCCGTCAGACTGGCAAGCAGGATCGTAAGCAACCACGTATCCGGCTTGAGCATGCGGAAACATCCTTGAGGCAGTCGGTCGGCGGCAGCGGTCGCAAAAAACCGCGGGAGAAAACGGCGGGCGGCAGTCAGCCGTAAAGATGCAAGGCCCCGCCCTCCTGCCGCAGCCAGACGCGGGCCTCATCGGTTTGAGGGGCAAGTTCACGGCAAAGACGCCAGAAACCCGGGCCGTGGTTCATTTCGGCAAGATGCGCGACTTCATGGGCTGCGACGTAATCCAGGATTGCAGGTGGTGCAAGCACCAGACGCCAGGAAAACGACAAATGGCCGGCGGCGCTGCACGATCCCCAGCGGCTGCGGGTGTCGCGCAGCGTAATTCCGGCGGGTTTTCTTCCAAGCACGGTCGCATGCCGGGAAACGGCCGTCGTCAGGTCCTCGCGGGAGCGCGCCTTCAACCAGTCGCGCAGCCGGCGCGACAAATGATCGGGGCCACCCGGCACCACAAGGACGGGGTCCGGGTAGCCCGATCGTGTCTTCACCATCCCCCTCAGTCCGCCCGCGGATTCGATTTCATGCATCACGCCGCGAAACGGAACGCTCGCACCAGGCGCAAACGGGGACCCCTCGGGACGTTTCTCCAGTTGTCCCGACAACCAGGCACGCTGACGCGTTGCGAAGTCCCGAGCCGTTTCCAGCGTGCCGCGCGGCGGAACGGTCAGCACCGGGTCGCCGCCACTGGCGGGCACACGCAAAATGTAACGTTTCGCGCGCGGATTGCGGACCAGCCGCACGTTCAGGGTTCGTGTGCCAAGGGTGAGTTCCAGCGCTTCCGGCAAGGGGACAGGCGTGCGAAGCCAGCGCATCACTCCACCTCGGTCAATTCGTCGAATCGCCGGGGGTTTTCGCCATTCAAAGGGTTTCGCGCCGACCAGCGGTAGCGGATCGTCTCGAAACGCATGTCGCGCGCATCCACCAGAAGCAGGCGCCCGACAAGCCCCTCGCCGAAACCGACGATCTCCTTGATCGCCTCCATCGCCTGCATGGTTCCGATCATGCCCGTGAGCGCCCCCAGAACACCGGCTTCCGCGCAGGTGGGCAACAGGCCTTCAGGGGGCCGCTCAGGGAAAATGCAACGATAGGTCGGATTGTGGACACCGTCCGCACCGGTCTCAAAGGGTTTCAGCAAGGTCAGCGAGCCGTCGAGGCGTCCGACCGCACCGGTCACCAGCGGCTTTTGCGCGAAGAAACAGGCATCCGAGACGAGATAGCGCGTGGCGAAATTGTCGGACCCGTCGACAACGAGATCATAGCGCGAGATCAGCGCAAGCGCATTGTGCGGGGACAGCCTCTCCGCCCATGGTTCGAGCTTGACGTGAGGATTGAGCCTTGAAAGCGTTTCCGCCGCACTTGCGACCTTGGGCTCGCCAAGCTGATCGGTATCATGGATGACCTGACGCTGCAGATTGGACAACGAGACGGTGTCATCGTCCACCATGCCCAGGGTTCCGACACCGGCGGCCGCGAGATACTGCAGCACCGGGGAGCCGAGACCACCCGCGCCGATGACAAGCACGCGTGCGGCTTTCAGTTTCTGCTGTCCTGGACCGCCAACATCCTGGAGAACGATATGGCGGGCGTAGCGTTCGAGTTCGGCGGGGCTCAGGCTCATGTCAGGCTCGTGTGCGGGTCATTGAGGCCGTATCGCGTGGCGGAACGGCCAAATCGAAGCGCTGCGGGAACCAGCGCATCTCGCGTGTACCGAATATCAGCGCAGCAGCCGTCCGACCAGACGCGCCGTATAATCGACCATCGGAATGATGCGTGCGTAATTCAACCGCGTCGGACCGATCACCCCGAGGACACCGATGATCCGTTCGTCATGGTCGCGAAACGGGGACACCACAATGGATGATCCCGACAGGGAAAACAGCTTGTTCTCCGAGCCGATGAAAATGCGCACCCCATCGCCGCCTTCGGCGGCAGCCAGCAGCTGAATCAGGTCGCGCTTGCTTTCCAGATCGTCGAACAGCAGGCGAATGCGCTCAAGATCCTGTTCCGCCTCGAGATCGGAAAGGAGGTTGGAGCGCCCGCGCACGATAAGCGAGCCAGCGTCCGCCCCCGTCCCGGCGCGTGTTGCAATACCCATCTCGACAAGCTTGGCGGTCAGTTCGTCCAGTTCGGCCTGGTGACGATCGCGCTGCGTCTCCAGTTCGACACGGGCCTCCGCCAGCGTGCGGCCCCGAATCAGATTGGTGAGATAGTTCGATGCCTCGATCAACGCCGATTGCGGAAGGTTCGGCGGCAGGGCGACAATCCGGTTTTCGACCGAGCCGTCGTCGGCGACCAGCACGACCAGCGCCTTTTGCGGTTCGATGCGGACAAATTCCACATGCCGCAGCCGCACATCGGCCTTGTGAGTGAACACGACACCCGCCCCGCGCGACAGGCCGGAGAGCATCTGGCTTGCCTCAGTCAACAACTGCTCTGACGTGCGCTCGCTCTGCGCGGCCTTCACCTGGATCTCGATTTGCGAGCGCTCGTCGCGCGTGAGATCGCCGACCTCCAGAAGCGCATCGACAAAGAACCGCAAGCCCCCCTCGGTCGGGAGACGCCCGGCGGACGTATGCGGCGCATAGAGCAGTCCGGCATGCTCGAGATCCGACATGATGTTGCGGATGGAGGCCGGAGAGAGGCGGATCGACGGGTGACGGGAGAGATTTCGCGAGCCCACGGGTTCACCCGTGTCCAGGTAGCTCTCGACGATCGCCCGGAAGATTTCGCGCGAGCGTTGATCAAGCTCGCTCAGGCTCACGGAGGGAACACCCAATGTCACGTTTGCTTTCCTCGTTGTCCGACCCGCGATGGCTGAAAGGCCATGCGCACCCTTTCGGGAATATAACGACTCTTCGCAGGATAATGAGGGGTTGTCGGAATTTTTCCGTTCGCCGAGCCTCGACAACCGGTGCCCACCGCACCCGCAAAGACCGGGCAACGGCAGAGAAGCGTTTTCTCCAGCCGCAGTTTGCATTAGAAGTGCGCGAAACACCCGGCAGATGCCACAAATGGCTCAGCCACGACCGTCCGGAAAGGGATCGACATGCGGCCATCCAAACGTGCAGCAGACGAGTTGCGTGCTGTAACACTCGAGCGCGGCGTCTCAAAACACGCGGAAGGCTCCTGCCTCGTCAAGTTCGGCGATACCCACGTCCTGTGCACGGCAAGCCTGGAAGAGCGCATCCCGCCCTGGCTGCGCGGTCAGAACCGCGGCTGGGTGACGGCGGAATACGGCATGCTGCCGCGCGCCACCGGCGATCGCATGCGCCGCGAGGCCGCCACCGGCAAACAGTCCGGCCGGACCCAGGAAATCCAGCGCCTGATCGGCCGTTCGCTGCGCGCCGTCGTGGATCTGCCGTCGCTCGGCGAACGCCAGATCTCGGTCGATTGCGACGTGATCCAGGCCGATGGCGGCACGCGCACGGCCGCGATCACCGGCGCCTGGGTGGCGCTGAAGGATTGCGTCGAGTGGATGCGGGCGCGCGAGATGGTGTCCGCCCCGGTCCTGAAGGACCACATCGCCGCCATTTCCTGCGGCATCTATGGCGGCAAGCCGGTGCTCGACCTCGACTATCTCGAGGATTCCGACGCCGACACCGATGCAAACTTCGTGATGACCGGCTCCGGCGGCATCGTCGAGATCCAGGGAACGGCGGAAGGCACGCCCTTCTCCGAAGACGAATTCGCCCAGCTGCTGGCGCTTGCCAAGACAGGGATTGGACAATTGGTCGATTTCCAGAAGATGGCGATTTCCTGAGGATCCCATGTCCAACGCCAGTGAGCCAACGCACCGCTGCCTCGAACCGGGCCGAATCGTGATCGCCAGCCACAATCCCGGCAAGCTGCGCGAGATCGAGGACCTCATGGCGCCCTATGGCTTCGAGGTGGTCTCCGCGGGCGCGCTCGACCTGCCCGAACCGGAAGAAACCGGCACGACCTTCGAAGCCAACGCCGGGTTGAAGGCGGTGGCGGCGGCAAAGGCGAGCGGCCTGCCGGCCCTGGCCGACGACAGCGGCTTTTGCGTCGAGGCCCTTGGCGGCCAGCCAGGCGTCTATTCCGCACGCTGGGGTGGTCCGGAAAAGGACTTCGCCATGGCCATGCGAACGGTGGAGGAAAAGCTGCAGGCGGCCGGCTCCGCAAGCGACGCGCAGCGGCGCGGCTCCTTCGTTGCGGTGCTGTGCCTCGCATGGCCGGACGGGCAAAGTGTGTTCTTTCGCGGCGAGGTCGAGGGACAGATCGTCTGGCCGCCGCGCGGCGACGGCGGCTTTGGCTACGACCCGATGTTCCAGCCCGATGGCCACACGCGCACGTTCGCGGAAATGTCCCCGGAAGAAAAACATGGCCGGACACTGGACGGCCCGGCGCTGTCCCATCGCGCCCGCGCCTTTCAGGCGTTTTCGAAAGCCTGCCTGGAGAGCGCATGACACACGAAAGCGACGGCGGGTTCGGCATCTATGTGCATTGGCCGTTTTGCGAGGCCAAATGCCCCTATTGCGACTTCAACAGCCACGTCCGCCATGCCGGCGTGGACCAGGCCCGCTTCGCGGGCGCCTTCGAGCGTGAACTTCAAACCTTCGCCGAGCGCACACGCGGACGGCGCGTCGATTCCATCTTTCTGGGCGGCGGCACGCCGTCGCTGATGGATCCGGCAACGGTTGCACGCGTGCTCGATGCGATCGGCGGGTTTTGGAGTGTCGCGCCGGATGCGGAGATCACGATGGAGGCCAATCCCTCCTCCGTCGAGGCAACCCGGTTCAAGGGCTATCGCGCGGCCGGCGTGAACCGGCTGTCGCTCGGCGTCCAGGCGCTGAACGACCCTGACCTGAAACGCCTCGGGCGCCTGCATGACGTCGCGCAGGCCAAGACGGCGATTGCCATTGCGCGCGACACATTTCCCCGGATTTCCTTCGATCTGATCTATGCGCGACCCGATCAGACGGCGCGCGACTGGCAGGCGGAACTGTCCGAGGCCATCGACCTCGCCGCCGATCATCTGTCGCTCTACCAGCTGACGATCGAACTCGGAACGCCCTATTTCGAGCTTCACCGCACCGGGAAGCTGGTCGTACCCGATCCCGACACCGCAGCACATCTTTATGACCTCACGCAGGAGATTTGCGAGGCGCGCGGCATGCCGGCCTATGAAGTGTCGAACCACGCGGTCCCGGGCGCGGAATCCCGGCACAATCTGATCTACTGGCGTTATGGCGACTATGTCGGCGTCGGTCCGGGCGCGCACGGGCGGCTGACCGGCGGCAATGGCAAGTTCGCCACCGCGACCGAGCGCCATCCCGAAACCTGGCTTGAGGCTGTCGAGGCGCGAGGCGACGGACTGGTCGAGGATCAGGCGCTCACCCAGGAAGAACAGGGCGACGAATACCTGGTGATGGGACTGCGGCTCGTGGAAGGCATCAACCTCTCCCGCTACGAGGCGATCGCCGGGCGCACAATCGATCCGAGACGCATCGCCCAGCTGGTGGAGCATGGCATGGTGGAACATCTGGACGACGATCGGTTGCGCGCAACGCCGGCCGGTTTTCTCGTTCTGGACGCTGTCGTTGCCGATCTGGCGGCCTGAAGCAGCAATCTTTACGAAATTTGTTTATTTTTTTGCAGTGCAACAGACTGTGCTTGCATGTCTTTCCTCGAGCATGCGGCAATTTTGCAGCAATTGCTGACTATCGACCTCTGTCCCGGTTGATGCGGCGCATGACTTTGTCATATTATTTTGCAATGCGAAAAAACGTTCCGATCCCTTCAAGGGCATGGCCGGAACATAAAGAAGGGTCAATCGCGTGCCATTCTATCATATGTATGAATTCAATCACGCGGCCATGAGTCCCATGCGGGCGACGGCCGACATGACCCGTCTCTATTTTCAAAATCCGCTCAACCCACTTACGCACACGCCCGTGGGCCGTTCGGTCGCGGCCGGATGCGAACTGGTCGAACGCATGACACGGCGCTACGGAAAGCCCGCGTTCGGGCTCGACGAGACCACCGTCAGCGGGGTCAAGGTTCCCGTTCGCGAAGAAGTGGTCTGGAGCAAGCCGTTTTGCAACATGCTGCATTTCGACCGCAAACTTGGTGCGAAGCAGCGTCAGGATCCCAAGATCCTGGTTATCGCGCCCATGTCGGGTCACTATGCGACGCTGTTGCGCGGCACCGTGGAAACGCTTCTGCCGCGCGCCGACGTCTATATCACCGACTGGATCGACGCGCGCATGGTTCCCGTGAGCCAGGGCAGTTTCGATCTCGACGACTACATCGACTATGTCATCGAGATGCTGCACTTCCTGGGGCCCGACACCCATGTCATCGCGGTTTGCCAGCCCTCGGTTCCCGTCCTTGCAGCCGTCGCGGTGATGGAAGGTCACGAGGATCCGCTGTCACCGGCGACAATGACGCTGATGGGCGGGCCGATCGATACACGGATCAATCCGACGGCCGTCAACGATCTTGCCGAAAGCAACGGGATCGAGTGGTTCCGCCGCAATGTGATCATGAAGGTCCCGTTCCCGCAGCCGGGCTTCCTGCGGGACGTCTATCCCGGATTCCTGCAGCTGTCGGGCTTCATGAGCATGAACCTCGACCGCCACGTGACGGCCCACCACGAGTATTTCCAGCATCTGGTCGACGGCGACGGCGACAGCGCGGAAAAGCACCGGGACTTCTACGACGAGTATCTTGCCGTGATGGACCTCACCGCCGAGTTCTACCTGCAGACGGTGGAGACGGTGTTCATCACCCATGCCCTTCCGAAGGGTGAATTCCGTCATCGCGGTGAACTTGTCGATTGCGGCAAGATCCGCCGTACGGCCTTGCTGACGGTCGAGGGCGAGAAGGACGATATCACCGGCGGCGGTCAGACCAAGGCGGCGCACGACCTGTGCACCGATCTCGCCGCCGACATGCAGGCCCACTACACCCAGCCGAATGTCGGCCACTATGGGGTGTTCAACGGATCGCGGTTCCGATCCGAAATCGCACCCCGGGTGATGGATTTCATCAGAACCCACCACCAGCGTCCGGACAAAGCGCCTGCGATCCCCGAAAACCGAACGGAAGTGGCCGTCGCCACCAAGACAGGCTCCGCCGCTTCAACCGTCGCGACTGCCACACAGGAAAAGCCCACCGCCAAGGCAAAACCTGCGAGCAACCCGAAATCGGGAATACTCTCCGACCCGCTCGCCGAAGTGCTCCTTGCCGAACCACAGGGCGCGGCCGACGACCTCACCGCTATCAGTGGAGTCGGACCAAAACTGCAAACAGCCCTCAACGGTGCCGGCATCTTCCATTACTGGCAGATAGCAGCCCTCACCGATGCGCAGATTTCCGCGCTCGACAGCAAGCTCGACTTTCGTGGCCGCATTGCCCGCGATGGCTGGATCGAGCAGGCACGCAAGCTGACGAAACAGCCTGTGGACGGCTGATCGCGCAAGAATAGGCAAAATCCGATCGTGCCGAGGGGCGGAGCCGGGACCGGTTCCGCCCCTTTTTCATGCCGGCAACGATTCTGCGCAGGTTCCGTGTGGCAGATTGCCCGGCCCAGACGCGCGAGACGGCGACCTTCCCCTTCGTGAAACAGCCCCCGCCTCAGGGGGTGGACCCATAAATGGGATTGCCATGGTTCGAGGCGGATTGCGTCTCGTCAAGGAGCGGAAGCGCAGAACATGCCCGCTCGTGTGTTTGCATCCCCGCGCGCCACGCACAGGCAATCGCGATTCCGATTGACAATCCCGGAATTACAACCTTAAATTTTAAAGTCTGGCGCCATACACGTCATTTGGAATGGGATGGTCCAGACGGGATTTCGCAATTGACCGGAATGTGGGCACCCCGGATGCATCGGCGATAAAATCAGTCGTCTCTGACATGCGCGAGTGACCGGGCTTGCGGTTCGCTCATATCGGGGTCGTCCAAAAGAACGCAAGCGGGAGCAGGCAATGGAAGCGCAGGTGCACGACACGAAACCCGGGAAACGCGCTGCGGCCGCCGCCTCCGTGCCGAGCGGGGCCCACGATACCGAACCGGGCCAGATTGCCAGCGTGGGCAACAACATCAGTGCGGCAAACGCCGGCTGGACGTTCGGTGGCCAGACGCCCAATCACTTCGCGGACCATGTGCGACGCTCAATCCCGATGTATGCCGAAGGGCACAAGCTCGCATGTGAATTGAGCGACTACTTCGTTCAGGACGGCACCGCATGCTATGAGCTAGGAAGTTCTGTCGGCGAGTTGATCGGCAAGGTTGCAACCCGCCACGCAGCGCATCAAAATGTCCGCTGGGTCGGCATCGACAGTGTCGAGGCGATGACGCTGAAGGCGCGTGAGGAGCACGGCCACCTCGGCATTGAGTTCGTCACCTCGGATATCCTCCGGTTCGCCTTCGAGCGCGCCAATCTCTTCCTGTCCTATTACACCATTCAGTTCACGCCGCTGGCGGTGCGCGCGCAACTGATCAGGAAGCTCTACGATTCCCTGCTTCCAGGCGGCGGGCTGATCATGTTCGAGAAGGTGCGCGGTTCCGATCCCGTGGCGCAGGATCTTCTTTCCAGCCTCTATATCGACTTCAAGATCGAGCAGGGGTTCCACCCTGCGGAGATCATCGCCAAGAGCAAGAGCCTGAAAGGCATCCTCAATCCGCAAACGTCGGAGGAAAACGTTCAGTCCTTGCGCGACGCCGGCTTCTCCTCGGTCTTCACCGTCATGCGCTATCTCAGCTTTGTCGGTTACCTGGCGATCAAGTAGTGGTGGCAGGCGCATGACCAAGAGCACGACGATCGAAGAGGACGCACGTTCGACGCCCGAGGACTACATGACATCCTTGCAGCGTTATTATTCGGACCTCTACGCGGGGCAGCCGATCTGCACGCGTGGGTATCGCAATCTTCGCGCGATCGAGGACTACTATGACGCACTGTGCCAGCCGAGTGCGCCACGTTCCATGCTCGACATCGGCTGCGGGCAGGGCGAACTCACGGCGTTCTTCGCAGACAGGGGCGCGCTGGCCCTGGGCGTCGACCTGATCGAGAACCCCCTGTGGGCGGGACTGGTCGAGACCCGGGCCGGACGGCTGGCATTCCAGGCCGGGGACTTCATGGAGGCCACGTTCACGGACTGCTTCGACGTGATTGTCGACAGCGGCTGTTTCCATCATCAGCATCCGGATGTTCAACCGCTTTATCTCGACAAGATCCGGACGCTCGTCACACCGGAGCGTGGCAAATTCGTCCTCTCGCTTTTTGAGACCAACCGGGAAATCGAAGACGACGGCATCCAGGTGATGCGCGACGGCCGTTTCGCCCGCACCGCCTCACTCGACTGGGTCGCCCCCTTCCTCGGCGAGCACGGTTTCACCGTGCGCGAAACCCTGCGCGTGCCGCGCGAGGACGGAACGCCCTATTGCCTCGTGGTGCACGCCGAATGACACAGGCGGCCTGCGTCCCGGGAACAGGGACCGGCCGATCCGGAGGCTTTGGGGATGACCGGTAGGCCGCAATTCCAGTTCTTCCTCGGACATTTCATATGGAACCTGGCATTTCTTCAGGGCGTGCTCATCTTTTTCTACGCCGACCGCGGTTTGAGCCTGGCCGAAGTGTTCCTAATCAAGAACATGGTCTCCGTGATCGTCGTCGTGACGGAAATCCCCTCCGGCCTGGTTTCCGACCTTTTCGGCCGCCGTCGCGCGCTGATCATCGGGGCGCTGGTGAAATTCGTGGGCTGCCTGATCATCGCCTTGAGTTCGCAATTCACGCTGCTTGCGGTCGCCTATGGTCTCATCGGTGTCGGTGTGAGCTTCTACAGTGGCACCAACATTGCCATCGTCTACGAAATGGAGCAGGCCAACGCCGACCCGGCTGCGCGCCACCGGGCGCTTGCCCAGATGGGCGTACTTGCCGGCCTCGCCCAGTTCACCTCGACGCTGCTCGGCGGGCTGGTCGCGACATGGTCGCTCGACATGGTCGGCTGGCTCAACGCAGCCGGCGCATTCGCGGCAGTTCTCGTTTTTCTGTCGTATCGCCTGCCGGAGCATGTGCGCGCACCGGCTCAGGCAGCAGCCACCCCCAAACGCTCACGACTTGGAATGGCCCGCGACGGGTTGCGCCATCTCGCCGGACAGGGAAACGCCACAGCCATCGTCACGGCGGCAGTCATGGTCGTCGCGCTGTTCATGCCGATGATTGCGATCACCACCTACCAGGGCGTCTGGAAGGAGATGGGCGCGGCTCTCGAGTTCGCCGCGGCGGCAACGGCCGTCGCCGGCCTTTTGAGCGCGGGCGCAAGTTATCTGGTGAAACGCTTTCTGGTCGCGGTCGCTCCGATCCGTTTCGCGGTCCTTGCCTTCCTTCTGCTGGAAGTCTCCGTTCTGCTGGGCGCACTCGACTGGATCGCGATGACCGTCGTGTCGATTGCCCTGATGGAGATCCTGCGCGCCTATGTGCTCATCGTCGGGTCCGTGATCGTCAATGACGCGGTGGACGACCGCTTCCGCGCAACCATCAATTCGGCAATCAGCCTGGTCACCCGCATCGTTGTGGTCGTGTTGTCGCCCGTCTGGGCCTTCCTGTTGCAGGACGCCGGGCACGCGTCCGCTTTCGTCTGGCTGGCCGGCGTCTATGCCGCACTCTTCGGGGCAATCGCCCTGGCCGGGCTTTGGGTGCGGGCAACCATCCGTCGCGCCCCGACGCCTGCCCCCGCACAGCCGAATCCCAATCGCATAGAAGAGGAGCACCCTCGATGACCCGCAGACGCATACTCATCCTCGATCGCGACGGGGCCGCGCGTTACCGGGACGCAGAGGGCCGCTTTCAGCCGTCCGCGCAGTTTCATCACGTTTCGGTCATCACCAAATCTGCGCATGAAGCAGGCTTTGCGGACATTCGCGGGCTCGATCTCCACATCGCCGATACAGATCGCGATCTGAACGGGCTGATGGCAATCGCCGACGCGCTTCACGCCCGTCACCCGTTCGACGGGGTCGTCGCATTGTCCGAGCGTCACATTCTGCCGGCCGCGGAATTTCGGGTGCGCCACAAGATTGCGGGCCGTCGGCCCGATGCCGCATTTGCCCTTCGCGACAAGCTCACCATGGCGCATCAGGTTCAAGCGGCGGGCATTCCCGTTCCCGAACAGGTCTGCCTTGCCGAGACCCACCGCGTGCGTGACCTGCTTGCCCGTCACGGACGGATCGTGGTGAAGCCGCGTGACGGGATGGGGTCGGCCGGCGTCCATGTCGTCGAGACACGTCGCGAACTCGAAGAGCGGATCGAGGTCGCCGGCAACCGCGCGAAGGACCAGCTTGCCGCGCAATATCTGGAAAACCGGGAATTTCATGTCGAAGCCGTGACGGTGGGCGATCGTGTCGTTTTCGCCGAGTGTTTCGAATACATCGGCCACCCGCTGCGCTTCCGCGATCTTGCGACACGGCGCGGCGTGACCGTCCGCGACGACACCCTCGCCGCGCGTATCCTGGCACTCAATGCATCGGCGCTCGAAGCGGTCGCCTTGCGGAACGGCGTGTCGCATCTGGAGTGTTTTCTTACCCCGGACGGGCAGCTTTACTTCGGCGAGGTTGCCGGGCGGCCAGGCGGGAGCGGAATCAGCGAATGCGTATCCGGCTTGTGGGGCATCGACACAGGCGCATGCGGCGCCCTTCTTGAGGTCGGATTGCCCGTCGAGCTGAAACCGGAAGCCCGTTTTCCGGCCGGCGGATGGATCGCCATCTATCCGAGAGCCGGAAGGCTGCAAGAAGTGTCGCCACTTTCCGTCTTCACTGATGACTGGGTCACCCACGCCGAGATCCTCTGCCAGCCAGGCCAGCAACTCGTCGCGCCCATCATGAGTGGCGCGTCGATCGCCCGCTTCTCCGTCGGCGGCGATACACCAGGGCATGTGCGCGAGCGGCTGGAGGAGATTTCACAGCGCTTCACCTTTCACGTGGCGCAGGGGGCGGAGGAACTCGCGGAGGCGCATGCCTCATGACGGACGCACGACGCGACGCGCCTCGCACCCGTCTCCTGCTTGTGGGCGGCTGGCCGGCCATCGTCGAAAAGGCCTTGCGTGCCGCCGATGAGGTTGTGCTCTTCCACGGCAATCCCACCGAAATCGACCCGGCGCTGCAGGACGCATGCCGGATTGTGCAGCCCATCGATACGCAGGACGAAACCACCTGCATCCAGCGGGCGCGGACGCTGCACCGAACCCACCCCTTCACGGGGGTCATCGCTGTGCGCGATGTCGATTGCATGGCCGCCGCCGGCATTCGTGACGCCCTTGGCATTGCGGGAAACAGCCGGGCGTCCGTGAGTCTGACCAGAAACAAGATTTCCATGCGCCGGGCGTTGAGCAACGGTCCGCTCGATACCGTAGCGTGGGCTGCGGCATACGACAGGGCCGAAGTGCGCGCCGCCGTTGCAAGGCTGTGCGCGGCGTCGGGCAAACCGGTCATCGTCAAACCGGCATCCGGGCGGGGCAGCCTCAACGTGCGCCTCGTCTCGCGTGAAAACGTCGAGGCCGTTCTTGCAACCCATACGGACGCAGGCCTTGCCGACGGGCTGATCGTGGAACGCTTCGTCGAGGGTGCGGAGTACAGTGTAGAAACCCTGTCACTGAACGGACATCATCACCTGCTCGGTGTGACCGAAAAGCTCAATCCCCCGCGCGCACCGTATTTCGTCGAGGAAGGTCACCTGTTTCCCGCACGCCTGACAGACACCGTTCTGGTCGATATCCGCGCCAGGGTCTTTCGTCTTCTCGACACCCTCGGGATCACGCAGGGGCTGTGCCACACCGAAATCAAGGTCGACGAGGGTATCGCGCATCTGATCGAAACCCACGCCCGGCCGGCAGGCGACCGTATCTGGCGCTTGATGGAACTCGCACTCGGCATCGACCCGATCGAGATCGGCTTCACCGCTCTTGTCGGGCGACCCGCAAGTCTACCCGAAACGGTGCCGGCAGTGCGCTTGGCCGCCATTGGTTATGTTTGCGGGGATGGCGGTCGCGTTTCCACCGCATCCGTTGACAGCTCAATCCACGAAATCCCCGGCCTGGTGGAAAGCAGGCTGCTGTTTCAAAGCGGCGCGATGGCACCGCCGACACAAGATTCCTACTCCAGGCATGCTTTCGTGATCATCACCAATGCGCGCGAGTGCGCCTTGCGCGACAATCTGGAGACCGCGCTTTCACGCATAAAGGTCCTTTGCACACCGGTTCCCAGTGCCGTCGTTGCCCAGCGCCCCCTGCCTCCGCAAACGGAAAATGCACGTAAGTAACGATAAAATATTTGACTGCACTTTTAGGTTGCGTAATCATATCTCGTCTCTTCATTGGCAGTTTCCTCGATTGCAGCCGAGGGTTTCCGGCGTGACCACCCAGATCGACACACTGATGATGAAACGGGCCCTGGCGCTTGGCGCCGCGGCCCGCGGGACCACGGCCCCGAATCCCGCAATCGGCTGCGTGATCGCGAAGAATGACCGCATTCTCGGCGAGGGGGCCACGCAACCCGGCGGGCGGCCGCACGCGGAAGCGATGGCGCTCGCGGCAGCGGGGACAAAGTCGCGGGGGGCGACGCTCTATGTCACGCTCGAGCCCTGTGCCCACATCGGGCGATCCCCGCCTTGCGCCGATGCCATCATCGCTGCCGACATCAAGCGCGTGGTCGTTGCCTTGGCCTTCGATCCGGATCCCCGCGTTTCGGGGCGGGGAATCGAAAAACTGCGGACCGCCGGCATCGAGGTGGAGACCGGTCTTCTTTGTGACCACGCAAGAGACGCCCTGGCCGGTTTTCTCAGCCGGATCACCCGGAACCGGGCCTTGGCCTGTCTTTTGTTTCACGACAGGGATACCGCCCCTCGGGACGAGGCGGACGACGGACTTAAAGCCCTGCGTGCAAACCACGATCTGGTGCTTGCGGCCACACCGCATCGCGAGCCGGATAACGCCCGCCCGCCCCAATTTCTTCTGCATTCAGCCCGCGGCGGCAAACCGCTCTGCCTGCGTTCGCTGCACAATTCCCTGGGCGCCCAGATCCCGCCAACCTGCGCCTTCTCTCGCCTGGACGATCTCCTCACACATCTTGGCGACGCCGGACACAACGACGTGCTCATCGAGGCCGAACGCTCGATCATGGCCGATCTGGCAGGTGAAACCGATTGCGGTTCAACGGAGGCCCTGCGCCCGGGAGGCCCGTCCGACGCGCCCGCGCCCTTGTCGGGCGCCCTTGCCGGCGGCCGTTTGCCGGGCGTGCACCACACCCCGGCCATGGGGACTCGCTCATGACCGCGCCACAGACCTCCCTGTTGCGGACGGTCGATGACGCCGCTCCGCCGTTTCGGCCGCTTGCACCACTGGCGCATCCGACCTCGGCGAGCGACCGCGCGGCAATGGGCTATCCGGACGCCTTTGTCGCCGCCCGGCTTCCGGACCACTTGAGCCTGGCCGAAGGTTTCATGTCGTCGTCCAGGCAGGATCTGCTCGACATCATTGCGGATCCGGCCCGCGACCTCGCGGATCGTCTGGGCGCGGCGACACGGCTCAACATGCTTGGCGATCCGCGCGTCGTATCGGAGATACCGGAGATGATCGAAGTTGCGGGGGGCGAGGTACCTGTCGGTCTCGATCCGGATCAGGTCGATGACGTCATCTCGCGTTTCGACGACCTTTTCCTTGAACGGTCCTGGATCGAGAAGGAGTGCCCGCGCCATCTGCGCAGGCTGGCGCGGCACCGTATCGCCCGCTATCCGGTCACCAACCGCGAGTATCGTGATTTTCTACAAGACAGCGGCTATGGCGAGTTGCCGACGAGCTGGCCACTCGGCCGCTATCCATCGGATCGCGGCAATCACCCTGTTTACACCGTCACGGCGGAAGCAGCCGCCACCTATGCGCTATGGCTGGCGCAGCGTACCGGCCGCAAGTTCCGGCTTCCCGATGAGGCGGAATGGGAACACGCCGCCGGGGGGCCGCAGGCATTGGAATTCCCCTGGGGACAAACCTTCAATTCCGAGTGTGCCAATACGATCGAATCCGGTCTTTTGACCTCCGTGCCGATCGGCATCTATCCGCAGGGGCGCAGCCCGTTCGGACTCGACGACATGGCCGGAAATGTCGAGGAGTATGTCGCGGGACACTACGCTCCCTACCCTGGCGGGACCGAAATCGCCGACGATCTGGCGCTTGTCTGGCCGGCGGGCTACGCGGTGGCAAGAGGCGGCGGGTTCTCGCGGTTTCGCGACCTGGCGCGGTGCCGACGCCGCCACGGGCTTTATCCGCGCCCGCTCTATGCGATCGGATTTCGGCTGGCGGAGGATGTGTCGTGAACATGCCAGCCACACAGACACGCCCGGTCCATCGGACCAGCGACCAAGACACCGGGGACCAAAACACTGGCGACCAAGACGCTGGCGACCGTGCCAATCTCCTGGCGCGGCACCCGGCGCTTGCCGCCTTCGCCGCCCGGCTCGGCAATACCCCGGTCGTTTGCCTGCCCCGCATCCCCGGCGAGGCGCGCATCATCGCCAAATGCGAATGGTTCAATCCAACCGGATCGATCAAGGACCGAACCGCCTTTGCGTTGATCTGCGATCTCCTGTTGCGGGAGCCGAACCCCATACGGGTTCTGGAATACAGCGGCGGAAACCTGGCCGTGTCGCTCTCGCGGCTGTGCGCGGACCTGGGCCTGGCGAACACGCTGATCATGGCGTCTTTCATGCCGCCGGCCGCAATCGCGGAGATGCGCGACCTCGGGACAAAGGTCCACATCGTCGACAAGGCCCTCGGGTTCTGGGCGGTGATGGAAGCCGCATACCGCATGGCTGAACGCCATGCCGACTGGTCGTTTCTCCACCAGCACGTGAACCGCGCGAACCTGAGGATCCATGAGACCGGCACTGGTGCGGAGTTCGCCCGGCAGCTGCAAGATATTGACGATTGGGGGATTTCTTCCGTCGACGCCTTTGTCGCCTCGATCGGCACCGGAGGAACGCTCGTCGGCGTTCATTCGGCGCTCCGGAGGATTTATCCGCAGGTGAGGATGGTCGCCGTCACTCCGGCCGAATTGCCCTATGCCAGCGAAGCCCCGCCCAACGGATTGCCGAAATACGCCGGCTCAGGCGGACTGGGCAGCGGGCGCAAGCAGCCGTTCGTCGCCGATCACGAAAGCCGGCTCGCCCGCAAACTGACCGTACGCTTTCCCGATTCCCTCGCCGGAATCCGTCTTCTCAACGCCCAGTGCGGACTGCGCATCGGATCTTCAGCAGGCGCGAACTGGCTGGCCGCGCGAAAGCTCGCGCGCGAACTCGGTCCCGATACCGTGGTCGCCACCGTTTTTCCCAGCGCGGCAACGCCCTCCGAGTGGAGGGCTGCCAATGCGCTCGACAAGCAAGACATCGCCAATGCCGCGGTGCTGGACGAAAACGGTGAGGAGGCCGCCCCATGACGAAACCCTTGAGCCCGACGATTGCGTGCAATGCAAAAGCACCGGACCCGCCGCCATCCACAGGGCTTCGCATCGTGACGGCAGTGCCGATCCACATCGGGCGCGGCGGCGGCGAGGGCACCTTCTATGCGTTCGACGGCCTGAGCGACGGCAAGGAGCATTTCGCCATCGGTTTTCCGCGCCGGGACCGTTCCGCTCCGCCGCTGGTGCGGGTGCATTCCGAATGCATGACCGGCGACGTCTTCGGGTCGATGCGTTGCGACTGCGGCGATCAGCTGAGCGAAGCGCTGGAGCTGCTCGGGGTGGAGGGAGGATATCTTGTCTATCTGCGCCAGGAGGGTCGCGGCATCGGCCTCAATGCAAAATTGTCCGCCTATCTGCTTCAGGATCAGGGTCTCGACACATTCGCGGCCAACCGTGCGCTGAACCTTCCCGAGGACGCCCGCGACTTCTCAGAGGCCGCGGCGATGCTGATCGCGCTTGGCGCGCCGGTCGTGCGGCTGATCACCAACAATCCCGACAAGCAGGCGCAGCTTGCGCATGCCGGAATCCGGATCGCCGAACGCCTTCCCACCGCCGTTCACGTCAACAGCCACAATCTCAAGTACCTGCGCGCCAAGGCACGGCTGCGCCAGCACGCATTCGCCCTGGAAGGAGAGGACCTCACATCATGAAGCATCTTGCCCCGATCAGCGGCATTGCCTGCCTCAAGGGTCGCTATGTCGCTACCGCCGGTTATGACGACCAGCTCATCCTCTGGGACGGGCTGTCCCGGATCGCCATCCAGCGCGCCTATCACGATCATCTCGCCAACCAATGCGCATTCAGCCCCGACGGCAAATTCCTCGCCAGCGCCAGCAGCGACTATACGGCGCGTCTCTACGACGTGCCGACCATGCGCTTGCGCACCGTTTTCGACGGGCATGAAGACGACATCGAGATGATCGCCTTTTCCGGCGACGGCACGAAGGTCGCGACGTGCTCACGCGACAGCACGCTGCGCGTCTTCGCGCTCGACGGCACCTGCCTGTCAATCATGCGCGGACACGAAGCGGACGTGATTTCCGTCGGCTTCGCGCCGGGAGACGCGGAAATCATTTCAAGCAGCGACGATGCAACGGTTCGCCGCTGGTCGGTGGAAACCGGCAAGGAGCTCTCGAGGGTTGCCTTCGACGACGTGGAAACCGATGCGCTGGCGATCACGCCCGACGGACTCGTCATCGCCGGCAATGACGAGGGGCAGATTCTCACCATTGACGGCGACGACGTCCAGACCGTTCAGGCCCATGACGCCGGAATCAAGCGACTCGTCTATGACGCGGAAGGACAGCGGCTGGTAAGCCTGAGCTACGACCGCAAGATGTGCCTGTGGTCGCTGCAGGGATCCGAACTCGTGCTGTCGACGACCGCGGCCTTGCCCGATGTGGTCTGGCCGCGCTCCTGCGCCTTCTTCGATGACAACACCATCGTTTTCGCCACCTTCGGCTCGACGTTCGCCATCTACGATATCGCCGAAGACAGCTGGGATGTGGACGGCATCGACCCGTCGATCAGCATCAACGCGGTGCTGCCGGCACGCGGCGGCGTATGGACCATCGGCGATGCCGGCATTCTGAAGCGGGATGGTATCGTGGCCGGCGAAACCGGAAGCCTGTGCAACTTCCTTGTGGACCTCGACGGACGCATCGTGTCGGGAGGCCAGATGGGCCGGATCTTCAACGCGGAGAGTGGGGCCGTGCTGCATCAGCACCGCTCGCCGCTCAACTGCGGCGCGGCTTTCGTCAAGGACGGTCTGCCGCATGTCGCGATCGGCGCCTATACCGGCGAGATTGTCGTTCTTTGCGCAGACAGCGGTGAGATCCGACATGTCGCGTCAATTCCGGTTCACCGCAACGCCATCAAGGGCATCGCCAGCGACGGTGAGCGGCTTTTCACCGTCGCGGCCGATTGTTCCGCCGCGTTGACGCGGATCTCCGACTTCGAGACCGAGACGATCTGGGAAGACGGTCATGACAAGATTGCCAATGGCTGCGCGACACTGGGATCGGGAGCTTTCGTCAGTATCAGCCGCGACCTGTGCCTCAGGATCTGGTCGCGCGATGGCGCGATCGGCCACCGCTCGCCGCATGTCAATTCAATCAAGTGCGTGGCAACCGACGGACGCTATGTCGCCACCGGAAGCTATGGCGGCGTGGTTGCGGTCTTCGATCTCGACACCGGCCGCTGGGTGCTGAACCGCCGCCTGACCGGCGCAGGCCTGTCCTGCCTCGTCGCAACACGGCAGCCGGGGGCGTTTCTGGTGAGCGCCTATGATGGCGAGGTCTACAGCGTCGACATTCCCGCAGCCGATGCGGCCAGGGCGGCCTGACGGCAGCCATCCGGGCCACACACAGGATCCGGGCCTGACAATCAGTCCGGCCGTCAGCGCTCGTCCGATGTTTTCTGCATCGTCCGGGTGATGCGGCCAGTGTAGGGCTCAAGGTCTTGCGCCGTGACGTCGTCTTCGTCATAGGCACCGATCAAGACGCCCGTTCGGCCACCTGCGCCGGCGCGCCGGGCCAGGATCTGCGCATCGGAAACGGTGGTGCGCTGACTTTCCCGCCGCGCCCAGTTCCCCAACTTGTCACGCATGTCGCGGACCATTCCCGAATGGCCTGGATCGCGGCCCAGGTCGACGAGTTCGTCGGGATCGTTCTCGAGGTCGAACAGCATCGGCGGCAGGCTGCCTTCCGCGTGGATCAGCTTCCAGCGACGATCCACCACCATAAACAGCCGCGCATCCCCCGGCGCCAAGCCCAGCGCTTCGGCCATGGGCGTGCAGGAATAGTCGTATTCGCTCACGGCGAAATCACGCCAGTCGGTGGGCACCTCGCCATGGAGGAACGGCCGCAGCGACCGACCCTCCAGGATGTGACCGGGAACGTCGCCGCCGGCGACATCGACGAAGGTGGCGGCAAGATCGATGGCCTCGACCAGTGCATCGCAGGTGGTGCCACGCGTGACGTCCGCCTCAGGAGAAGGATCGTAGACGACCATCGGCACCTTCACCGAGGGATCGTGAAAGAGATCCTTCTCGCCCAGCCAGTGATCGCCCAGATAATCGCCATGATCGGAGGTGAGCACGACGATCGTGTCCTTCAGGCGTCCACTGTCCTCAAGATAGCTCATCAGCCGGCCGATCTGATCGTCGCATTGCTTGATGAGCCCCATATAGGCGGGGATCACCGCGTTGCGGACCTCGTCACGCGCGAAACCGCGCGAGGCATGCGACTGCATGAAGGCCGCATGCACCGGGTTCGGGTCCACGCGCTCGGCCTCGGCACGCACAGCGGCGACCACATCATCGACACCATAGAGGGCGTGATAGGGTGGCGGCACAATGTAGGGCCAATGCGGCTTGATATAGGAGAGATGACACAGCCAGGGAACGGCTGTGCGGGCAGCGCGCCGTTCCTCCAGAAACGCAATCGCCTGCTCGGTCAGCCACGGCGTTTCGGAATCCTCTTCGCGAATGTTCGCCGGCTTGCGGGCATTGCGCATGAGCCAGCCTGTTTCGACATCTCCCGTTCCGCCATCTCCGCGGATGGCCGAATTCGCATGATCGTGCCAGGGATTGCAGCCGTCGTAGCCCTTCTCCCGAAGATAGGCGTTGTAGGGAGACGGCTTGGCGTCATAGGGACCGTCGGCGCCTTCGGCCCACAATCCGTCATCGCGCACGCGCGCATCGAACCCGCATTCTGCGATCCGCGCCCCGATGATGCCTGCGCGCGAGATCCCGAGCCGGTCGAGCCCGGCATCATCCACCTTCATGTGTGTCTTGCCGATCAGCACTGCATCCATGCCCCGGGCGCGCAGATGATCGCCAAGCGTCATCTCCCCGGCCTTCAGCGGATAATTGTTCCAGGCCGCGCCATGCGATTGGACATAGCGGCCTGTGTAGAAGCTCATCCGCGATGCACCGCAGATCGGCGACTGGACATAGGCGCGGGAAAAGCGAACACCGCGGGCGGCGAGCGCATCGATGTGCGGTGTCTCGAGGAAAGGGTGACCGGCACAGGACAGATAGTCGAACCGCAGCTGGTCGAACATGACAAACAGGATGTTGCGGGGGGTGCTGCGCGACACGAAAAATCCAGTTCTTGCTGATCAGGGCGGGCGGAACATGAAAAGCAAGGCGATGCTCCCGGCGAACCCCACTTGATACGGCGGACGACTCAAATCGCAAGACGGCCGGCACCAACAGTCAAAAAAAGTTATACAAATCGGCTAAATTCTCATTTTACATTACCTATTACATCTATCACTTTCCGTCCTGGAGAAAGCCGCGCATCGGCTCGACCGCCGGACAGGATGCCGGCAAGGGAGGAAAACATGACGACGACACTGTTGAACGCGGGTGCAAGGGTCCTCGCAATCTTCTGCGGGCTGGTGGCCGGCACGGCCGCCGCGCAGGACGTGACGCTGCGCGTCCATCAGTTCCTGCCGTTGCAGGCAGCGATCCCGGCGCGGGCCATCGCCCCGTGGATCGAAGCGGTGGAAACGCAATCGAATGGCCGCATCAAGGTGGAGCACTATCCCTCGATGCAGTTGGGCGGAGCTCCTCCGGCCCTCTACGACCAGGCGAAGGACGGCGTGGTCGACATCATTTGGACCGTTCTCGGCTATACGCCGGGCCGCTTCCCGCGCACGGAAGCCTTCGAGCTTCCGTTTCTGGTCACCAATGCCGAAGCAACGTCGAGGGCATTTCACGAATTCGTCGAAGCCCATGCCATGGAGGAATTCGCCGGTGTAAAACCCGTTGCGCTGCATGTGCACGGCCCCGGCGTGCTGCATGTGAAAGGTGATGGCGTCAAAACGCTTGAAGACATGAAGGGCCTCAAGCTGCGCGGACCGACGCGCATCGTCACCCGCCTTCTGGACAAGCTCGGTGCGACCGCCATCGGCATGCCGGTTCCGGCCGTTCCGGAAGCTGTGTCCAAGGGCGTGATCGACGGCGCTGTCATTCCCTGGGAGGTCACGCTGCCGCTCAAGATGACCGAACTGGTGAACACCCACACAAAGTTCGACGACCCGCGCGGCCTCTACACCGCGACCTTTGTCTTCGCCATGAACCAGGGCAGCTACGACGCGCTTCCCGACGATCTCAAGGCGGTTATCGACGCCAACTCCGGACCGGATACGGCGGCGATGTTCGGGCGCGCGATGGACGAGGTCGACGCGATCGGCGAGAAGAAGGCAGAGGAAAGCGGCAACACCATCATCACGATCAGCGCGGAAGAGACCGCGCGCTGGAAGGAAGCCGCGCAGCCCATCGTCGCGGAATGGATCGCGGAAATGAACGACAAGGGTCTGGATGGCCAGGCGCTGGCTGGCGCCGCGCGCGCTCTTGTCGACAGCAACACCGCCAAATGATAGCGATCTTGCGGGCGTCGCCCTGGGCGGCGCCCGCAAGCGGATTGGGCGCAGGTCGAAAACAAGGATCGCCACCGTGCGGCAGACAGTTGAAATGGCGCTGACCGCCGTCGCCGGCTGGTTCGCAATCGTCGGCGGTTCGATGCTCGTCGCCATCACGGCAATGACGGTTGTTTCCATCACCGGACGCGAGCTGAACTGGCTGGGGCTTGCCCCCGTTCCCGGCGACTATGAACTCGTCGAGGCGGGGACGGCCTTCGCGATCTTCGCCTTTTTGCCCTGGTGCCAGATGAAACGCGGGCACGTGACCGTCGATCTTTTCATGGCGCGTTTCGGACCGCGTGTGAACGCCGCCGTCGATGTGGTTTCCAACATCCTGATGACGGCCGTCGCGACCCTGATCGCTTGGCGGCTGTGGCTCGGTATGCTCGACAAGAAGGCCTATCATGAAACGACCTTCATCCTGCAGTTTCCACTGTGGTGGGCCTATGCGGCAGCAATGACAGGCGCCGTTTTTTTTGCCGTCGTCTGCCTCTATACCATCTGGCGCAGTCTCGCGGAGACCCTGGCGTCGGACGATCAATCTTCCCAGCATCAGGAGTCGTAGCCGGTGACGTCCCTCGAATACGGGCTCTGGTCGATCCCGATCCTGCTGCTCCTGATCTTTCTTCGATTGCCCATCGGACTTGCGATGTTCGTGATCGGCGTCATCGGAACAAGCCTGGTCACAGGCTCGACCGTGCCCGTTCTCGCGCAGCTGAAGTCGCTGGTCTACAGCACCTTTTCCAACTACTCGCTGTCGATCGTGCCGCTTTTCCTCTTGATGGGCCAGTTCGCCACCAGAGGCGGTATGTCGCGTGCGCTGTTTCGCGCGGCAGAGACCTTCGTCGGTCACCGCCGCGGCGGCGTCGCCATGGCGGCGGTGGCGGCATGTGGCGGATTCGGTGCGATCTGCGGCTCGTCGCTGGCGACAGCCGCCACAATGGGACAGGTGGCGCTGCCGGAAATGCGTAGAGCCGGTTACTCCGGCGCGCTGTCGACGGCCTGCCTTGCCGCAGGCGGAACGCTCGGCATCCTGATCCCGCCCTCCGTCGTCCTCGTCATCTACGCAATCCTGACGGAGCAGAATATCGCCAAGCTGTTCATGGCGGCCTTCGTGCCGGGCATTCTGGCGGCCGTCGGCTATATGCTCACCGTTTCGCTTTATGTCCGCTTTCGCCCCGACAGCGCCGGTCATCGCGACCGCGCCTCCTGGTCGGAGCGCGGAACAGCGCTTGTCGCCGTCTGGCCAGTCCTGATCATCTTCATCGCCGTGATCGGCGGCATTTATTCAGGTGTTTTCACCCCCACCGAAGGGGCGGCCGTCGGCGCGGCCGGAACAGGGCTCGTCGCCTTGTGGAAGGGGGGGCTAGACCGCAAGGGGCTCGTGGACTCCTTCCTGTCCACTGCCGCCTCGACCGGCATGATCTTCTTCATCGTGCTCGGCGCAACCGTCTACAACGGGTTCCTCGCCTTTTCCCAGTTGCCGCAACAGTCCGCTGCCTATGTCGCGGGTCTTGGCCTAAGTCCATGGCTGGTGCTGGTCCTGATCCTCATCTGTTATCTGATTTTCGGCTGCATCATGGATTCCCTGTCGATGATCCTGCTGACGATCCCGATCTTCTTTCCCATCGTTTCCGCCCTCGACTTCGGCCTGCCGCCGGAGGAATTCGCCCTTTGGTTCGGCATCATCGTGCTGATCGTCGTGGAGGTGGGGCTGATAACGCCACCGGTGGGCATGAACCTCTTCGTCATCAACTCGATGGCCCCGGACATCCCGCTCAGCCAGACGTTCAAGGGGGTAATGCCCTTCATCGCCAGCGACATCGTGCGCGTAGCAATCCTGGTGCTCTTTCCCTCGCTCACGCTCTTCCTGGTGCGCTGGCTTTATTGATCTCGGGCGGGCCCTTTGTCGATATGAGCGACGAAGCCCGGCAGCCTGAGTTCGCGGAGCATGTACCATTGCTCCAGATGCGCGCGCACGATGGGAGCGAAATGCCGGTCGAGGGCCGCGACACCGCGCGCGACCGGATCTCCGTTCGCTCCGTCGCGGTCGAAATCGAGTGGCGCTGACGCCACGAACCGGTACCGGGCCGGTCCGATGCGAACCACATGGACGGGCACCAGCGGCGCGCCGGTTTTCAACGCAAGCTTCACCGCAACGACGGCGTTTCCGCGTGTTGGCAGGTCGCGGCCAAACGCCGGGAGATGAATCTGCCGGTCACGCACCTCGTCGACAAACAGCAATGCATCAAACCCCTCGCCGACGACGAGCCGGTGCAGGTACCGCGCCGACCGTGGCCCCGGCGGAAAGATGTGGCAGCCATAGCGGACCCGCAGACGCGACAGGATCTCGTTCGCATGGCGTGACGGTTCCGGTTGCCAGGTCGCGACGATGTTTCGCCCCAGGCCATTGCGCACGACCTCGAATACCAACTCGAATGGCCCAAGATGCACCGCGGCGAACACGACGGGCGTGCCGATGGGCAACCGGGCGCGGATCGCCTCCCAGCCCTCGATCTCCACCCGGCCGGCCGAACGCAACCGTTCGAGTGTGGCATATTCGGCAAGGACCTCGCCCGCTCCCGTCCACCACCTGCGCGAGGCCGCCTCAAGATCCGCGGCATCAAGCGGTGCCCGGGGATGAAGCTCGGCCAGATTGAAATCGATCCGGCGGGCAAAGATCCGCCGGCGGTACCGAAAACGGGACAGCGGCGCGAGACGGCGGGCAATCAGCGGCGCGAGCCACACAGGGCACCGGCGCAGAAGGTCGTGAAGAGCGGTCTTGAAGAAACCTGACGGCGTCTCGACAAGGTGGTATCGACGGGCCTGACGACCGGTCTCTCCCCGCGCAAAGACGGCAAGATATGGCGGTGCGTCGGGCGCCGGCGCGCGGGTTGCGTCAAAGGAAACATCCGGCACACGCCGCTCCATTCCGGGCACGCTAACCGTCGCGCGCGCGCAGGCGCATCGGCAAGCGCTCGCCGGGGCGCAGGGTCAAGCGGCTGACCGGCTGGATGTCCGTTCCCGGCTCCAACCCGGGATCGAAACTGCGGGCAAGCATGGCGAGCGACAGGACCGATTCCGTCATCCCGAAGGACAGACCGGCACAAATGCGCGGTCCAATGGCGAACGGCACATAGCCGAACTTCGACTGACCGCCGCGCGCACTGCCCAAAAACCGCTCCGGCTCGAAATGGTCGGCACGCTCCCAGAGGTTGGGGTTTCTGTGCAAAAGCCAGGGCACGACCATGACGATCGACCCCTTGGGGATGGCAACGCCCGCGATCTTGTCATCCCGGTTGGCCTCGCGCGCCAGAATCGGCACGGGCGGATACAGCCGCAATGTCTCTTCAATCACTGCGCGGGCATAGGGAAGTCGGGCGATATCCTCAAATGCCGGATCCCGATCCGGACACACGGCGTCAAGCTCGGCATGCAGGGCGTTGCGCGCCCAGGGCGCCTGGGACAGCAAGAACCAGGTCCAGGCAAGCGTGTTGGCCGTGGTTTCATGGCCCGCCATGAAGATGACGGCAGCCTCGTTGCGAATGGCCTCGCGCGACAGGGGGCGCCCATCTTCGTCGCGAGCGTCGAGCAGCCCGCCGATCACCGAGGCCTCGCCGTCGCCGGCGCGGACTTGGTAACTGCTGATGATCTCCTCAAGCACCGCATCAATGCGCTTCACGGCCCGCTTGATGGCCCGTCCGCGCAGCCGGGGAATCCAGTCCGGCAGCCGAAGCAGCGACAGAATATCGACCTGGTCGATATGACGCTGGTAGTCGGTGAAACTCTCGACGATCTCGGCGGCATAGTCGCGCCCAAGCTGGCGTCCGAAGATCGTGCGGCAGATGATTTCGGCCGTCAGATGCGCCATTTCCTCAAGCATGTCGACCTGAGCATCCGCGCCCCGCGCCTCCCATGCGGCGCGCCGTTCGGCGACCGTTTCCGCCATCACGGGGAAAAACGCCGGAACCCGCGACGCATGAATGATCGGTGCAACGATCTGCCGGCGCCGCCGCCAAGTTTCGCCATCGGACACGAACAGGCCGTCTCCGATCAGCGGCTCCAGCGCATGGCGCATCTGCGGGCTCTTGCGCTCGTAGATCACATGTTTGCGCACGAATGCTTCCTGCACGGTCGCCGGGCTGTTGCAAATGAACAGCATGCGGCGCAAGACAGTTATCTTGGTCCAGGGTTTGGAAAAGGACGGCAACGTCCAGATCGACAGCAGACTGCGCCTTGCAAGCTTGATCAGCTCGAGAACCGACGGCTTGATCTCGGGACGTGCCGGGTAGGGCGGAACATAGCGTTCAACCGGTTCATGCGTCTTGTCCTGGTCGTCCGCGAGATGTGTCATCGCCGTTTCCCGTCCGTCAGCCGCCCGGGCCATAGGAAGCCGCATCGACGATTGAGGGTCTGCCCGCAAGATCGAGCCGCGTCAATGCCGGATCGCTTTCGGCAATGACGCGACCGCGCCGCACGACCGCAAGCCGGCGGGCCCGCAGCCGGATCGCCTCAATTGGATTGACGGCTTGCAGCAGCACGAAGTCGGCGTTGCAGCCGACGTCCAGACCATAACCCTCAAGTCCGAGAACCTTTGCCGGATGTGCAGTCACGCAATCGAAGGCATAGCGCATGGCGTCGCGGCTCGTCATCTGCGCCACATGCATCCCCATGGAGGCCACTTCCAGCATGTCGCCGGATCCCATGGAATACCAGGGATCCATCACGCAATCTTGGCCGAAGGCAACAGTGATCCCCGAGGCGCGCATCTCCGGCACGCGGGTCTGGCCGCGCCGCTTGGGATAGGTATCGTGGCGTCCCTGAAGGGTGATGTTGATCAAGGGGTTGGCGATGGCATGAACCCCGGCCTCGGCGATCAGGGGCAAGAGCTTGGACACATAGTAGTTGTCCATCGAATGCATGGAGGTGAGATGCGACCCGGTGACCCGGCCCTGAAGACCGAGCCGCTGCGTCTCGCAGGTGAGCGTTTCAATGTGCCGCGACAGCGGATCGTCGCTTTCATCGCAATGCAGATCGACCATCAGCCCGCGCTCCGCAGCAATCTCGCACAGCGCTCGCACGGACCGCCCGCCGTCAGCCATCGTGCGTTCGAAATGGGGAATGCCGCCAACGACATCGACACCCATGTCGAGGGCACGCAACAGGTTGCGTTCCGCAGTCTGCGAACGGAAGAACCCGTCCTGCGGGAAGGCCACAAGTTGAAGGTCGAGATAGGGCGCGACCTGCTTTTTCACCTCAAGCAGCGCCTCGACACCCGTCAGCGCGTCGTCGCAGACGTCGACATGGCTGCGGATCGCAAGCAGGCCCTGACTGACAGCGAGGTCGCAATAGCGCAGCGCCCGCTCAATGACCGAATCCACCGTAAGCAGGGGTTTCAACTCGCCCCATAGCGCGATGCCCTCCAGCAACGTGCCGCTCTCGTTCATCCTGGGTGTCCCCAGCGAAAGCGTCGCATCCATATGAAAGTGGCTGTCGACAAAAGGGGGCGCCACAAGACGGCCGCCGGCATCGATCACCCGCGCGGCCTCCGCTTTGATCCCGCGCTCCACCGCCGTGATCTGACCCATCGAACAGGCGATATCGACGCCGATGCGGCCGTCGGGCAGGCTGGCGTTCTTCACAAGCAGATCAAGGGACATGAAAACCTCACTGAACATGGGTTGGGTGGAATGCGACGGAAAAGTGTCACAGGTTTTCGGAAGGCCGGCAAAGCGGCAGGTCACTCAAGTCCGGCACTTGCACCCCTTCCGACGCGTCGCCTCACGCTCTGCAGGACCGCGTTTCTTCAAGCAGCCACCGGGCTACCCGCCCGACGTCCTTTCGCGCAACGGAGCGCCCGGCAACATGTAGTCGGTAGCAATGACCGAAAACATGTGTGTCGGGCCGTATCTCTGTCAGCAAACCGGCGTCCACCAGGTCTTGTCCCAGGACATCGCTCAGGATCACAACACCCCGCCCGGACACAGCAGCCAGAGCAGCGTGGTGCTCGTCATCGAAAAGGATCGGAGCCGATTTCCAGTCGCTGTCAAAAATCCCTTCAAAGGGCGCCAGCGGGATGTCCTCCAATCCAGTCGACCGCCAACGGCTGACAAGCAACTGCAGATTCTTCCCCGTTTGCCCGGTCGTCGCAACCGATGGCGCGACAAAGGCTCGAAAGCTCTCGCAGGCCAACAGTTCGCCCGCCGCCGTATCCCGCGGAGAATAACGGACGGCAAGGTCAACGCCACGCTCGCGCTCCAAGTCGACAACGGAGTGCGAGGCCTCAACCCTTAAAACCACTCCCGGCACAGCCGCCTGAAGTGCTTGCAGGCGCGGCGCAAGCCAGAGCGCCGCGAAGGCTGGCGTGGTCGTCATCGTCACGGATCGCTGTGCTGATCCAATACGCTCGATCGCGGCGTCGACAACGGATACCGCTGCGCGTGACGCCTCGAAAAGTTCGTCGCCGGCGGCGGTCAGGTCAGCCTTGCGATGCGACCGTGAAAACAACGCCGTGCCCAGCTCGCCCTCAAGCCCCCTGATCCGGTGCGAGACCGCCGTCGGCGTCATTGCAAGTTCATCGGCCGCGTCCTTGAACGACCCCAGACGCGCCGCCGCCTCGAAAACCCGGATCGCGGACAAAGACACGCGGCCTGACATTTAGATGAGTTCCCTTCACCTGAAGATGTGGATAATTCTTTTGAAAAGCATTTTAATATTAATAACTTGGCATCTATATCTTCGTCAATGAGGAATGCAGATGACCACTTTATTACGACTTGATTCGAGTGCACGGCGCAGCCGATCCCTGACCCGATCGCTGGGTGACAACTTCCAGCGGGAATGGGAACGCCAACGACCGCAGGACAGATGGATCACGCGCGACCTGGCGAGCGAACCGCCGGCGCACATCAGCGAGGACTGGATTTCCGCGGCATTCACGCCGGCAACGTCCCGAACCCCGGAACAGAAAACCGTTCTTGTACCGTCTGACCGCTTGATCGACGAGTTGGAGGAGGCTGACATCATCCTGTTGAACGCCCCGATGTACAACAGCGGCATGCCGTCCGCACTCAAGGCTTGGCTGGACAATGTCGTCCGCATCGGCAGAACATTTTCCTTCGACCTCGCCCGCGGTGACTTTCCGCTGGAAGCCATGTTGTCGGGAAAGCAAATGGTCCTGCTGACATCGGCGGGCGAGTTCGGTTTTGCGCCGGGGGGCGTGCGCCATGCGCTCGACCACCTCGTGCCGCACGTCGAGGCCATAAGACACTACCTCGGGGCAGGTCGGCTACACGTCATTCGTGCCGAATACCAGGAATTCGGCGACAGCCGCCACGAGAATTCGGTAGGCGAGGCACGCGCGGCCTCAATGGCGCTGGCAAAAAAACTGGCCCGGGAAACGGGCACGCGCGCTCCTCAGAAGGGCAGCCCGACATAGTTTTCCGCAAGCGATTGCCGGGCGGCACGCGATGACGCCAGATAGTCGAATTCGGCCTTCTGGATACGTGCGCCGAAAGCGCCCTTTTCCGGAAACCGGTGCAGAGCCGTTGTCATCCACCAGGAAAACCGCTCCGCTTTCCAGACACGGGCAAGGGCCCGGGCGGAATAGCCTTCCAGCCCCTCATCGTTGGACCGCGTGAAGTGGTCGATCAACGCCTGCGAAAGATAGTGGATATCGGACGCGGCAAGATTGAGCCCCTTCGCGCCGGTCGGCGGCACGATATGAGCGGCGTCGCCAGCGAGAAAAAGCCGCCCGTGCCGCATCGGCTCGGCCACGAAGGACCGCAGCGGCGCAATGCTCTTTTCGATCGACGGTCCGGTCGTCAAGCGGTCGGCAATGTCGCCGGGAAGGAGACCCGACAGCGTTTCCCAGAACCGATCGTCCGACCAGTCGTCGACCTTTTCTTCAAGCGAGCACTGTATGTAGTAGCGGCTACGGGTGAGCGAGCGCATCGAACACAGGGCGAAACCGTTTTCCTGTCCTGCATAGATGAGCTCCTCCTGCACGGGCGGCACATCCGACAAGACACCCAGCCAGCCGAAGGGGTAGACCAGTTCATAGGTCTTCAGAACGGTTTCCGGGATCGACGCGCGCGAGACCCCGTGAAAACCGTCGCACCCGGCAATGAATGCACAGTCGATGCGGTGCGTCTGCCCGTCCTTGCGGAACGTCGCGAATGGACGCGCGCCAAGAACGTCATGCAGGGTGACGTCCTCCGCCTCATGCACGACAACGCCATTCATCTCGTCGCGGGCGGCATAGAGATCGGCGGTGACCTCGGTCTGCCCGTAGACGGTAACGGATCGTCCGCCGGTCAGATCGTCCAGATCGATGCGAAGCCTTTCACCATGAAACGCGATCTCGACGCCGGAATGCACCAGACCCTCCCGCTCCATGCGCCCGGACACGCCGGCACGGTGCAGGAGATCAACGGTGCCCTGCTCAAGCACCCCGGCACGAATGCGCGAAAGAACATGATCTCGGGTGCGGCGTTCCAGCACGACGGTGTCGATGCCCGCAAGGTGCAGAAGCTGAGAAAGCAACAGCCCGGCAGGGCCGCCGCCGATGATCAGGACCTGGGTTTTGTCGGGAATGGACATGATCGCCGTTTCCGCTTGTCGATTGGGTTTGAGGGACCCGGCCCTTGCATCCGCTGACACCGGCACAGACTGGCGGACGGTCGAAGATCCCGATCCGAGGGTCCGATATCCGGCTGGACATGAGAATGGAAATATCGCTCTAATATCTGGATGAATCGAACAATCAGATCCGCACCGGACTATGGACTTCTGGGGGAACCGGCCAAGGCGGCCTTTCCCGACCTTGTGCATATCGAACGTTTGCAGGAACGAAGCGGACCGCGCCGATGGCGCATCGCCGCGCATCGTCACCCGGCTCTTCACCAGATTTTTTGGATCGAACGCGGCGGCGGTACCATTCGTCTCAACGACGCAACCCATGAGCTGGACGATGCGACGATGGCCATCGTCCCGGCCGGAACCGTACACGGATTTCATTTCATCACCGGCACCGAAGGCGTGGTCGTGACGCTTCCCGACATCGTTTTCGATCCGATCCGACGGGCGGTGGATCGCACCCGACGTCTGACGCGCCCGGCCGTGCTGACCGGACTGGTGGATGCGCCACCGGCACTTGGGGCGCTAGCGCGCGAACATGGCGCACACGACGCCCACCGGGCGGAAGCGCTCAATGCGCAAGTAACGCTGCTTCTGATCTGGATCCTGCGTCACGGCCCTCGGTCACCCGAGAGCGTGCCGCATCAAGACACAGCCGGCGGTCCCTTGTTCAACCGTTTTCTGGCCATTCTGGATGGAGAATACTCACGCCTTCACACGGTCGATTCCTATGCCCGGGCACTGGCCGTGACAGCGCCCCATCTTAGCCGCGTCTGCCGTCAGGCGCGGGGCCGGTCTGCGTCAGCGCTGATCCGGGACCGGCAGATGCTGGAGGCGCGCCGCCTGCTGGCCTATACCCAAATCCGCGTCGCCGGAATCGCCTATGACCTCGGGTTTTCCGATCCGGACTATTTTTCGCGCGTGTTTACCGCGAATACGGGAATCGCCCCGCGAACGTTCCGGCAAGGGTTCACCAACACCGCCACCGACGCCAATGGCCCTGCCGCCAAACCGCCCACTTTGACCTAAAGGGCTGCCTTCAGCCGCTTGCACAGGGTTTTCAGGACAGTCACGCGTGCATGGCGCTTGTCTTCCGCCGAGACGAGATGCCACGGCGCGCCAGCCGTCGACGTCCGGTCGATCATGTCACCCGCCGCCATTGCATAAGCGTCCCATTTCAACCGATTGCGCCAATCGTCGTCGGTGATCTTGAACTGCTTGTAGGGGGTTTCCTCACGCGCCTTGAACCGCGCCAGCTGTTCCTCCTTGCTGATCGCCAGCCAAAACTTCACGACAAGCCCTCCGGAGGATCCCATTTCGGCCTCGAACTCGTTGATCTCATTGTAGGCGCGGGCCCAGTCGGCTTCCGAACAAAAGCCCTCGACGCGTTCGACGAGAACGCGTCCGTACCAGGACCGGTCGAAGATCGCCGTCTGCCCCTTGCGCGGGACATTGCGCCAGAAGCGCCATAGATAGGGATGGGCGAGTTCCTCCTCGCTCGGAGCCGCGATCCGGTGGACGCGATAGCGGCGCGGATCCATCGGCCGAGTGAGACGGCGAATGGCGCCGCCCTTTCCGGCCGCGTCATTGCCCTCAAAGACGACAATCAGCGGGAGCTTGCGGGCAGCCTTGCGGTCAACGAGATGCGTCAGCTTTTTCTGCCAGTGCAAGAGTTCCTCGTCGTAGCGATCCTTGGAAAGCCGTTTTCCCAGATCAATCGACTCGACCGCGCTGCGCCGTTCCACGCGCGCCACCGCCGCAGGGATCGCAACCGGTTCTCCCGGTTCGACAGCGAGACGGTGCGAAACCGCAAGCTGTACACTGCGACCAAGCGCCAGATCGCGCGCATCCGGATCCTCGGACGGGATGACCATCCAGGGAGCCGATGCCGTCGATGTCGTCATTGCGGCCAGCTGGAACACCGCTTGCGCATCGGGTGAATGGTCGATATCCGCCCATTCGGTCAGAATGCGCCGGGCCCGCGCCTTGCCGCTGCGCAATGGCTCCAGCCTTTTCTTTTGCGCCTTGGCGCCCAGAGCAAACCAGAATTTCAGCACCAGTGTCTTTTCATGCGCCAGCAGGGCTTCGAACCGGTTGATCTGCGACAAACGCTGCTCGAACTCTGCCTCGCCGGTCTTCCCGAGCACCCGGTCGCGCAAGGGATCATTGTACCAGGACGATACGACGATGGACGTCTTTCCGCGCGCAGGCAGGTCACGCCAATACCGCCACATCTCGGGCCGATGCCGCTCAACCCGGGTCGGGGGTCCATAAGCATTGCAGACCAGATGGCGCACATCCATCCATTCGTGCAACCGGGCGATCGCGTCGTTCTTGCCCGCACCGTCGACACCGGCGATCACGATCACCATCGAAAACGCACGGGAGGCGATCATTTCCAGCTGGGCCGCCAGAAGATCGCCGCGCAAGGCCGGTTCGAGTTTCTTGAAATCCGCCTTGGATAGCGAAACAGGCAGGGATGCAGACTGGAACACGTTGCAGACTCCTTCAACAGCCACGTCCCGCCCGATGAGGGCAGCGCCGCATGCAAGGTGACGCGGAGCGAACGCAGAGGCAATCGCCCGCGCGACAACTTCCCGCCGAAACGGAAAAGAAAATCCCATCCGCCGAGGATTGGCGGAACGGACGCGAGCGCGTACATGTAGACGGCAATCGCCGCCTCGCGCGGTCTTCAAAGACACCCCCGCAGCGCAGTGATGCCGAGCAACGCCACGTGACCGACCTTTTGAACCAACTCGTCACCTTCATTGGCGAAAACCCCACGCTTGCCAATGCGGTGGTGTTTCTGATCGCCATGTGCGAAGCGCTGTTCCTGATCGGCATGGTCGTGCCATCCACCGTGGTTCTGGTCGGCGCCGGCACGTTGGTGGGCCTTGGCAAGCTGGATCCATGGCCGATCTTCCTGTGGACGGTGCTGGGTGCAATTGCCGGGGACGCCATCTCCTACTGGATCGGCCACATCTACAAGCACCGGATCAAGTCGGTGTGGCCCTTCAGTCGCTATCGCACGCTGGTGGAACGCGGCGAAGCCTATTTCCTGCGCCACGGCGGAAAAAGCGTGTTCATCGGCCGCTTCGTGCCCGGTGTGAAGGCGATCGTGCCCGGCATCGCCGGGATGGTCGGCATGAATGCGACCCGGTTCACCATCATCAACGTCACCTCCGCGATCGCCTGGACCATAGTGCATTTGGGGCCCGGCGTGCTGGCCGGCACGGCTTTCGGGGCGCTCGGCGAGATCAGCGGCCGGCTTGCCACCGTGCTCGGCATCTTCCTGGTGGTGCTGTTCGTCGCCGTGTTGCTGGCACGCTGGCTGATTCTCATCGTGCTGCCGCTCTATGCCGGCAGCAGGGCCCGTATCGTCGCGCGGCTGGCGCGCCGCAAGTCCGGTTTCGCCAAATGGCTTGCACGCATGCTCGATCCCGCCCACCCGCGATCCGCCGGGATGCTGGTGTCGGCAACCCTGCTGCTGGTCACGGTCCCGGTGTTCGTCGCCCTGGCCGCCGCCATCTCGCCGGACAACGGCCTGCAGCGCGCCGACACGGCAATGCGCAATCTCTTCCAGGGACTTCGCACCCCGGCCGCCGACGAGTTCATGACGCTGATGACGATGCTGGGTGACGGAATCGTCACCTCTGTCGTCGCCTGCGTGGTGATCGCCTATCTCTTCGTCCGGCGCGCCTGGCGGCGGGCAACGGGTTTTCTGATTGCCATCGCGGGCACAGCTGTCTTCGTACCGCTGTTCAAGCTTCTGCTCCACCGCGCCCGGCCGATCGACCTGTACACGGGCGCCGACGCCCTGTCGTTTCCCTCCGGCCACGCCACGCTGAACACGGTGCTCTATGGCATCATCGCGGTGCTCGTTGCTCATGACCGGTCACCGCTGATCAAAGCCGGCATCTTCTCCGTCACCGTCACGCTGGTGGGAGCAATCGCGTTCTCGCGAGTCTATCTTGGCGCCCATTGGATGAGCGACGTGATCGGCGGCCTCGCTTTCGGCACCGCAATGGTGGCGGCCTTCGCCTTCGTATTCGGATCGATCCACAATGAGAAAATCGGACGCTGGGCGCTCGCAGGGCTAGTGAGCATCACCATGGTCACGGTCGGCAGCGCACATGTGATGCGCAACTTCGAGGCCGGTCTGGCGATGTATCAGCCGGTCAGTCCGGCAGTCGTTCTCAGCCGCGACGAATGGCTTGACGAACGCTGGCGCGATCTGCCCGCGCATCGGATCGAACTCAACGGCGAGCGCGAAGAACCGTTGATCGTGCAATGGGCGGGCGATCCGTCCACCCTGGCGAAAGCCCTTGCACCCGAGGGCTATGTGCCGGCTCCGGCCTGGTCGCTCGCGACATTCGCAGGCTTTCTGGCGGGACAGACGCCTCCGGAAGATCTGCCGGCCCTGCCACGCATTCAAAACGGCCGCGGGGCGGATCTTGTGCTGATCAAGCGCGACGACAGCACCACCGACCCGGAAAAACTCGGCGGGCGCTGGGTGCTGCGTCTCTGGCCAAGCCAGTTCCGTCTCTCGGGAGACGGCGCTTCACCCGTCCGCATCCACGTGGGATCACTGATCCATGAGAGGATCCTGCGTCCCTTGAACGAACTGTCGACGCCCCGCGCGGACCGCGACCTTCCCCATGACGGCGAAAACCCGCTCCCGAAGCTCCCAGGTGTCGTAACCCGCGCGCGTGACGGCGGATCGAGCGTGGTGCTCGGCGGAACGGGCGTTACAGCCGCGCCCTGAAGGCCCCTCGATGTCCATGGTGTGGATCCACAAATGAGGCCGACATGGCATGGAAAGCGACAAAACACCGCGAGGGAGGGAGTGCAGAACGGGCTGCTTTTACCCGATCAACCGCACTGACGAGACGCGCTGACGCCCTGTTGCGTGCGTTGGATGTGACCGGATCGCTCCTCAAACCGTTGCGACTTCGCTTGAGGGTCCGCATCCTAAGGACAATAAAGCGCGTGAAGGGTTTCCAGCACGATTCTGACCTCGTTGCTGGCAAGGCGATAGTGAACCGTTTGACCCTGCCTGCGCGCCTCGACAAGACCCAGCGCCCGCATCTTGGCAAGGTGCTGGGACAGCGCGGACTGGCTGAGGCCGACCCGTTGCGCCAGAACGCCGACGCTGCATTCCCCGTCCACAAGATGGCACAGCGTCATCAAGCGGCGGGAATTGGCCATCGAAGCCAGCATCGACGCCGCTTTGTCGGCGCTTATTTCCATCTGCTGAATATTCATGCTTGCTAAATTAGCATATCCTCATATATTTGCAATCAAGGTTGTCGGCGGAAAGCGCCCGACCCGAATTCAAAACACAGGTACGGTCGGCACCCTGGTGCCGTGAAAAAAGGGGCGCCTTTGCAATGACGGGCGCGAGGAAACATGAGTGAATTCACACCCGTCCTCTCCGCCGCAGGCGGAATTCTCATCGGCCTCGCCTCGGTCATGCTGATGGCGGCCCTTGGGCGCATCGCCGGCATAAGCGGCATGGTTGGCAGTTTGCTGCCGCCGGCTGATGCCGACTGGGGCTGGCGGCTCGCCTTTTTGACCGGAATGATCGCCGCCCCGGCCGTTCTGTTTGCCGCGACCGGCCACATGCCTGCCATCGAGGTGCCACCCTCCACCACCATGCTGGTGATCGGCGGCATCCTTGTCGGCATCGGCGTATCCTATGGCAGCGGCTGCACCTCAGGCCACGGTGTCTGCGGAATGGCCCGATTGTCGGGACGCTCGATCGCCGCGACACTGACGTTCATGCTGACCACAGGCCTCACGGTCTATGTCGTTCGCCACGTTGTTGGAGGTTGATGCCATGAAACGGATTGTCTCCGCTTTTGCAATTGGTCTGGTGTTCGGTATCGGCATTCTCGTTTCCGGCATGGCAAACCCGGCCAAAGTGCTCAATTTCTTCGATGTGGCAGGAACCTGGGATCCAAGTCTGGGCTTTGTGATGGGCGGGGCCCTGATCGTCACGGCAATCGGCTTCCGGCTGGTCCTTTCCCGCTCGCATCCCCTGCTGGCAAACGGCTTCGCCATCCCGACAAGACAGGATGTCGATCTGCGCCTGCTCGGCGGAGCCGCGATCTTTGGCGTCGGCTGGGGAATTACCGGGTTCTGCCCGGGAGGTGTGATCCCCGCACTTGGCCTTGGCCGCATGGAACCCGCCATTTTCGTCGCGGCGCTGATTGCCGGAATGCTGATGGTTAAGCTGATAGAATCCGCCCGCACACGCGCTGCTGCATCAGCCGGCTGATGCCGACGCACACAGATTTCCACTCGTGAAAAGGAGGTCCAACATGACCACCGAAACCACCTACCCGGTCGACACCAAGACCCACCCCGACGTCACTGCCTTCTTCGATGAGGACACGAACACGATCTCTTATGTGGTGAAGGATCCGGCCTCGAACGCCTGTGCGGTCGTCGACAGCGTCATGGACATGGACTATGCCGCCGGCCGGATTTCGTTTGAATCCGCAGACCGGATCATCGCCCACATTCGCGAAAACGGCCTTTCGATCGAGTGGCTGATCGAGACCCATGTGCATGCCGACCACCTGTCGGCGGCGCCCTACATCCAGGATAAGCTCGGCGGCAAGATCGGAATCGGCGAAAACATCAAGGTCGTGCAGGACACTTTCGGCAAGGTCTTCAACGAAGGCACCGAGTTCCAGCGTGACGGCTCTCAGTTTGATCGTCTCTTCACGGACGGCGACACCTATGAAATCGGGGAAATGACGTGTTTTGCCATGCACACGCCCGGTCACACGCCGGCCTGCATGACCCACGTCATGGGCGATGCCGTCTTCGTGGGCGACACGCTGTTCATGCCCGACGGGGGCACGGCCCGCGCCGATTTCCCCGGAGGCGATGCGGCACAATTGTTCCGCTCGATCCGCAAGGTGTTGAGCCTGCCCGATGCCTTTCGGCTGTTCATGTGTCACGACTACGCACCGAACGGTCGGGATGTCCGGTGGGAAACCACGGTCGCCGAGGAGCGGACCCACAACATCCATGCCCGCGACGGCATTAGCGAAGAGGAATTCGTGTCCATGCGCACGAACCGGGACGCTACACTGGGAATGCCGAAATTGATCATCCCGTCGATACAGGTCAACATGCGGGCCGGAAAACTGCCGCCCAAGGATGAGAGCGGCAAGACCTTTCTGAAGGTCCCGGTCAACGAACTCTAAGGACACATGCATGCAAAGCGCCAAGGTTGACGGCACGATCACCGTTGCCCACCAGATCCAGCCGGAAGACGTCGCGGGTCTCCGCGACGCCGGCTTCACCGCCATCGTCAACAACCGCCCCGACGCAGAGGCCCCGGACCAGCCTTCCGGTGCCGAAATAGAGGACGCGGCAAGGGCAGCCGGCCTCGCCTACACCGCGCTGCCGGTCGGGCGAGACGGCATCAGCCCCGATCTGGTCGCAGGTTTCCAAAGGGCGATGCAAGAGACGGATGGACCGGTCTTCGCCTTTTGCAGGACCGGCACACGGTCGATCAACCTTTGGGCCCTGTCTCAGGCCACGACCCGGGATGCGGACGCGCTGGTGCGCCTGGCGGCCGACGCCGGTTACGACCTTTCCGGTCTGCGCCCCGTTCTTTCGCGGATGAACGAGGCCGGGTAACGCGACGGCGGTCCGCGGACCGGACGCCGCCCACCGGCCGGTTCATCCATACCCGGGACACGCGGGAACGCCTGTCGCTCCCCGTGACTCCTTTTCTATGCGCCGTCGCCACCCACCACGGCTGGAACACCCGTATCGTGATGATGAAACAGCTGGCCAGATACCTGCCGATTCTCGACTGGGGTCGCAACTATACGCGCGACACCGCCACCGACGACCTGATCGCGGCGTTGATCGTCACGATCATGCTCATTCCGCAGTCGCTCGCCTATGCGCTGTTGGCCGGCCTGCCTCCCGAGATCGGCCTTTACGCGTCGATCCTGCCACTGGTCGCCTATGCCGTGTTCGGAACCAGCCGCGCACTGGCCGTGGGACCGGTGGCGGTGGTCTCCCTCATGACGGCCTCCGCCGTCGGCAGCCTAGCCGCACAGGGAACGGCCGAATATCTAGGCGCGGCGATCGCACTTGCGTTTCTGTCCGGCCTCATGCTTCTGGCGATGGGCATTTTCCGACTCGGTTTCCTTGCCAATCTCCTCAGCCATCCCGTGATTTCCGGCTTCATAACCGCGAGCGGCATGATCATCGCCGCCAGCCAGCTCAAGCATCTGCTGGGCGTATCGGCCGGCGGCCACAATCTGTTTGAAATCGTGCTTGCGCTCTTCCAGGCTCTCCCGGACATCAATCCCTATACGCTGGCGGTGGGCGTGCCGACGACCGCCTTTCTGTTCTGGGTGCGCAAGGGGCTGAAACCCGCCCTCATCGGGGCCGGCCTCGGCCCTCGCCTTGCCGACATTCTCGCCAAGGCCGGCCCCGTGGCCGCCGTCGCCGCGACGACAGTGGCGGCAGTCGTGTTTTCCCTTGGCGACAAAGGCGTGCGGCTGATCGGAGACATTCCCACAGGCTTGCCGATGCCGACCCTGCCGCCATTCAGCCTCGATCTCTGGACCCAGCTCGCGGTTCCGGCCCTGCTGATTTCGGTGATCGGCTTCGTCGAGTCCGTATCGGTGGCCCAGACACTCGCGGCCAAACGCCGTCAGCGCATCGTTCCCGACCAGGAACTCATCGGGCTGGGCGCCTCCAATATCGCTTCGGCGATTTCGGGTGGTTATCCGGTAACCGGTGGCTTCGCACGCTCCGTCGTGAATTTCGATGCCGGCGCCCGCACGCCCGCGGCCGGCGCCTTCACGGCCGTCGGCATCGCCCTTGCCACCTTGTTCCTGACCCCGCTTCTGGCCAACCTGCCGCAAGCGACACTCGCCGCCACTATCATCGTCGCCGTTCTGTCGCTGGTCGACCTGAAGGCGCTGCGTCAGGTCTGGGACTATTCCAAGAGCGATTTCGCGGCGATGGCAGGTACCATTCTCGTCACCCTCGGCTTCGGCGTCGAAACAGGTGTGGTCACCGGGGTCGGAGTGTCCATCGCGCTTTATCTCTACCGCAACTCGCGGCCGCATATGGCCATTGTCGGCATCGTTCCGGGCACCGAGCACTTCCGAAACATCAACCGTCACAAGGTGGTAACCGGCGATACGGTGCTGTCGGTCCGGGTTGACGAAAGCCTGTTTTTTGCGAATTCGCGCTTTCTTGAGGACCGGATCCTGGAGTTCGTCGCGGAACGCCCCAAGCTTCAACATGTCGTCTTGATGTGTCCGGCCGTCAACGAGGTCGACGCCTCCGCCCTGGAGAGCCTGGAGGAAATCAATCGCCGGCTGTCGGATTCGGGCGTCTCGTTCCACCTGTCCGAGGTCAAGGGGCCGGTAATGGACAGACTGGAGGGCACGGCGTTTCTCGCGCATCTGACCGGCAAGGTGTTCCTGACCCAGTACGAAGCGATCGCCACCCTCGATCCGGAGACCGCACATATCGCCGAACTGCGCAGCCCGCGAAAGCAGACGCAATCGAACCACTGGATCGGCCCACAGATTTAGGATCTGGCCCCGCAAACGTGGTGGAAATGGTTTGAGGCGGATTGGTCCTCGTCGAGAAGCGGGCCTGCAGGAAACAACATGTCCTGCGTCCGCGCGCTTGACCCGGCAACGATGCCCGCTCTGTCTGGCCTTTTGCCATTTCCCGCGAGATGTCAGCCTCATTCATAGATCCATACCCTGGGTATCAGATCCCTGCGCCGAACGAGGATACCATGCCCCACCGCAACGGCGGATGCGATCCGCACAGCGGCCTGACCTGGCGCCACCGCCCCGCGCGGCCGGATGCAGGCCACGGCGAGAGTGTCCTTGTCGTCGTCTTCTCCCAGGCGCGCGTTGCCGAGGAGCGTTTCGGACTGGAGCGGCTCTTCGCGCAGACACGCCACGCCTGCCTCTTTCTGAAAGGGCCCGATGCCGACTGGTACAGGACGTGCGGCAGCGCCATCGATTTCGCGATCGCCGAAGCCTGCAGTCGCGCATCGCCAGACCGCATCGTCTACTATGGCGCGTCGAAAGGCGCCTATGGCGCATTGCTGACGGGTTTGAAACGCGGTGACGGCGAGATCTATGCCTTTGGCCCCGAGTTTCGCCTCGGAGAACCGGGGACCCAGAGCAGGCTCTACATGCAGGAGGACCCGACCGCGCCCGATCCGCTGTCGATGCTGCAGGCCTGCCAGGATGGACCGCCGGTCCATATCGTTTTCGGGATCTTCGACGCGATCGACGCCCGCGGCGCGACCAGATGCCTTAGGGCCGATCTGCCGGCACGCACCAGCCTATCAACCTTGCGCTCATCCCACGCGAGCCACGATCATCTTTACACACTCAACATCATTCGAAAGCTCATCACACGCTTCGATCGCGATCTTGGCGGATTGTGCGCCGAACGGAACCTGATCGCCCGGGATGCGGTGGAGGATATCGAACGTTTCGCCCGCGCTGGCGCCGCGCGCGCCAGGGGCATGCCGGTCGATGTTTCCCCGATGGCATCCGACCCCTATGTGGACCAGAATCCGGGCTTCGCCCTGCTCGCGGCAGAAGCGCTTGTCGCGACCGAATGCTTCGACCAGGCCGAGGCACTGCTGGCAGGGACCCAGACGACAATCGATTCCGACGCGGCGCTTTCAGGCCTTCCGAAGCGTTGGCGCAAGAGCGTCTGGCGAACCCGGCTTGCGGCGCGAGCCGCGGCAGGAGACGATCAGGGCCTTGCGAACCTGCTGCAGGAGGTTCGGGTGCGGTTTCCCGAAGACACCGCACTCGCACGCGAGTACCGTCGCACCCGCAACGTCTGAACCAGGTCATGGTCTCATGACTGCGCGACCCAAAGCAGCTGCAATCGGGATCGGTTCAGCGCCCTGCCAACGGCCAGGGTTCGGGACGTCCGATGAAGTGGCCTTGCGCGTAGCGCACGCCGAGCGCCTTGAGCGGCGCAAAGGTATCTGCATCCTGCACGTATTCCGCCACAGTCGGCAAATGCAGTGCATTCGCAAGGCCGACGATTCCGGAAATCGCAGCCTTCTTGACCGGATCACCGGCAATCTGTCCCGTCAGGACACGGTCGATCTTTATGATATCGAAAGTGTTTTCCCGCAGTTGGGAGAAGGATGCAAAGCCCTTTCCGAAATCGTCAAGTGCGATCCGGCAGCCAAGCGCCCGCAAATCGGCCAGGCACTGCCAGGCAGACGCGTTGAGCTGCGTCATCGACGTTTCAGATACCTCGACCACCAGTTTCGGCGCGATCCCGCGCGCTTCCGAAACCCTACGCAACAACATGCGCGTAAAGTCATGGCTTCCCAGTGAATCGGAAGACAAATTGAAAGCGACGGGCAGATCCGTATTTTCCGCCTCCATGCGCTGCAACACCGCATCGACGGCCCAGCGGTCGACACTGCGCATCAACCCATGACGCTCCGCCGTAGCGAGGATCATGGAGGGCCCCTGAAGCGATCCATCCGGCATCTTGAGCCGCAGGAGTGCCTCATGCATGACCAACGCGCCCGTTTCGACATCGCTTACCGGCATGCGCTGGAGCGAGAGCAGATCAGGGTCGTTCAGGGCCTGCTCTATGACGGCAAGGTGATGAATTTCCGCCCGCCGATGCGCGGTGATGCGGTCGAAAGCAGTGTGTTCGACCATCTGCCGTCCACCGGCCGCCTTGGCCTGCATACAGGCATGGTCCGCCCACTGCAGCACGCTGCTCACATCCGAAATCGCATCCCGCATCAGGGCCGGCGTAATCGTGGCAAGGCCAAGGCTTGCTCCACCGCGAAACGTTGTTTCATCCGCCGTGAAATGATGCCCGTCGAACATTGCAAGAACGCGTGCGCACACGTCGCGCGCACGCTCGCGATTATCTCCGTCGATAACCATTCCGAACTCGTCGCCGCCGATCCGCGCAACATGCACCGTGTCGGACCTGAACTCCCCGAGACGTTCTGCAATCCCGCTGAGAAACCTATCGCCGGCACCATGGCCCACGGTGTCGTTGACGATCTTGAAATCGTCCAGGTCGATGAACACGACGCTGAAACCGCGCAGCGCCACATCACCCTGAGCCAGCGATTGCAGACGGATGTCCAGCCAGGTTTCGAACGCCCGGCGGTTTGCAAGCCCGGTCAGGTCGTCGGCAAGCGCGAGACGTTCCAGGCGCTCCGACATCCGGCGCGTCTCGGTCACGTCCCGCAAGGTGACCACTGCGCCTTCGATACTGCCCTCGCCGTTACGAAACGGCTCGAGCCGCGCCCCGACGATCACCGGTCGACCGGTCGGATCGATGTCCTCGAAATCATACTCCAGCGTTTGCCCCTTGAAACAGCGTTCAAGCGTCGGGCGCACCTCGGATTCAAAACGCTGCGCGCCAACGAACTCCGCGACATGCCGTCCCATCAGTTCAAGGGGCGTATGACCATACCAGAGAGAGTTGCTCTCATTGGTCAGCTTGTACAGGAACTCGCGATCGATAATGAAGATTCGGTCACTCATCTGCGAGATGACACTCTTGTACATTCGCAGGGCCTCGTCGGCCCGCTTCAGGTCGGTGATGTCGCGCCCGAACGCCGCCACACCAAGAACCTCGTTGTCGGGACCGTGCACCGGCTGATAGCAAACGTCGAAAAACCGCCGTCCCTTGCCTGGAATTTTCACCCAGGCCTGAAGCGAAACCGGACTTCCATCGAGTGCTGCATCGAGAAAAGCCTTGCGCTTCTCGAAGGCAGAGGCACCGGCGACGGTCGGAACAGTCTCGCCGATCGCCTGCTCACGGGTGAAGCCGCCGATTTCGCTGTAAGGCTCGTTTGCCTCGCGGATGACATAGTCCGGCGTGCAGAAATAGATCGGATCACGCGCCGCCATGATGATCGCGGCATGAAGACACATCGGCTCGTCGGCGCATCCCGCGACCGAACCAGCTTCCTCCTCGAACTTCTCCATTGCCCCGTCCCGTAACGCAGCCGGACACCCATGCCCGGCCACCGCTTCCCGCAAATGCTTTTTTCTCTCGCCTGCCTCAACAATGTCATGAATAGACGCCATGTCTTACATTGACATTGTCGATCGCCAGAAAAATCGACAAAAAGTGCCCGTGAAAAATCTATTTTCTGAAAGTATGGACGTGATTCGGTGATTCGCAAGCTTTTCAACTACGTCTTTTTGACCAGTATTCTCGCCTCCATCTCGGGAACTCCGGCGGCAGCTGAGTGTGGGAAGGCCTCCTGGTACGAGCTCACAGGACGAACCGCGAGCGGTGTCATGGCGGATCCGGAAGCCTATACAGCGGCACACCGATCCTTGCCTTTCGGAACGAAGGTCACCGTTACAAACCTCGACAACGGGCACAAAGTCGATCTCATCATCGTCGATCGTGGCCCCTTCGTGCGTGGCCGCGTCATAGATGTTTCCAGGCGCGCTGCGCGAGACCTAAAGTTTTTCAGGCGAGGGATTGCAAGAGTGCATGTCGCTGCGGAAGGCAAGGGCACTGCGGCAAGTTGCGGGTAAGACCGCCACCGGTTACGGCGGGCGTTTCGTCAGGTCGTCACAACGACGGGAAAATGGTCCTGACCGCAAGGAGGGAGGGGGGAACCTCACGGCCAGGACCGCCGCATCTCCATAATGAAGACATCCAGATACGAACAGGATTCGCCGGGTGTGCAAACCTTAATCTGCAAAATCCAGGCAATCGCTGGCGATACAGGAATTGTCCGTTCAGTCTAACCACCGCCGGATCGCGCCACCTCGCGATGCAGCCAGTCACGAAACGCCGCCCCCACCGGTCTGAGCGTCCGGTTTTCCGGATAGACGATGTGATAGGCGGACGGCAAGCGAAGCACGGCATCGAAGAGTTGCACGAGCCGGCCGTCCGCCAGTTCGTCCTCGACGAGAAACCGCGGAACGAGCGCCGCGCCGAAATCGTTCGCCGCCGCCTGCGCCATCATCACGAACTGTTCGAACCTCGGCCCCTGGAATGCCATCTCGGTCTCGACGCCGGCCAATTCGAACCATTGCCGCCAGGCGAGCGGACGCGTCGACTGATGGAGCCGCATCACCGGCACCAGATCTTCCGGTGCTACAATGCGATGCCGGTCGCGAAAGCCGGGGGAGGCAACCGCGATGACGTCCTCGCGAAACAGTGGCTCGGCAGTCGCGCCCGCCCAGACCGGATCGCCGTAGTGAATGGCCGCGTCAAAAGGTTCCTTGGCAAAGTCGAACGGCCGCAGCCGAACCGCAATATTGAAGCTTGCGGCGGGATAACCGGCAACGAACCGCGCGAGTCGCGGCGCCAACCAGCGGGTGCCGAATGAGGGCAGGGTCGCAAGGTTCAGTACATCGGCGTTTCCGGCAAAGGACATCACCTGGCGTGTCGCCGCCGTCAGGCTTTCTAGGGCGCCGCGCACGTCGTGCAGATACAGCCGCCCGGCATCGGTCAGAACGATGCGCTGACGCACGCGCTTGAAGAGCTCGACCCCCAGCCGGGTTTCAAGATGACGGACCTGCTTGGAGATCGCGCCCTGGGTCAGATGCAGTTCTTCCGCTGCACGGGTGAAACTGCCATGGCGGGCGGCGCACTCGAATGCGATCAAACTGTCGGCGTGGGGAACGAAACCGCGTTTCAAAACCTATTCCATTTGCTCATGAAGTGGGGACAACATATCACTTTAAGATGGCCTGCACAGACCGGACACTTCGGCCACATCGGACACAGGCCCCGGGCACCGGCGCGCTCCCCAGCAGACGCGGGAAACGTCAATGACGCCAGACGCCCGGACGAGCCGCAAGGAGACTGAGATCATGACCGCAACCGCTGCGACGACCCGCAAATCCGACCCCGCCGGCGGCGGAAGCTTTGCCTGGGACGACCCGTTCCTGCTGCGCGATCAGTTGAACGAGGACGAGATCCTCATCATGGAGACCGCCCGGGCCTATGCGCAGGAAAAGCTCCAGCCGCGCGTTTTGTCGGCCTATGCCGACGAGCGAACCGACCGCGAGATCTTCAACGAGATGGGCGAGCTTGGCCTCATCGGCGTGACCTTGCCGGAAGACTACGGCTGCGCCGGCGCCTCCTATGTGGCCTACGGCCTCGTGGCGCGGGAGATCGAGCGCGTCGACAGCGGCTATCGCTCGATGAACTCCGTGCAGTCGTCGCTGGTGATGTATCCGATCTATGCCTATGGCGATGACGCGCAGCGCAAGAAGTACCTGCCCAAGCTCGCCTCCGGCGAACACGTCGGCTGTTTCGGACTGACAGAGCCGGACGCCGGCTCGGACCCCGGCGCAATGCGCACCCGGGCCGTGAAGACCGACGGCGGCTACCGGTTGACGGGATCCAAGATGTGGATCTCCAACTCGCCCATCGCCGATGTCTTCGTGGTCTGGGCCAAGTCCGACGCCCATGACGGTGCCATTCGCGGCTTCGTGCTCGAAAAGGGCATGAAGGGCCTTTCCGCGCCGAAGATCGGAGGTAAGCTCTCCTTGCGCGCCTCCATCACCGGCGAGATCGTCATGGACAATGTGGAAGTCGGCGAGGATGCGTTGCTTCCCAATGTGTCCGGGCTCAAGGGTCCGTTCGGCTGTCTCAACCGGGCACGCTACGGCATCTCCTGGGGCGCGATGGGAGCGGCCGAAGACTGCTGGCACCGTGCCCGCGACTACGGCCTGGAACGCAAGCAGTTCAACAAGCCGCTCGCCCAGACGCAGCTCTTCCAGAAAAAGCTCGCCGACATGCAGACCGAAATCGCGCTCGGTCTTCAGGGTTCGCTTCGTGTCGGACGATTGTTTGACGAGGGCCGTGTCGCGCCGGAGATGATCTCGATCGTCAAGCGCAACAACTGCGGCAAGGCGCTCGACATCGCCCGCATGGCGCGCGACATGCACGGCGGCAACGGCATCCAGGAAGAATACCACGTCATGCGCCATGCGCAGAACCTGGAGACGGTGAACACTTACGAGGGCACGCATGACGTCCATGCGCTGATCCTGGGCCGCGCGCAGACCGGCTTGCAGGCCTTTTTCTGAGCGCGCCACGGCCGACACACCCGCGGGCGCGGATCACGCGCCCGCATCTGCGGACTTTCGACCACAACGGGGCGTCATGAGCGATCACACTGTGGACGTCGCCATCGTCGGCGGCGCGGTCATGGGATCGTCCATCGCCTGCCACCTGGCGATGGATCCCGACTTCACCGGATCTGTGCTGGTGATCGAAAAGGACCCGTCTTACGCGAAATGCGCCTCTGCGCTTTCCGCAGCGTCGGTGCGCCAGCAGTTTTCCTGCCCGGTGAACATCGAGATCTCACTCTACGGAATCGCCTTCCTGCGCGAGATCGGCGCCCGCCTCGCTGTCGGCGATGACCGGCCACAGATCGACCTGCACGAAGGCGGCTATCTTTTCCTGGCAACTCCCAACAAGCGCGCCATTCTGGAAGAAAACCACGTGCTGCAAACGCGCATGGGCGCGGATATCGCCTTCCTCGAACCGGACGGCCTCCGGCGGCAGTTCCCCTGGCTCAACACCGAGGACATTTCGGCCGGTTGCTGGGGGCGGACCGGCGAGGGCTGGTTCGACGGCTACGGCCTGATGCAGGCGTTTCGCAAGGCCGCACGGGCGCGCAATGTGCCCTATCTCGCCGGCGAGGTGATGCGCACCGAACCCGAGGGATCCGGCTTTCGCCTGACGCTCGGCGACGGAACGACGGTCTCCTGCGGCCGGCTGGTGAATGCGGCCGGCGCCAGTGGCGCGACACGCCTTGCGAGCGATCTCGGGGTTCCGTTTCCCGTGGAAAGCCGCAAGCGAATGATCTTCACCTTCGACTGCCGCGATACGGTCGAGGGGTGCCCGCTGCTCATCGACCCGAACGGCACCTATGTGCGCCCGGAGGGAACCGGTTTCCTGTGCGGTTCGGCGCCTCCCGAAGCGGCCGATCCCCAAAGTGACGATTTCGATGTCGACCACGGCTTCTTCGAAGAGCACCTTTGGCCGACACTGGCGCACCGCATTCCCGCCTTCGAGGCGATCAAGCCGGGTGCTGCCTGGGCCGGCCACTACGACATGAACCTTTTCGACCACAATGCCTTCATAGGTCCGGTGGAGAGCATACCGGGGTTATTGCTGTGCGCCGGCTTTTCCGGGCACGGCCTTCAGCAGGCGCCTGCGGTCGGACGCGGCATTGCGGAACTGATCGTGCATGGCGACTATCAAACACTGGACTTGAGCGCGCTTGCGCATGGCCGCATGGCCAGAAAACTGCCTGTCCTTGAACTGAACGTCGTCTAAACTCGCCCCCCGACGGCCACCGATCCGCCGTCATTTTCCTCGATCGATTGCAGACCGAGGTGCCCCAAGGTGCCACGTCCTGTGCTGGAGAGACGCCCATGACGCTCGCGAACGGTAAAAAGATCCTGATGATTCCGGGGCCGACGACCGTTCCCGATGAAGTCCTCCAGGCGATGCACCGACCGGCCATCGACATTCGCACGGGAGAACTGGTCGAGATGACCGATCGGAGCCTGGCCGATCTGAAATCCGTTTTCGACACGACCGGCGACACATTCATCTACGCCGCCAACGGTCATGGCGCCTGGGAAGCCGCCCTGAGCAACACGCTGTCACGCGGTGACACGGTTCTGGTGCTGGACTCGGGTGCCTTTGCGAGAGGTTGGGGCGAGATGGCCGAGATGCTCGGCCTCAACGTCGAGATCCTCCAGGGCGACTGGCGCAATGCGGTCGATGCGAATGCCCTGGAAACACGGCTGAAGCAGGACGCCGGGCAAGCCATCAAGGCGATCCTGACCGTCCAGATCGACACCGCCTCCGGGGTGATCAACGACATTCCCGCTCTGCGCGCGGCCATCAATGCCGCCGGCCATCCAGCACTTTTCATGGTCGACACCATCGCCTCACTCGCCTGCGTTCCGTTTCGCATGGATCCCTGGGGAGTGGACCTCGCGCTGAGCGGCTCACAGAAAGGGCTGATGACGCCGCCGGGCCTTTCCTTCATCGCCGCGGGCGCGCGCGCGATGGCGGCGCATCGCACGGCAAACCTCAGAACCCACTATTGGGACTGGACCTTCCGCCAGGGCGAGGCGCACTACAAGAAATACTGCGGCACCCCACCGGTGCAGATGATCTTCGCCTTTCGCAAGGCGCTCGACATGCTCCTGGAAGAAGGACTTACCGGCGCACATCGCCGCCACCGGCTTCTGGCTGAAGCGGTGCGCGCCTGCGTCGGTGTCTGGGCAAAAGCCGGCGCGCTGGAATTCAACATCCTCGATCCGGACGCACGCGCAAATTCCGTGACCGTGGTCCTGACACCCGGCCGGGACCCGGCGCTTCTGCGCCGCTTTTGCCTGGACACCTGCGGACTGACCATCGGCGAAACCATCGGCGAGATCACCGGCACCGGGTTTCGCATCGGTCATATGGGCCATGTCAACGCACCCGCCGTACTCGGTGCGCTCGGGGTAATCGAAATGGGGCTTTCGGCCCTCTCGATCCCGCATGGCGCGGGCGGCCTTCAGGCGGCAACGGACCATCTGGCGAACGCGCTGCGTGCGAACGCTGCGGAAACCGACAACGCACAGGTTGCGGCAGCTCAGTGACGCCGCACCGCGCGGGCTACAGCGCCGCGTCGATTTCCGCCACGATCGTCTCTGCGGCGGCGCGCGGATCGGACGCCATCACGATCGGACGGGCGACGACGAGATAGTCTGCTCCCGCCTTGATCGCATCCGCCGGAGTCATGATCCGCTTCTGGTCGCCAGCCTGGGAGCCTGCGGGCCGGATGCCCGGCGTCACGGTCACAAGCTCGTCTCCCAGAACCTCGCGCAGATCCGAAACCTCCTGTGGCGAACAGACGATCCCGCCCATGCCGGCGGCCCTTGCATTGGCCGCCCGAGCGCGCACCAGACCCGGTACCGACCCGGCATAGCCGGCCGCATGAAGATCCTCCTCGTCCATCGAGGTGAGAACCGTCACCCCAAGAAGACAGAGGTTGGCGCCGGTGGCGGCGAGCGCATCGGCCGCCGCCGTCATCGCCTTCGGATAGGCATGGATCGTGACGAAGCGCATGCCCATGCGGGCGATGTTTTCAACGGCCTTGGCAACCGTGTTGTCGATATCGAGAAGCTTGACGTCGAGGAAAATGGAATGGCCGGCCTCGGCCAGCTCGCGGGCAAACTCCAGCCCGCCGGCGAATTGCAGCTGCATGCCGATCTTGTAGGTGCCGACCGCGCCTTCGGTGCGCCGCACGATGTCGCGGGCTTCGCCCACCGTTGGAACGTCAAGTCCGACGATCAGACGATCGCGGGCGCTTGCGGGCGCAAAAGGCGAGGGCGAGGATACGGCGGGCATGTCGGGCGTCTCCGTGCATCAGGGGCAGTGCAGGCTCTTCTACGCCAGGGGTGCCGGTCTTGACCAGATCGGAAGCCAGATTGAAAGCGAGGTATTTCCTTGAACCCGGCGCCCTGATACAAGGCAAAAACCACTTGCCGCCGAAACAGGGCGGCATTCGCCTCGCCTTTGACATGTCGACCAATTGCCCGCATCGCTTCACCGGGCCTCCACGGGGAAAATGCCGTCCATGCGCACCGCAACGATCTCGCGCACGACCAAGGAAACGGATGTTTCCGTCAGCCTCACGCTTGATGGAACCGGGGCCTATCAGATCACGACCGGCGTCGGATTCCTGGACCACATGCTCGAGCAGCTCGCCCGGCATTCCCTGATCGACATCACCGTGCGCGCCACCGGTGACACGCATATCGACGCCCATCACACGACCGAGGATATCGGCATTGCCCTCGGCCAGGCCTTGAAAGAGGCGCTTGGCGACATGACCGGCATCGCCCGCTACGCGGATTGCCATCTTGCGATGGACGAGTCCCTGACGCGCTGCGCGCTGGACGTCTCGGGACGCCCCTTCCTCGTCTGGGACGTGACGTTCGATCGCGACAAGGTCGGCGACTTCGACGCGGAGCTCTTCGAGGAGTTCTTCCGCGCCTTTGCGATGAACGCCGGCATTACGCTGCATGTCGCCAATCTTACCGGGCGCAATTGCCACCATATCGCCGAAACCTGCTTCAAGGCGGTGGCCCGTTGCCTGCGCAAGGCCATCGAAGCCGACCCGCGTCAATCGGGTCGGGTGCCCTCCACCAAAGGCCAACTCGGCGGCTGACATGCCGCGAGAGCGCTGGGAGGCGCGACGCATGACCATGTACACGGTGCTGATCCCGCCGGACACCTACCCGGACAGCCTCAGCGACACGGACCTCGACCGCGTCACCTTCATCAAGGAAGGCTTTTGCTGGCCAGCACTCTACATCGCCGTCATCTGGATGCTGTTTCGCCGGCTTTGGCTGGTGGTGATCGTGTATCTGGTGCTGGCGCTGTTGCTTGAGTTCGTGACACGCCAGATCGGCGGCGTTGCCCCGCTGCTCGGCGGATTGCTGTTCGCCGTGCTCGTCGCGCTTGAAGCCAATGGCCTGCGCCGCTGGACGATGGAACGGCGCGGCTGGCAATTTGTCGCAACGGTCGAGGGCAGCACGCTTGCCGATGCCGAGCAAAGGTTCTTCTCCGCCCTTGCGGCCCGGCAGACCACGCCCGCGCCGGCGACTCCGGCGCCCGCCCCGCGCATGGCGCCCGCAAATGCCCCCCGTTTTGCCAGCGCCCATGTCGTCGGCCTGACACCCGGCCCCCGCCACAGCTGACACCAGACAGACGACAATCGGAAAAAGACCATGCTGATCGCCATCATCGACTATGGATCCGGCAATCTGCGCTCCGCCGAAAAAGCGTTCGAACATGCTGCGCGGGCCCATGCGCATGCGCCGCAGGTCCGTGTCACGGCCGATCCCGACGTGGTCGCCAGCGCCGACCGCATCGTGCTTCCCGGCGTCGGCGCCTTCGCCGATTGTTCGCGCGGCCTCAAGGCCGTCGACGGCATGGCCGAGGCGCTGATCGAGGCGGTGGAGACCAGGGGACGCCCGTTCTTCGGCATCTGCGTCGGCATGCAGCTGATGGCAAGCCGCGGGCTCGAATTCGAAACGACCGATGGCTTCGGCTGGATTCCGGGCGATGTCGCCGCGATCACGCCGAACGATCCGACCCTGAAAATTCCGCACATGGGCTGGAACACGATCTCCGTGCCCGGCGCTCACCCTGTGCTCGACGGTCTGGACACCGGCCCGGACGGTCTGCACGCCTATTTCGTGCACTCCTATCACCTCGCCGCGCGCGATCCCGCCCATGTGCTCGCCACCACGGAGTATGGCGGCACGATCACCGCGATCGTCGGCCGCGACACGATGATCGGAACGCAGTTTCACCCGGAAAAGAGCCAACGGCTCGGGCTGGAGCTGATCGCCAATTTCCTCGACTGGGCGCCCTGAGGCGCCCGAGCGATCGTCAACACCGGACCCTTTCCCATGCCCACACTCTTTCCCGCCATCGACCTCAAGGGCGGCCAATGCGTCCGCCTGAAGCTGGGCGACATGGACCAGGCCACCGTCTTCAACGACGATCCCGGCGCCCAGGCCAAGGCCTTTCAGGACCAGGGCTTCGACTGGCTGCATGTCGTCGATCTCGACGGCGCCTTCGCCGGGGAAAGCCGCAATGGCGATGCGGTCGACGCAATCCTGTCGGCGACCACCAACCCGGTTCAGCTTGGCGGCGGCATCCGCAGCCTTGACCATATCGAGGCCTGGCTGACGAAGGGCATTGCCCGCGTCATTCTCGGCACCGTCGCCGTGCGCGATCCGCAGCTGGTCAAAGCCGCTTGCACCGCCTTTCCCGGACGCGTTGCGGTCGGCATCGACGCGCGCGGCGGCAAGGTCGCCGTTGAAGGCTGGGCGGAAACCTCCGAGCTTGCCGCAAGCGAACTGGCGTCCCGCTTCGAGGATGCCGGCGTTTCCGCGATCATCTACACAGACATCGACCGCGACGGTGTGCTCGCCGGAATCAACTGGGACGCGACCCTCGATCTGGCGAAGGCCACCTCGATCCCGGTGATCGCCTCCGGCGGGCTGGCCTCCATCGAGGATGTCCGTCGTCTTGCCGCACCCGACTGCGCGATCCTTGCCGGAGCGATTTCCGGCCGTGCGCTTTATGACGGTCGGCTCGATCCGGCCGAGGCGATCGCCCTTCTCAAGCCGGCCTGACGGCCAGTCTTTCACGCGGCCGGGTTGTCTTTTTTGCCCGGCTTTGCAGTTTCGCGACCGTATCGCTATGCTGCACCCGCGAAAATCGCCCGAGGCGTTGCCAAGATGTTGAAAGCCCGTGTCATTCCCTGTCTGGACGTCAAGGACGGCCGTGTCGTCAAGGGCATCAATTTCGTCAATCTGGTCGATGCAGGCGACCCCGTTGAGGCCGCAAAGGCCTATGATGCGGCGGGCGCGGACGAATTGTGCTTCCTCGACATCACCGCCAGCCACGAGGGCCGCGACACGATCTATGACGTCGTGCGCCGCACGGCCGAGGCCTGTTTCATGCCGCTGACGGTCGGCGGCGGGGTGCGCACGGTGGAGGACATCCGCAAGCTCTTGATCGCGGGCGCCGACAAGGTCTCGATCAACACCGCTGCCGTGAAAAACCCCGACTTCATCCGCGAGGCAGCGGAAAAGTTCGGCGCACAATGCATTGTCGTCTCCATCGACGCGAAGCAGGTCAACCGGCCCGGCGAGCCCGAGCGCTTCGAGATCTTCACCCATGGCGGGCGCACGGAAACCGGGATCGATGCCGTCGACTTCGCCCGCAGGGCCGTGGAGCTTGGAGCGGGCGAACTTCTCGTCACCTCGATGGACCGCGACGGCACGCGGCTCGGCTTCAACATAGCACTGACGCGCGCCATCGCCGATGCCGTCCCCGTTCCGGTGATCGCATCGGGCGGCGTCGGCACGCTCGATCACATGCTCGAAGGGGTGCGCGACGGCCACGCAACGGCGGTGCTCGCCGCCTCGATCTTCCACTTCGGCACTCACACGATCCGCGAGACCAAATCGCATATGGCGGCACATGGCATACCAATGCGCCTCGATGCGTGAGACGCACCGACACCACGCACCACCTGATCCGGGCCAGGGACCTCGTTTCGACCAATGACCGCCTTCACACTCGATGATCTCGACCGCATTATCGGCACGCGGGCCGCCAGCGACGACGCATCGTCCTACACCCGCAAGCTGATGGACAAGGGCGTCTCCAAAATCGCCCAGAAAGTCGGCGAGGAAGCGGTGGAGGCCGCGATTGCCGCTGTCGAGGACGACAAGGCAGGGCTGACCGGGGAAGCCGCAGACCTCCTGTATCATCTGCTCGTGCTGCTGCAGGCCCGCGACGTGCCGCTGGCGACGGTGATGGAGGAACTGGCCAGGCGAACCGGCCAGACCGGGCTTGAAGAAAAGGCATCGCGTCCGCGCGACTGACGGACCGCAACTGTCGCAACCGCAATTGGCGTCGATGCGGCGCCGGCACTGAAACGACCACGCGGCGGCCGGCGGACGGTCACACGCAGGTTGATCCGGACGGCAGGACGTCCGGTCAGGGGGATCGGGACTTCACTTGGTCATGGAACACGGTTTCGGCAAAATCACCGAAGACGAGCTATCGCCCTACAGGGTCTTCACCGAAGCCGAATGGGCGCGGCTGCGGGCCGACACGCCGATGACGCTTCGGGTGGAAGAGGTGCGGCGGCTGCAGAGCCTGAACGATCCCGTGTCTATCGGGCAGGTGGAATCGATCCTTCTGCCGCTATCGCGGCTTCTCGCCTATTACGTTGAGGCGACCCAGCAACTGCACCGGGCAACCAACCGCTTTCTGGGCAGCAACGAGGTCAAGAACCCCTTCATCATCGGCCTCGCCGGGTCCGTCGCGGTTGGGAAGTCCACAACGGCGCGTCTGCTGCAGGCGCTGCTCGCGCGCTGGCCAGCCAGCCCCAAGGTCGACCTGGTGACAACCGACGGATTTCTCTATCCAAACGCCGTGCTGGAAGCGGAAGGACTGATGCGACGCAAGGGCTTTCCGGAAAGCTACGACCGCCCGACGCTGCTGAAGTTCCTGTCAGACCTGAAAGCCGGCCGCCGGCATGTCGCCGCACCGGTCTACTCGCATTTCTACTACGACGTCATGCCCGGCCAGTCGGTCACCGTCGACCGTCCGGACATCCTGATCCTCGAGGGGCTGAACGTGCTCCAGACGAGCAACCTGCCGCGCGACGGCAAGGAAGTGCCCTTCGTCTCCGATTTTTTCGACTTCTCGATCTATATCGATGCGGATGAGGACGTACTGCACAACTGGTACGTCTCGCGCTTCATGCGCCTGCGCGAAACCGCCTTCCGCGATCCCGGTTCCTATTTCAACAAATACGCGCTGGCGAGCGACGAGGACGCCCTTGCCATCGCGGAAGGGCTGTGGAGCGAGATCAATCTGGTCAATCTTCAGGAAAACATCCTGCCGACCCGCCCGCGCGCCGACCTGATCCTGAGTAAGGGCTCGGATCACGCGATCAACGAGGTGCGGCTGCGGAAACTGTGATCGGCGGTGATCAGACCGGGCGCATGCCGTTCTTCGACAGGATCTCTCCGGCTAGATAGAGCGACCCGCAGATCAGGACGCGGGGCGCCACGCCATCGAGTTCGGCCCGCTCGCCGGTATCCTTCAGCGCAGCTTCGAGCGAAGCGAAGGCGGTCGCCTGCAGGCCGGCATCCGCGGCCGCTCCAGCAAGGTCCTCCGGCCTGCGATAGGCATCGGTCGAGGCAATCGGGATCGTCGCGACATGGCGAGCAAGGCCTGCAAAGGGTTGAAAGAAGCCAACCGGATCCTTGGTCTTCAACATTCCGGACACAAGATACAGCGGGCGATCCGAGCGCTCTTGCTGCAAGCCCATCTCCGCCGCGATCGCGGCGCCGGCGCCCGGATTGTGTCCGCCGTCGAGCCAGAGTTCGGTCTCAGGCGGACAGAGATCCAGCAACGGGCCGTGCATCAGCGGCTGCATGCGGCCCGGCCAGTCCACGGACAGCAGACCGCGACCGATCGTTTCTGCATCGGGCAAGCGTCCTGCCTGGCGCAGCGCGGCGATGGCCATGCCGGCATTCACCGCTTGATGACGCCCGATCAACCGGGGACGGGGCAGGTCCATCAGGCCTTCGTCATCCTGATAGACCAGCCGGCCGTTTTCCTCGAAAGCATGAAACCCTTCGCCGAACGATGTCAGCGGCGCGCCGAGCGCGCCGGCCAGGCGCGCGACAACATCCCGGGCCGCTTCCGGCTGGGGCGCGACGATCGCCGGCGCGCCCGCTTTCAGGATGCCCGCCTTCTCCGCTGCGATATCGGCCAGGGTCTCGCCGAGATAGCGTTCGTGATCCATCGAGACGGGTGTAATGACGCTTGCAAGCGGCGCATCGATGACATTGGTGGCATCCAGCCGCCCGCCAAGCCCGACCTCAAGCAACAGGATATCGGCCGGCTCTTCCGCAAACAGCCAGAAGGCCGCCGCCGTCGTCACCTCGAAGAAGGTGATCTCCTCGCCCGCATTCGCCTGTTCGCAGGCATCGAGCGCGCCGATTAGCCGTGCGTCGTCGACAAGCCGCCCGGCAATGCGGATGCGTTCGTTGAAGGAAACGAGATGCGGAGAGGTATAGACATGAACCTTGAGGCCGGCCGCCTCCAGGATCGCGCGCATGAAGGCGGTGGTCGATCCCTTGCCGTTGGTCCCGGCGATGTGAATCGTCGGCGGGAGACGGCCCTGCGGACGGCCAAGCGCCTCCAGAAGGCGTTCCATGCGCCCGAGCGACAAGTCGATCTCGCGCGGGTGAAGCGCGAGCAACCGGTCCAGTATCGCCGTTACCTGATCCATCTGTCTGCCCGTACGGCCCAGCGCAACACGCACCCCGTTTGCGGATCTGTTAGGAGCCATGGCCCCGGCGCGCAAGAGCGATACTGCCGCCGTGTCGCCCTGACGACACGAGCACGCCGGTTTACCGCGCCTCAGGTTGCATTGCCGACCGTCGCCTCGTCTTTCGCCGTCTCGGTCTCTGACGGCATGTCCTCATCCGCGCCGTCGGCTGCAGCGATATCGGCTGCAAGCTCTTCCGGATCCGGAACGCCAACCGGCGTCTTGGTCAGGATGCCGCAAATACGAGCAATGGTCTCGGGCAGATCGTGGCGATGGACCACCGCATCGATCATCCCGTGATCGAAAAGGTACTCGGACCGCTGGAAGCCCTCGGGCAATTTCTCGCGGATGGTCTGCTCGATGACGCGCGGACCGGCGAAGCCGATCAGTGCGCCGGGCTCCGCCAGATGCACATCGCCAAGCATGGCATAGGACGCGGTGACGCCGCCGGTCGTCGGATTGGTGAACACAACGATGAAGGGCAACCCTGCCTCGCGCAGCATCTGTACGCCGACGGTGGTGCGCGGCATCTGCATCAGCGAGAGAATACCTTCCTGCATGCGCGCGCCACCGGAGGCCGCGAACATGACAAAGGGCGTTCCGCGCTCGACCGCTGTTTCCATGCCGGCGATGATGGCCTCGCCCGCCGCCATGCCGAGCGATCCGCCCATGAAGGCAAAGTCCTGGACGGCGGCCGTCATCGGCATGCCCTTGAGCAGACCGGTCGCAACCGTCACGGCATCGTCCAGGCCGGTTTTGGCCCGCGCATCGCGCAGACGGTCGGTGTAGCGCTTTTCGTCCCGGAACTTCAGCGGGTCCGCAGCGACGCCGGGCGTCTTGACCGTCTCGTAGGCTCCCCCGTCGAAAAACAGCTCGAGCCGCTTCTTGCCGGCGACGCGCATGTGATGCCCGGACGTCGGCACCACCCACTGGTTGGCCTCGAGATCGCGGTGAAACACCATTTCCCCGGTTTCGGGGCACTTGATCCAGAGGTTCTCCGGCACGTCCCGCTTCTGCAGCAGACCGCGGATCTTCGGGCGAACGAGGTTGTTGATCCAGTTCAAGGTGACTACCGTCCGTGTCTCGTGTCCAGGCAGCGTGCGAAATGCATTGCGCCAGCCGTTCAGCTCTGCCGGGCGCGGGTCGCGCCCTCGGCGAGGTTCTTCACAACATCGGCGACCGCGCTCACTGTCTTATCGGTTGCCTTTCCGGCATCATCAAGGCTGGTGCGTACCGCCTCGACGAGAACGGAGCCAACCACGACGCCGTCGGCATCGCGTCCGATGATCTGCGCATCTTCCGCCGACTTCACGCCAAAACCGACCGCGACAGGCAGTTCGGTGTGGCGCTTGATGCGCTGCACGGCCTCGCCGACCCGGGTGCGATTGGCGATCGTCGCGCCGGTGATCCCGGTCACAGAGACGTAGTAGACGAAACCGGAGGTATTGGCGAGTACGGCCGGCAGGCGCTTGTCGTCGGTCGTCGGTGTTGTCAGGCGAATAAAATTGAGACCGGCGTCCAGCGCGGGCAGGCACAACTCGTCGTCGGCCTCGGGCGGAATGTCGACGATAATCAACCCGTCCACACCGGCTTCGACCGCCGTCTTCACAAAAACGGCGGGATTACGCACATAAATCGGATTATAGTAGCCCATCAGCACGATGGGGGTGTCGTCATCGCGGCGACGGAAGGCCCGCACCATCTCCAGCGTCTTGTCCATGGTCTGGCCGGCGGCAAGCGCACGCTGCGTCGCGCGCTGGATCGGAATGCCCTCGGCCATGGGATCCGAGAACGGCATGCCGAGTTCGATGACATCGGCTCCGGCGGCAGGGAGGGCATCGAGGATCGCCTGCGAGGTCGCGAGATCCGGGTCGCCGGCAGTTACGAAGGTCACCAGCGCCGGTCTGTTCGCCGCCTTGCACGCCGCAAAGCGACGGTCGATCCGCGTTGTCGTCATAGTGCCTCGTCCCGATTGAGGTTATGGCGCCCGCCGGGTGCGGGCGCGCCAAGGATGTAGGGGCGGAAGCAACGCCGTGTCAATCGACGACGGCGGCGGAGCGGGTCCGCCACCGCCTTTCCCACGCGGAGATTCCGCGCTTTTTCCCAGTCTTGCCCCTAAAGGTGACCTTCAAGCGCCGCATCGAAGATGGCACGGGCGCCGTCGACTGTCAGTTCAAGCGGATTGCCGCCGGCGGTCGGGTCGACCACGGCCATCTCGGCGATCTGGTCGCGCTTTGCGCCATCGACATTGAGCCCGGCCAGCGTGTTCGGCACATTCAGGTCCTCGCGCAGTTTCAGAACCGCCTTCATCACGCCGTCGTAGCCGCCTTCAAGGCCGAGGAATCCGGCGAGACGCACGAATTTGTCCTCGATCACCGGACGGTTGAACGCCAGCACATAGGGCATGAAGACCGCATTGGTCATGCCGTGATGCGTGTCATAAAGCGCGCCGACGGGATGCGACAATGCGTGGATCGCGCCGAGCCCCTTCTGGAAAGCGACCGCGCCCATGGCGGCCGCAGACATCAGATTGCCCCGCGCAACGAGATCATCCGGCACGTCTGCCGCCCGCTTGAGGTTTTCAAACACCAGCCGAATGCCTTCCAACGCGATCCCGTCGCCCATGGGGTGGTAGAAGGTCGAGGAATAGGCCTCAAGGCAATGCGCCAGCGCGTCCATGCCGGTACCGACCGTGAAGTAGCGCGGCATGCCGACAGTCAATTCGGGATCGCAAATGACGATCTCGGGCAGCATCTTTGGATGGAAGATCACCTTCTTGGTGTGGGATTCCTCGTTGGTGATGACACTTGCGCGCCCCACTTCGGAGCCAGTGCCGGCGGTGGTGGGAACCGCGATGATCGGCGCGATGCCGTCCGGATCGGCACGCTTCCACCAGTCGCCGACATCCTCAAAATCCCACATCGGGCGCGTCTGGCCGGACATGAAGGCAATCGCCTTGCCGGCGTCCAGACCCGATCCGCCGCCAAAGGCGATCACGCCATCGTGGTTGCCGGCGCGATAGACGGCAACGCCGGCCTCGACATTGGCACCGGTCGGATTGGGCTTGATCTCGCTGAAGACGGCCGGCTCGAGGCCCGCATCGCGAAGCACTTCAAGGGCTGCCTCGGTCATGGGAAGTTTTGCAAGGCCGGGATCGGTGACAAGCAGCGGGCGCTTCATGCCGACGATGGTCGCGCAGGAGCCAAGCTCCCTGATGCGGCCGGCGCCGAAACGCACGGAGGTTGGATAGGACCAGTTCGCGGAAGGAGTGGACGTCATGACAGAGGAACCCTGAAAGCGCCGCATGCGCGGCGGAAGAACGAGAAGACGGGATGCGTTGGTGCCGGCGGAGCCCTGGAGCGCCGCCGGTCCCGAACCTCAGGTCTTGAGGCGCAGGTGATAGGACTTCGGACGCGTCAGAGACAGATAACCAAGCTCCGAAAGGGCGGCCCCCTTACCGGTTTCCTTGACCCCCGTCCAGACCAGCGCCGGATCGAGATAGTCGCAGCGGTTCATGAAGACGGTGCCCGTCTCCAGCCTGTCGCCAAGCGCGATCGCCGCCTGTTCGTCCGCCGTCCAGATCGAGGCGGTGAGGCCGTAGGGACTGTCGTTCATCAGCGCCAGCGCTTCCTCGTCGTTGCGGACCTTCATCACACCGACGACCGGGCCGAAGCTTTCCTCTCGCATCACCGACATCTGGTGATCGACATCGACAAGCACCTGCGGCGCGAGATAGGCCGTGCCCGGAACATCGGCGGCAAAGGCAGAGGTATCGACCAGCGCCTTCGCGCCCTTGCGAACCGCCTCGTCGCTCTGCTCGCGCACGTGAGCCGCGAAACGCGCCTGGGCCATGGGACCAAGCGTCGTCGCCTCCTCGAGCGGATTGCCCAGCACGAAGCCACGCGCGACCTCGGCAAGCCCTTCGGCCACCGCGTCGAAGTGCTTTTCATGGACATAGACGCGCTCGATGCCGCAGCAGCATTGTCCGGAATTGAAGAAGGCGCCATCGGCGAGACCTGCAACGGCGGCGTCGACATCGGCATCGGCACGGACATAGGCGGGGTCCTTGCCGCCGAGTTCCAGCGCCAGCGAAGCAAAGGTGCCGGCCGCCGCCTTTTCGATCGCGCGACCGCCGCCGACGGAGCCGGTAAAATTGATGTGGTCGATCGCGCCCGACCCCAGCAGCGTCTCGGTCTGGCCGTGGGTGAGCACCACGTTCTGGAACACGCCGTCCGGCAGGCCCGCCGCCCTGAACGCCGCAGCGAGGCGCTCGCCGACGAGCAGCGTCTGCGCGGCATGCTTGAGGATCACCGCATTGCCGGCGACAAGCGCCGGTACCACGGTGTTGATCGCGGTCATGAACGGATAATTCCACGGCGCAATGACCATGACGATACCGAGCGGCTCGGGCTTTACATACCGGGTGAAGCCCGGACGATCCGTGTGCCGACGCGGGGCAAGAGCCTCTTCGGCGATCTTGATCATGTAGTCGGCACGTTCGCGCGTGCCGCCCATCTCGCCGCCATAGCGCACCGGTCGCCCCATCTGCCAGGCAAGCTCGGGAACGATCTCGTCGTTCATCGCCTCGAGCGCATCGATGGCAGCGGCAACCGCCGCGCATCGCTCGGAAATGGGCCGCGCCGCCCAGTCGCTCTGAGCAGTGCGCGCGCGTGTCACGGCCCGGTTGAGTTCGGCATTCGCGGTCACCGGGCGTTCGGCATAGACCGACCCGTCAACCGGAGAAATCAGCTTGATCGTTTCCGACATTTTGCACCTTTTGAAGACGTCCCGTCGGGGTACGGGACGCGATCCGTCAGTTGGATGTTGTATATGTCCGGGCGCCGCCGCTCAGCAGCGCTCGAATCCGCGGGCGATCTCGTAGTCCGTGACCACCTGGTCGAACTCTTCCTGTTCCCATTCGGCTGCGCGAACGTAGTGGTCGACCACCTGGTCGCCGAAGGCGTCGCGAAGCAGCTTCGACGTCTTCAGGGTCTTGGTCGCGTCGCGCAGCGTTCCCGGGATCTCCTTCAGCCGCTTGGCTTGATAGATATCGCCGGTGATCGGCGCCTCGAGCTCCAGCTTTTCCTCAAGGCCGCGTATCCCGGCGGCAAGCTGAACAGCAAGCGCCAGATAGGGGTTGAGGTCGGATCCGCCGATGCGGCATTCGACCCGTACACCCTTGGTGCCCTCTCCGCAAAGCCGGAAGCCGGCCGTGCGGTTGTCGACCGACCAGGCGGTCTTCGTCGGCGCGAAGGTGCCTTTCTGGAAGCGCTTGTAGCTGTTAACATAGGGCGCCAGGAAATAAGTGTAATCGGGCGCGTATTTGATCAGTCCGGCCATGTAGTGGCGCATCTTGTCCGACATGCCGTGCGTGCCGTCGGGATCGTGGAACACGCTTTCACCGGCCTTGGTCCACAGCGACTGATGCACATGCGACGAGGAGCCGACCTTGTCGCGGTGCCACTTCGGCAGGAAGGTGACAGCGCGACCGTGCTGCCACGCGATTTCCTTGGTCGCATGCTTCGCGATGGTGTGATGATCGGCGCAATCGAGCGCCTCCGCATAGCGGATGTTCAGCTCTTCCTGACCGGTTTCTGCCTCGCCCTTGGAATTCTCGACCGGGATGCCGGCGGCATAGAGGTGGTTGCGCAGCGGGCGCAGCACCTCCTCCTCCTTGGTCGTCTGGAGGATATGATAATCCTCATTGTAGGCGGAGATCGGCTCCAGATCGCGAAAGCCGGAACGGCGGATCTCGTCGAAACTCTTCTCGAAAAGAAAGAACTCCAGTTCCGTCGCCGTCTTGGCAACGAGACCCATCTCCTCAAGCCGTGCGATCTGACGCTTCAGCATGGTGCGCGGAGAATGCGGCACCTCTTCGTGGGTGTGGTGGTCGAGCACGTCGCACAGCACCATCGCGGTGCCCTCGAGCCAGGGCACGAGGCGCAGCGTCGTCAGATCGGGGCGCATCACATAGTCGCCGTAGCCGCCGGCCCAGCTCGTCGCGCGGTATCCCTCGACGGTGTACATCTCTAGATCGGTCGCCAGCAGATAGTTGCAGCAATGCGTCTCGGCATGGGCGTGATCGACGAACATCTGGGCATGATAGCGTTTTCCCATCAGCCGGCCCTGCATGTCGACGATACAGGTCAGGACGGTGTCGATTTCGCCGTCGGCGACCGCCCGCTTGAGGGCGTCAAAGGTGAGATTGCCAGCCATGGGATCTATCGGTCTCGTTTGAGCGGGAATGACGCGGCCCGAACGTCACCGTCCGGACCGCAAGCTTCACAAGCGGAGCCGCAATCGGCGGCCCCGGAACGCACGATCAGGTGTAGCGGTAAGGCCGACCGGCCTTCTGCATGTCCTTGTTGTACTTCTTGAAGATCTCCACGACCTTCGCCTTGGTCTCGGACTCGGCCGCGATCTCGTCCCAGAACACCATGGCTGCATCCTCGACCTGCTGCCATTCGTCATCGGGAATGGAGGTCAGCTGCATCTTGGTGCCGTTGACGCGCAACGACGCCTCGCCGCCCCAGTACCACCACTGGCGATAGTAGTGCGACGCATCCATTGCGAGCTGAAGCATGGTCCTCAGGTGATCGGGCAGCTCGTTCCACTTCTCCATGTTGGCGAAGAAGGAGCCGGCCCACGCGCCGGAGATGTTGTTGGTCAAGAAGTAGTCGGTCACGTCGGCCCAGCCAACGGTGTAGTCCTCGGTGATGCCCGACCAGGCAACGCCGTCGAGCTCGCCGGTCTGGACGGCAACCTCGATGTCTTCCCAAGGCAGCGTGACCGGCACGACACCGAACTGCGCCAGAAAACGCCCCGCTGTCGGGAAGGTGAAGACGCGCTTGCCCTTCAGATCTTCCAGCGAGCGGATCGGGTTCTTGGTGGCGAAGTGGCAGGGATCCCACGCACCGGCGGAGATGTGCTTGACGCCGACCTTGGCGTATTCCTCTTCCCAGATCTCCTTCAGGCCGTACTGGTTGAACAGCACCGGCACATCCAGCGAATAGCGACTGGCGAAGGGGAAGTAACCGCCGAAGACGGTGACTTCCGTCGGCGAGGCCATGGAATCATCGTCCGACTGCACGGCGTCGATGGTGCCGCGCTGCATGGCGCGGAACAGTTCGCCGGTGGGAACGAGCTGATCGGCGAAGAAGAGCTCGATCTCCATGTCGCCGTTCGCCGCCTTGTTGAAGGCGTCGATATGCGGCTTGATGACGTGTTCGGCGAGCGCCGGACCGGCATAGGTCTGCAGGCGCCACTTGATCGGCGCCTGACCGAGAACGGCGGGAGCGGCCAGCGTCGATGCACCGGCGGCGGCAACGGTTCCAAGACCGGCCTTCTTGAGGAAATCGCGTCTGTTTGTCATGGCATCAAGTCCCCTTTTGGTTGTTTGCATTCGTGCGCTTGCAAGCGCTTCTTCTTGTTGTCACGCCCGCTTTTGCGGGGTGAAGGTCCGGGCGCGGCGATCCGCGCCCTTGCGCCACGACGCGGCGCATAAAGTGACGTCAGCGTCCATAGATATACTCCGGAAGCCAGAGCGCAATCTGCGGAAAGACCATGATCAGCGCGAGCGCCAGCACCATCACGGCCACGAAGGGCGCGATCGACCCGTAGATGTCGCGCAGGGTGATCTCGGGTGGCGCCATGGCGCGCATCAGGAACAGATTGTAGCCGAAGGGCGGCGTCATATAGGCGATCTGCGTGGTGATCGTGTAAAGCACGCCGTACCACACGAGATCGAAGCCCAGCGCCTGAACGAGCGGCACATAGAGCGGCGCGACGATGACCAGCATCGCCGTGTCGTCGAGAAACGTGCCCATCAAAAGGAAGGAAAGCTGCATCAGAATGAGGATCATCCACGGGCTGAGGCCGAGTTGTTCGGTAAACAGGTTCTCGATCGCCTTGACCGCGCCCAGGCCGTCGAACACGGCGCCAAAGCCAAGTGCCGCGAGAATGATCCACATGAACATGCAGGAGATCGCCAGTGTCTGGCGTACGCAGGTCTCGAACACCGTCCAGTTCATCCGCCGCTTGAGAATGGCCGCAGCGAAGGCCGTCATCGCGCCGATCGCCGAGCTTTCCACAAGCGAGGTCCAGCCGTTGACGAAAGGTACCATCATGGCCGCGAAGATCACCAGCGGCAGGATGCCGGCGGCCAGCAGCCGGTATTTTTCCGCGGTCGAGACGTCGCGGTCCTCTGGCGGAAGAGCCGGGCCAAGCTTCGGGTTGAGGCGACAGCGCACATAGATATAGACGATGAACATCGTTGCCATCATCAGGCCGGGCACGACGCCAGCGAGCCAGAGCTGGCCGACCGGAGCGCGCGCGATCATCGCATAAAGCACCAGGACCACCGAGGGCGGAACCAGAATGCCGAGCGAGGATCCGGCCTGGATCACGCCGGTCACCATCCGTTTGTCGTATCCCCGGCGCAACAGTTCGGGCAGGGCGATGGTCGCGCCGATCGCCATGCCGGCGACCGACAGGCCGTTCATCGCGGAAACGAGCACCATCAGTCCGATGGTCCCGATGGCGAGACCGCCCGAGACCGGCCCCATCCAGACGTGGAACATCCTGTAGAGATCGTCGGCGATCTTCGATTCCGACAGCACGTAGCCCATGAAGATGAACATCGGCAGCGTGAGGAGCGGATACCACTTCATCAGCTTCATGGCGGCCGAAAAGGGAATGTCCGACCCCCCGGTGCCATAGAGCGTGAGCGCGGCGAGCGCGGCGACGCCGCCGATGGCACCGAAGACCCGCTGGCCGGTCATCAGCATCAGCATCATCGAGGCGAACATGAGAAGAGCGATCATCTCATACGACATCAGATCTCTTCTCCGCGAATGCGTACGATATCCTTGAAGAGCTCGGACACGGCCTGCAGCAGCATCAGGAAAAAGCCGAAAATCATGATGAACTTGATCGGCCAGAGATACGGGCGCCAGGCCGTCGGGCTGCGCTCGATGTAGCCGATCAGCTCGGAGGCCGCGTCCGGTCCGCCGGTGACGAAGGCGACGACCAGGTCCTTGAAAAAGACGAAGGGATCACTGCCGAAATAGCCGAGCGAATAGGCGGTCGACCCGAGACCGCCATAAAACAACACACCGAGGTAGAAGATGAGCAGGAACACCGTGAAGGCGTCGACCCAGGCGCGTTTCTTCAGCGACCAGGAGGCATAGAACAGGTCCATGCGCACATTCGACCCGAGCTGGATCGAATAGGGACCGCCGAGAATGTAATAGGCGACCATCGCGAATTGCGCGAGTTCCAGGGTCCAGAGCGACGGCAGATAGAAGGTTTTTGAAATCGAGGACCAGAGCAGAATGCCGATCATTACGAAGATGCCGAACATGATCACCCGGCCAAGCCCCCGGTTGAAGCCGTCCACCGCGCGAATGTAAAGGCGCATGGCGCTAAGCATGTTCGCTCCCCTGCCTTGCCGTGACCCGGCTGCGCGCGGCGATCATCGCCCTTTCAAGCCGCGCGGCCCACAATTCCTCGGCCGCTGCGGTTGTCAGTTCGTCATTGCGGATCTCAACCATCGCACAGGGCAGACGACGCGCTTCGCCATGCCGCGCCAGCGTATAATAGACCCCGTCGGAAGGCGCATAGGGTTCGTTGTCGCCAAGCGGCCCCACGTCCTGTTCGCCAAGATCCGCGAGCATGCCCTCGGCAAGCCGGCGGTCGATGTTCGACAGGATGCCGATCGGCCAGGGCCGGGCGAGCTCCTTGTAAACGGGCGTGAAACTGTGGATGGACACCACCGCCGTTTCCAGCCCTTCGGCGGCGCGCGCGTCGAGCAGCCTTGCAATTGCCGCATGGAAGGGTGCATGTACCCGTGCGATACGCGCGGACCGCTCCGCCTCGCTCATGTCGCGATTGCCCGGAATTTCGGTGATTTCACTGACGCTGGGGATCAGGTCGTGTGCGGCCGTGTCGCGATTGCAGTCGATCACCAGGCGCGACATGTCAGGAAAGACAAGCGGGGCGTCGAGCCGCCGGCTTAATTCGCGCGACACGCCAAGGGCGCCCGGATCCCAGGCAATGTGAGCACGCAGCGCCGCATCATCGAGACCGAGATCGCCAAGGTCATCGGGAACCCTGCGCGATGCGTGATCGCAGAGAACAACGAACGCGCCGCGCCCGCTGCCGTTTTCCGTCTGAACGACGGAACCCCTGTCCGTTTTCCCGGTCGTCGGCGACGCCATTCTCACCCCCAGTGTTCCGTGTGTCCCGCGCGGTCGTCCCCTCGTCGGATCGAAGCTCATGCTCTGTTTCATTTATTACAGAATTGCGAAGTCGAGATCCTTCTGTATGATTTGATACACTCGCGTGACGGATGTCAATCGGGTATCAAAACGGGAGGCTCCGCGAAACGCATGACCAAATCCCTGGCGGAGGACATTCGCGAAAAGCTTGAAACCTGCACAGCGACCGAGCGCCGGGCCGCACTGGCATTGCTTGCGAATTATCCGGTGCTCGGTCTCGGCACGGTCGCCCAGTTCGCCTCTGCCGCTGGCGTCAGTTCGCCAACGATCCTGCGCTTTGCCGCGCGCATGGGATTTTCAACCTATGCGGCCCTGCAAACCCGCTTGCGCACGGAGCTGGAGGATCAGCTCAAGTCGCCGCTGGCCAAGGGACCGGAAAGCGCGGGAGAGCCGGGCGTCCTCGATTTCGCCGATATCGCCTGCAGCAACATCAGCGACACGTTTCGCCAGCTCCCGAAGACAGAACTCGAAGCCGTGGTCGGGCTGCTCGGTGACGAAAAGCGCACGCTCTATCTGCTTGGCGGCCGGTTCACCGATGCGCTCGCACGTTACATGGCAGCCCATCTGCGCATTCTGCGCGGACGCGTCGTACATGTCGCGGGACAGGAAGGCAATTGGCGGGATTATCTCGTCGACATGGGGCGCAAGGACGTTTTGATCGTCTTCGACATCCGCCGCTACCAGTCAGATCTTGCACGCCTTGCGGTCGCCGCCGCCAATCTGGGGGTCACCATCGTGCTTGTCACCGACAGCTGGCTGTCGCCGATTGCCAGCGTCGCCGCCCATGTGCTTCCGGCGCGCGTCTCCGTACCCTCGCCCTGGGACAGTTCCGCCGCGCTCATGGTCATCGCCGAAACGCTGATTGCCGGCGTCACGGCCGCCGATCCGGAGCGCAGCACACGCCGCATCTCCATGCTGGAGGTCTATCGGGACGACGACGATCCCAAACGCCGCAGCGGCAAGACCAGCGAAACACCCGAAAAGGACGCGGCGGACCCGGAACCGCAGGTGTAGCGGCGGCGCAATCGCCACCGGGCGGCGGGGTTCAGCGTCTGGCCGGCTGCGCCGGCCGCAAGTGCGCCACGACATCGCGCACGACGGCGGTGAACAGCACCAGGTCCGGTGCCGGCGCCTCGCCGGCACGCGTCGAAATGCCGACCGGGCCCAGCGTGATCCGCGTATCGACGGGCAACGCATGCAGCGTTTCGTCGGCGAGATCGCGGGCGACGACCCCCTGCGAGATGATCCAGACCGCATCGCAGCCCAGCGTGAAGGCCCGACCGAAGGCATTCGACACCGTCTCGATCCGGCGCGGAACCTGGCCGATGCCATTGGCGACCATCAACCGCTCGACCATAGGCCGGATCGCGGCGGTGCGATTTGGAAAGAGTACCGGGAACTCCGGCAGGCGGGCGAGATCGCTCGACCCGAGCAACGGATGCCCGGGACGCACGACCAACGCCACCTGTTCGGTATAGAGTTGTTGAAAGCTCAATCCCTGCATCGCTTCAGGCAGACCGAGACGGCCTATCACAACGTGCAGCGCACCGGCGCGCAGCTGGTCGAGCATGTGGCCGTTCGGACCCGTGACAATGTCAAGCGTCGCGCCGCGGCCATATTCCAGATGCAATTCGGCGGCGCGTGGAATGATGCTGGCCGCCACACTTGGCAGCGCTCCGACACGCAACAAGCGGTCACTGCCCATGCGCGCCTGCTCCAGCCCGTCCAGTCCCTCGCGAAGGGCGGCAAGCGACAGACCGGCATAGTGCCGGAAGATCTCGCCCTCCGCCGTCAGCGATACACCGCCGCGCCCGCGATCCATCAGCACCGCCCCCAACAACTCCTCGAGTTCCTTCAGGGTCTTGGAAATGGCAGGCTGCGTCACGCCCATCTCATCCGCGGCATCGGTCAGGCCGCCGAGCCGCGCGATCGCCAGAAACGCCTCGAGATGACGGAGTTTGATGCCCGGGGCGATCCGCATGGCCAGTCCTCTCCGGTTATATAAATCCGCAAAAATCTCATTTTACATTACCAATCATCGCGGTCATCCTGAACCGCAATCGCCAGTCAAACGAGGCTTTCTGTGGACGCAGTCAAGAGAAACGAACGGATCCTGCATGCCGACCACCGGCGCGCGGTCGGGCAAGCGCCAACACTGGCCTTCTCCAACTCCCTGGGCACCGATCTGCGGATCTGGGATGCCGTCGTCGCGCGCCTGCCGAAGGAGCTCGGCATCCTGCGCTACGATACGGCCGGCCACGGGCTTTCACCGTCCGGTGGCGCGATGTCCATCGACGATCATGCGGACGATCTGGCGGCGCTACTCAATGCCAAGGAGATCGAGCGCGCCATCGTCGTCGGCTTGTCCGTCGGCGGACTGATCGCACAGGCCCTGGCGCAGCGCGCGCCGCAAAGAGTTTCCGGTCTGATCCTGTCCAACACCGGCATGACAATTGGCACGGCGGATATCTGGAACGCACGCGCCGACGCGATCCGCGCGGGCGGGATGGAGGCGATTGCCGATGCAACGATGGAGCGCTGGTTTTCGCCGCGCTTTCGCGAAGGAAAGCCGGAGGCGTTGCAACTCTGGCGCACCATGCTGGCGCATACGCCTCCGGCCGGCTACATCGAGCTCGGCCTCGCTATTCGCGACGCCGACTACCGGGATGCCGCTGCGCGGATCTCGATGCCGACGCTGTGCCTTGCCGGCACGCACGACAGCGCGACCACGCCCGCCGTCGTCCGTGCCATGGCCGATGCCATCCCGCAGGCGCGCTTCGAGGAGATCGCCGGCGTCGGCCATCTGCCCTGCATCGAGGCTCCGGGCGCCATGGCTGATCTGATTTCACGATTTCTTTCGGAGACCGTCACATGACACAGCGGGATCTTGACGATACGGGCCTCGCCACCCGGCGCGCGGTTCTGGGTGAAGCCCATGTCGCGCGCGCGCGCGCCGCCACGACGGCATTCGACGCGCCGTTTCAGGACTATATCACCCGCGGTGCCTGGGGCGGGGTCTGGTCGCGTGACACGATCAGCCATCGCGAACGCTCGATGATCACCATCGCGCTGCTGGCGGCGCTCGGTCATGACGAGGAACTCGCCATGCATTGCCGGGCGACGGCGCGCACGGGGGCGAGCGCAGACGACATTTGCGAGGCGCTGCTGCATGTCGCGGTCTATGCCGGCGTTCCGGCAGCCAATCGCGCCATAAAGATCGCCAAGGCGGTCTTCGCCGAAATGGAAGCCGCCGCCGGCGCGGCGGACGAGACGACCCGGGGGGAACAATGACGGCACCTGATTTCTACAGGCGCGACCGGAGCGCGCATCCGCCGGCCTATGCGCCGGGCTACAAGAGCAGCGTGCTGCGCGCGCCATTCCGCCCGCTGCATTCGCTGGAGCAGACGTCGCTGGAACGCAGCGGGCCGGCGCTCGGACACGCGCCACTCGGCCCGCTCGACCACGACCTGATCCGCAACGCCGCCGTCGACGGCGACGCGCTCGGCGAACGCATCTATGTGTTCGGCCAGGTGCTCGATGAAAACGCCCGGCCCGTACCCAATGCACTGATCGAAGTGTGGCAGGCCAACGCCGCAGGGCGCTACGCCCATGTGAAGGACGGCTATCTGGCGCCGCTCGATCCGAATTTCTCCGGCTGCGGACGCTGCGTCAGCGACGCGCAGGGGCGCTATCTCTTCCGCACCATCAAGCCGGGTCCCTATCCCTGGCCCAACAACGGCTCCGACTGGCGCCCGGCGCACATCCATCTGTCGATCTTCGGCGAGGCCTTCACCCAGCGCCTCGTCACGCAGCTTTACTTCGAGGGCGATCCGCTGATCCCGCTGTGCCCAATCGTGAACACGATCCCAGACGCAAATGTGATCGAGCGTCTGGTCGCGCGCCTCGACATGCGCAACCAGGAACCCTTCGACTGCCTCGCCTATCGGTTCGACATCGTGCTGCGCGGGCGGCGCCAGACCCACTTCGAAACCCGGCCGGAGGGTGCGTGATGCGCGAGAAACTGTTCGAGACCCCGTCGCAGACGGCCGGCCCCTATGTGCATATCGGCACCGCGCCGCAATCGATCGGCCGTCCCGCGCTTTCCGGGCAACCCGGCCCGGCGATCACCAGCGACACGGGCCCGGCAATCACGCTTGAGGGCATCGTCCATGACGGAGCCGGCGCGCCCGTGCGCGATGCCATGCTGGAGATCTGGCAAGCGGACGGCGAGGGGCGCGTCGGTCCTCACGGCCTGTTTGCCCGCGCCGTCGCGGAGTTCGACAGCGGCCTCTGCCGCTTCCAGACCGTGAAGCCCGGTATCCATGCCAAAGGCCACGCCCCGCATATCGCACTTCTGATCTTCGCGCGCGGCATCAACATCCACCTGCACACGCGGATCTATTTCCCCGAGGACCGCGAGCTGATCGCAAACGATCCGGACTTCGCCCGGCTTTCGCCGGAGGCCCGGGACACGCTGATCGCGAAACGGACGGACGGAGAGACCTACCGCTTCGACATCCATCTTCAGGGGCCGAACGAAACGGTGTTCTTCGACATCTGACAAGGCCCTCACCGAAAGACCGACACATGGCGATCTCGCCGCTGGATTCTCCGCTCTACGTCGACCTGTTCGGCGATCCCGACACGGCCCGCCATTTCGAGGCGTCCGCGGAGATCGCGGCGATGGTCGAGGTGGAAATCGCCCTTGCCCGCGTCCAGGCGCGCGCCAGTGTCATCCCGGACGCCGCCGCACAGGCGATTGCAGCCGGCCTTTCCGACAGCGCCCCTGCGCCCGAAGACATTTGCGCGGGGACAGCGGCGGCCGGTGTTCCCGTTCCAGCCCTTGTTGCCCATCTGCGCAAGCAGCTTTCAAAAGCAGGCGCGGATCACCTGCATTTCGGCGCGACGTCGCAGGACATCGTCGACACCGGCCTGATGCTCAGGCTTCAGCGCGTGCTCGAGCTGTTCGACCGCCGGCTCGCTGCGCTTGTCGATACGCTCGTCGCGCTGGCGGTGGAGCACCGCGCGACCCCGATGGCCGGGCGCACGCGCGGACAGGTGGCGACCCCCGTCACCTTCGGCCTCAGGGTCGCGAACTGGGCCCTGCCGGTCGCGCGCGCGCACCGCGACCTGCGGTTCCTGCGCCGCGCCGGGCTGCCTGTCCAGCTTGGCGGAGCCTCGGGCGATCTGTCAGCGATGGGGCCGGATGGCAGCGCGGTCACCACGGAGCTCGCGGAAGAGCTGGGGCTTGCCTCGTCGTCCCCCTGGATGGCGGACCGCTGGCCGCTGGTGCGTGTCGCCGGCACGCTTGCCAGCCTTCTTGGCGGGCTGGAGAAGATCGGCGCGGACGTGATGCTTTCCACCCGCTCGGAGATCGGCGAATTGCGCCTGGCGGCATCCGGCGGTTCTTCCACCATGCCGCAGAAGCAGAACCCGGTCGCCGCGGAAACCCTGATCGCGCTGACCCGCCATGCGGCAGCACTTTCGGCACAGATCACCACGGCTCCCGCGCATGCGGAAGAACGCGATGGCGCCGCCTGGATGGGCGAATGGCTGGTACTACCGCAGCTTGTCATTGCCAGCGGGGCGGCGCTGCTGCGCGCGCAGTGGCTGGCGGACGCGCTTGAACCGCAGCGCGCGCGCATGGCGGAGATCGCCTTCGGCGACGGCGGTCTTGCGCTGGCCGAACGGTTTTCCTTCGCGCTGATCCCGCATGTGGGCCGCGCGCAGGCACAGGACCTGGTCAAACAGGCCGCCATGGAGACCCGCGCGAGTGGGCGCCCGCTCATCGACGCCTTGAGAGCGATCAGCGACGCGCCGCTCGACTGGGAAGCGCTTGCCGATCCGAACAGTGTTTGCAAACCGGCAGCGGCGATGACAGATGCGATCCTCGCGGAGATCCGCCGCCCGCGCTCACCCTGACGGTCTTCAGCGCTGGCCCTTGAAATAGGGCTTCAGCAGCGCGCGCGGATAGTCGGCCCTGCGCGCCACGACGACGAGCGCGGCAATCGACAGCAGATACGGCAGCATCAGGAAGATCTGGCCCGGCACGAAAGACCCGACCTCGGTCTGCAAACGCACCTGGAAGGCATCGAAGGCGCCGAAAAGCAGCGCGCCGATCAGCGCCTTGCCCGGCCGCCAGGACGCAAAGACCGTCAGCGCGATACAGATCCAGCCGCGACCGTTGACCATGCCGAAAAAAAACGCGTCGAAGGCCGACATCGTCAGGAAGGCGCCGCCCAACGCCATCAAAGCGGATCCGGCGACGACGGTTCCCATCCTGAGCGCCATCACCGACAACCCTTGCGCCTCAACGGCCGACGGATTGTCGCCGACAGCGCGGATCGCAAGGCCAAGCGGCGTGCGGTAAAGCACGAAGCCCACCGCGACGACGAGCGCGAGCGCGAGGAAGGTGAGCGCGGTTTGCTGGAACAGCGCCGGTCCGAGAAATGGCAGATCGGAGAGGATCGGAATATCCAGCGGCTGGAACGCCTCGATGCGCGGCGGCGAGGAGACGTCGGGAAGCGCGGTGCGGTAGGTGTAGTAACTCAGGCTGGTTGCAAACAGCGTCACGCCGATGCCCGACACATGCTGCGACAGACCGAGCGGCACGGTCAGGATTGCGTGCAAGAGCCCGAAGGCCGCACCGGCGAGGGCCGCGACCATCACGCCACCCCAAAGTCCCGCGCCGAGCCAGGCCGCCATCCAGCCGGCCATGGCGCCGGCAGTGAAAATGCCCTCGATGCCGAGGTTGAGCACGCCGGCGCGCTCGCAGATCAGCGCGCCAAGCACGCCAAAGATCAGCGGCGTGGCGATCCGCAGCGCCGCCGCCCAAAAATTCGCCGAAAGCAGGATGTCGAGGATTTCGCTCATGCCGTGCCCTTTCCCGTTCGGGCGCGAACGATGCGCACCTTGAAGCGCACGAACAGGCCGGACACCAGCACGCAGATCAGCGAGGTCGCGACCACGAGATCCGCCAGATAGTTGGAAACGCCAATCGCCCGGCTCATGCTGTCGGCCCCGACAAAGATCCCGGCGATGAAGAGGGCCGCCACGACCACACCGATGGGCGACAGTCCGGCAAGCATGGCAACAACGATCCCGGCATAGCCGAAGCCGGGCGACAGATCCGCCGTGAGATAACCCTTCAGGCCCGCGACCTCGCCGACCCCGGCAAGACCGGCGAAACCGCCACTCAGGAGCGCGACGCGCAGGAAGGTCGCCGTGACCGGAATGCCGGCATGACGGGCGGCCTCCGGGTTCTCCCCGACGGCCCTTGTCTCGAAGCCCCAGACGGTACGCTTGAGCACGATGTGAACGCCGAGAGCGGCAACCAGCGCCAGGATCAACCCGGCATGAACCCGCATGCGGTCCATGAGCTTGGGCAACATCGCCTCGTCGAGCATCGGCTCCGACTGCGGCCAGCCCATGCCCATTGGATCCTTCATCGGGCCTTCCAGCATCATCTGGACGAAGAGGATCACGACAAAGTTCAAAAGCAGCGTCGTCACCACCTCGTCGGCCCCAAGGCGCACCTTGAGGAGTGCCGGGATCAGCATCAAAAGGCCGCCGGCCAAAGCACCGGCGAGGATCACCGTCGGGATCAGCAAGGGACCGGGCAGGGCCAGCGCCCCGGTGCCGACGGCAACCGCGGCGAGCGCACCCGCGTAGAGCTGCCCCTCGCCGCCGATGTTCCAGAGCTTGGCGCGAAAGGCGACGGCGGCGGCGAGACCGGTGAAGATCAGCGGCGTGGCGCGCGCCAGAAGTTCCGACGCGGCGAAGGCGGAGCCGAAAGCGCCCTTCGCCATCAGGCCATAGGCTTCTAGCACCGGCGCGCCGGCGGCGGCAATTGCAAGGCTCGCGACCGCAAGCGCGGCAACCGCCGCTATGACGGGGGCTGCGATGCGGCGCAAGGGCGAAACATGCTCGCGCGGTTCGAAGCGGATCATGCGGCCGCGTCCTCCGTGTGCTGTCCGGCCATCATCAGACCGACGGCGGCGCGGTCCAGGTCGTCCGCGGGGCGGGGCGGACTGAGCCGTCCGCGATGAATAACGGCAATGCGGTCGGAAAGGGCGAAGAGCTCGTCGAGATCTTCGGAAATCAGGATCACGCCGGCACCGCGCCCGCGCGCCTCCAGCAACCGGCGGTGAACGTCACCCGTCGCGCCGATGTCGAGACCGCGCGACGGCTGGGCGGCAAGTACCACCGAGGGTTCGGCGTCGAGCGTGCGCGCCAGCACGATCTTCTGGATGTTGCCGCCCGACAGCAGCCGCGCAACGGCATCGCCGCCCGGACAGCGAATATCGTAGCTGGCAATGGCCTCCGCCGCGCGCGCGGCGATGGCGCGAAAGTAGAGAAACCCGAAGCGCTGGTAGCGGGGCGAGCGGATTTCCTCGATCACGAGGTTTTCCGCAACGCTCATCGCACCGACAACACCGTCGCGATGCCTGTCTTCGGGAATGCGCGCGACGCCCGCACGGATCATGTCGGCGGCGTCATGCGCCCGGATCTCGCGGCCGGCGAGACGAATGTCGCCGCTCGTCTGGCGTTCGAGCCCGGAGAGCAGCCTGGCGAGCATCGCCTGGCCGTTGCCGGACACGCCGGCGATGCCGAGGATTTCACCGGCGCGCAACTCGAAGCCGATGTCGCTGACGGTATCGCGCCCCTCGCCACAGATGACGGCAGACAAGGACAGCAGCACCTCGCCTGCCGCCTGCGGCTCGCGCCGGCTCACCGTCACCTGATGGCCGACCATGAGCTCGGCAAGCGTCTGGCGGTCGCAGTCGGCGGCGGGAAGATCCGCCACCTTGCGCCCGAGACGCAGCACGGCGATGCGGTCGGAGGCGGCGAGCACTTCCGCAAGCTTGTGGGAAATGAAGACAATCGCCAGCCCCTGCACGGCGAGCGCCTTCAGTGTTTCAAACAGCGTCTCGGATTCCTGCGGGGTCAGCACGGCAGTCGGCTCGTCGAGCACCAGCACCCGCGCGTCGCGATACAGCGCCTTGAGGATCTCCACGCGCTGTTTCTCGCCAACGGAGAGACGCGAAATCCGCGCGTCGAGATCGACGACCAACCCGGAGCGGCGCATCAGGTCCTGAAGTTTCCCGCGCGCGGCGCGCGAGGTGAGACGCACGGAAAACAGCGCTGCCGTGCCGAGCACGATATTCTCGAAGGCGGTCAGGTTTTCGGCAAGCGTGAAATGCTGATGCACCATGCCGATGCCGGCCTCGAGCGCGGCGTGGGGGGATCCGGGTTCCAGCAGGACGAGGGCTCCGTCGTCGCCGGCAACCCGCACGTCGCCCTCGTCTGCGATATAGTGCCCGAACAGGATGTTCATCAAGGTGGTCTTGCCGGCGCCGTTTTCGCCGAGCAACGCGACGATCTCGCCACGATGAAGGTCGAGATCGACCGCCTCGTTGGCCGTGAGCGCACCGAACCGCTTGGTGATCCCCGACAAGGACAGCGCGATCGCCGGAGCTTCTTCAGGCACCGTCATGACAGCATTTCCCCAGACCCCGGAAACGGCGCGGGCGGGCGTGGCCCGCGCAAGCAAACAAGAAGGAGACGCCGCCGCGACGACAGGCATTGCGGCGGCGCAGAGCATTACATCGTCGACTTGGGTTCCGCGTCGTTGACGTTGACGCGGAAGAGACCGTCGAGAATGTCCTGCTCGATCTTGCGGGCGGCCTCGACGGATTCCGCATCGGCCAGCGCCTCGTCAACGACGAAGCTGCCGCCGCCATAGGACATGTAGCTGTACTGGCCATAATCGGAGGGCTCGAAGCTGCCGCCGGCGACATCGTCGATCACGCGGTCGATGGTCGGCTCCATGTGCCAGAGCGCGCTCGAAATGATCGTGCCGGGATAATCGGACGCGGTATCGATGACGTTGCCGATCGCCAGAATATCCCGCTCCTTGGCGGCATCGGACACGCCGAAGCGCTCGGCGTAGAGAATGTCAGCGCCCTTGTCGACCATCGCAAAGGCGGATTCCTTGGCCTTGGGCGGATCGTACCAGGAGTTGATGAAGGTCACGAGGAACTTCACATCCGGATTGACCTCAAGCGCGCCTTCCATGAAGGCGTTCATCAGCCGGTTGACCTCGGGGATCGCATAGCCGCCGACCATACCGATGATGTTCGACTTGGTCGCGTTGCCGGCGATCATGCCGGTCAGATAGCTCGGCTCATGGATCCAGTTGTCGAAGACGGCAAAATTCGGCTTGGCCGGACCGAAGGACGAGCCCATCAGGAAGGCCGTATCCGGATATTCGGCGGCCACCTTGCGCGCCGCGCGCTCCACCGCGAAGGCCTCGCCGACGATCAGGTCCATGCCGGCTTCGGCATATTCGCGCATCACGCGCTCATAGTCGGTGTTGGCCACGTTTTCCGAGTAGGTGTAGGTGACGTCGCCACGCTCCTTGGCGGCGGTCAACGCCTTGTGAATGCGGCCGACCCACTGCTGCTCGACCGGGACAGTGTAGATTGCCGCGACCTTGAGCGGCTCGTCTGCGGCCATCGTCGGCTGGCCGAAACCCGCCACGACAATCGCTGCCGCAAGGCCCAGCGCTGCACGACGCGTCCATGCGATACGGTTCAGGATTTCCATCTGACTCCCCCTGGCATTGTTCGTATGCCGAGATCAGCCCGATGCCAGGCAAACTGCCCAAACGCACAAGAGCTGATCGCTTCTGTCGTTTCATGCATCCGAAATAATACCGAGCCCAGGAGGGCCTCACATGCCGGACGCAAGGGGAATTGGATCATAAATTGGTCATGCTCACAACGCGGGCAGCCACCCGATCGGCAATTTTTTGAACAAATGGACAAAGTTTGATCGTTTGGTCAAAAAATAAGCCGGCCACGAGGCCTGAGGCGGCGGCCGTCGCACGCGCGGTCAGCTCACGCGCCGCGACCGCAGGCCGCGAAGGGCGGCCTTCAGGTCCACCGCACCGGTCAGATGCACGAAGGCGGCGAACAGAACCAGTCCGGCAAGCACCAGCAGCGCCAGCGCCCCGAACCGGCCGAGTACCGACGCGCCGCCGAGCAAGGGTGCGAGCAGCTGCGCGCCGGCATAGATCCCGCCGCCCATCAAGACGCTGGCAAGCGCCAGCAGCGGAAGACGCTTCAACGATCCGGCATCGAGGCGGAAATGCCCGCGCCGCCACAGCGTCACCGCAAGCAGGCCGCTGTTGACCCAACCGGCAAGCGTGGTCGCAAGCGCAATGCCGACATGATCGAGAATGGGGGCCAACGCCAGCGCGCCCGCCACATTGACCACCATGCCGATACCGGCGAACCACATCGGTGTGACCGTATCCTCACGCGCGAAAAATCCGGGCGAGAAAACCTTGTTGAGCACAAAGGCGGGCAGGCCGGCGGCGAAGGCGATCAGGGCCGCCGTCGTCGCACTGGCGGCTTGCGCACCGAAGGCGCCGCGCTGGTAGAGCACGGAGACAATCGCATCCGGCACCACGATCAGGGCAACCGTGGCCGGCAAGGTGAGCGCAAGCGCAAACTCCATTGCCCGGTTGAGCGTATGGTTGGCACTCGCATCCGCGCCGGACCGCAGGGAGCGAGACAGGTCGGGCAGGAGCACGACGCCGATGGCAATGCCGACGACACCAAGCGGCAGCTGATAGATCCGGTCGGCATAATAGAGATAGGACACCGCGCCGGCCTGACCGGAGGCGATGATCGTGCCGACGGCGATGTTGATCTGGGTAATGCCGCCTGCCGCGATGCCCGGAACGCCGAGCCTCCACAGCCGTTTCACCGATGCCGTCAGACGCGGCCGGCGCCAAGGGATTGAAAAGCCCATGTGGCGCACCGCGACAAACAGAAGCGCAAGCTGCGCGAGACCGGCAACGGTAACGCCACAGGCCAGCACCACGCCCAGTCTCACCCCCGGCTGAAGGTCGAAATACCAGATGCCCGAGAGCACCGAGATCATCACAATGTTCAAGACGACCGGCGCAAGGGCTGCGGCTGCAAAGCGCTGATAGGTATTGAGAATGCCGGAGAGAAACGCCACCAGCGACATGCACAGGAGATAGGGGAAAGTGATGCGCGACAGGAGCACGGCGAGATCGAACTTCTCCGCTTCTGCCGTGAAGCCAGGCGCCAGCACATAGACGAGCGCTGGCATGAACACCTGCGCGAGAAGCGTGATCGTCACCAGGGTCCACAGGAGCGCGGCGAGGATCTCGCCCGCGAACCGCCTGGCGCCCTCGTCGCCGCCTTCTTCCACCGAACGGGCGAAGAGCGGCACGAAGGCGGAGTTGAACGCGCCTTCGGCGAACAGCCGCCGGAACAGGTTGGGCAGGCGGAAGGCAACGAAAAAGGCATCGGCGACCGGACCCGCGCCGACGAAGGCGGCGATCATCACGTCGCGGACAAAGCCGAGCACGCGGCTCGTCATCGTCGCACCTCCGACGGTCGCGAAGTTGCGCAGGAGGGTCATTGCCGCGCGCCGCGCAGGCAGGTCGCCCCGGGACAGCCGTTCAAGATCGAAATCATCACGCCGCTCCAAGGCGCGGCTTGCGCCGCTTTGCCGGTTCGTCGCCGGCCTCTGCGTCCACCGCATCGCGCAAGCGGTCGCGGATCAATTCCTGGCGACCGATGTTGCCGACCTTCTGGCCGGTCAGATCGGTGACATAGAAGACGTCGACCGCGCGCTCGCCGAAGGTCGCGATATGAGCGGAATTGATGTTGAGATTCAAAGCCGAGATTGCCCGGGTCAGATCATAGAGCAGGCCGGGACGGTCAAGGCCCGAAATCTCGAGAACCGTGTGGCGGTTCGACCAGGAATTGTTCACCAGCACCTCGGCCTCGACGCGGAACGGCTTGGCGCGCGCGCGCGCCGCCGCCTTGTTCGCGACCTTCTCCGGCAGTTGCTCCTGGCCGCGCAACGCCTGCTCGATCAGCCGGCAGATGCGTTCGCCCCGGCGCAGTTCGTCCGCGTCGTCCGGCAGCTCGCGAGACATGAAGATCGCATCCAGCGCAAACCCGTCGGTGGTGGTGTCGATTTGCGCGTCGACGATGTTGGCGCCGGCGACGAAACAGGACCCGGCGATCGTCGACAGCAGCTTGGGGTGATCGGCCGCCAGCACCGTGATCTCGGTGACTTCCTCAAAGGCATGGGTGACGACGCGGGAGGAGAATCCCGACCTGCCCGTATCGGCCTCGCGGATCAGGCGTGCATCGGCGATCTTGCGGTCGAGCGGCACGCGCAGCCAATAGGCCGGATAGTGGCGCTCCAGATAGGCCTCAAGCGCGTCCGCGGGCCAATCCGGCAGCGCTTCGGCCAGTTCGGCCTTCGCTGCGGCGACGCGCTGGTCGTGCGGGAGCAGGCTGTGTCCGCCGGTCAAAAGCGGCTCGCATTCATAGTAGAGCGTGCGCAACAGCTGCCCCTTCCAGCCGTTGAAGACGTTGGGGCCAACGGCACGGATATCGGCGACGGTGAGGATCAACAGCAGTTTCAGTCGTTCCAGGCTCTGCACTTCGCGGGCGAAGTCCTCGATGGTCTTGCGATCCGCGAGATCGCGCGACTGCGCGGTGGTGCTCATGTCGAGATGATGCTCGACCAGCCAGGCCACGGTGTCGGTTTCCGAGGACGACAGACCGAGACGCGGGCACAACCGGCGCGCGATGCGGGCTCCGGCAATGGAATGGTCCTCCGGGCGACCCTTGGCGATGTCATGCATCAGCATCGCCACGAAGAGGACCTTGCGGTTCTGGATCGACTTTATGAGATCGGTCGACAGCGGATGATCGTCGCCCGCTTCTCCGCGCTCGATTTCGCCGAGGACCCCGATCGAACGCAGCAGATGCTCGTCAACGGTGTAGTGGTGGTACATACTGAACTGCATCATCGCCACAACCTTGCCGAAATCCGGCAGGAAGCGCCCGAGCACGCCGACCTCGTTCATCTTGCGCAGGATGGTTTCGGGGTCGCTGCGTGACGTCAGCACCTGGAGAAAAAGACGGTTGGCCTCCGGATCCTCTCGCACAGCCGCCGTGATCAGCTTGAGCGAGCGCCGCACCCGCTTCAACAATTCCGGATGCAGCATCACGGAGTGTCGATCGACAATGGCGAACAGACGGATAAGATTGACCGGGTCCTTCTCGAACGCGCCCTCGCTGGCAAGATTCAGGCGTCCGTTTTCGATCGCGAAGTCCGGATGCCCGGAGAGAACGCGGCGTTTCCGCCGCCCCGTGAGCTGTCCGATCAGCCGAGACAGCGGCTGCGGCTGCTTGGCGTGCTGTTCTTCCAGGGCTGCACAGAAGATCCGGGTGAGATCGCCGACGTCCTTTGCCACGAGGAAATAGTGCTTCATGAATCGCTCGACGTCCTTCATCCCCGGATGCTGGGTGTAGCCGAGGCGAATGGCGATCTCGCGCTGGACGTCGAAGGACAGACGCTCTTCCGGACGCCCGGTCAGGAAATGCAGGTGACAGCGCACCGCCCAGAGGAAATCCTCGCCCTTCTTGAAGCGATTGTAGTCCCGGCGGGAGAAGACGCCGGCCTTCACGAGCCCGGAGCCGGAGCGCACGCGATAAAAATACTTGGAGATCCAGAAGAGGGTGTTGAGATCGCGCAGTCCGCCCTTGCCCTCCTTGACGTTGGGTTCCACCAGATAGCGCGAGGTGCCCTGCCGGCGGTGGCGCGCATCGCGTTCGGCGAGCTTGGCGGCAATGAATTCCGGACCCGTGCCGGCGACGACGTCGGTGTCGAAGCGCTCGACAAGTTCTTCGTAGAGATCCGTATCGCCCCAGACGTGCCGCGCTTCAAGGATGGCCGTGCGGATCGTCATGTCGCTCTTCGACAGTCGCAGGCACTCCTCGACATTGCGGGTCGCATGGCCGACCTTCAGGCCGAGATCCCAAAGCATGTAGAGGATGTACTCGACGATCTGCTCGCCCCAGGGGGTCTGCTTGTAGGGCAGCAGAAACAACAGATCGACATCGGACCCCGGCGCCAGCGTGCCGCGCCCGTAACCGCCCACGGCCACCACCGACATGCGTTCGGCCGCTGAGGGGTTTTTCGCCCGGTAGACGTGATAGATCGCGAAATCGTAGATCACCCGCAGGATCTCGTCCTGCACATGGCTGAGGCGGCCGGCGCACAAGGTCCCGCCGCCATCCTCGAACAGGCGTTCCTCGACAATCGCACGCGCATCGCGCATCGCCTCCTTGAGGCGGGCGAGCACCCTGGAACGGATGGCCGGATCCGCCCCGTCGCCGTCCGACTTCGCGGTCAAGGCGGTCAACTCCGCGCGCAACGCAGTGGAATCGATGAGACCGGAAAACGCCTCCGCTGATTTGTTCATGTTCTCGTTTCGGTCCTTCGCGTTGAGAGCTCTCGAGTCTGCCAGACCCTAAGTGCTGGCCGGGAACGGGTCGAGTCCGTGTATCGGTTCAAACCCCGTCACGGGCCGCGGCCGTTCTCAGCTGGTGCAGGAGATGCGTCAGGCTTTCGCGCGACAATCCGGCAATCTTGGTCGACAGGACATTGGCGAGCTCGGTCGCCTCAGGGTCGAGCCCGCCCGTCTCGATCGAAATCTTCGGATCGGAGAGTTCCGCCAGCCGCTGCAGTTCTTCCGCTTCATCCCAGATGACATTGAAGAAGGCAATGATGCGCTGAACCATGAACCACGTCGGTCGCCCGCGCCGGCCATGCTCCAGAGCCGACAGATAGGCGGGCGACACGGACAATGCCACCGCCATTTGCGACAGGGTGATCCCCCGTTTCTTGCGGTGTTCGCGCACCCGCGCGCCGAAGGGCGTCATGTCCGTCCCCGTCCCGGCTTGCGCACGCGCACGTAGAGCGCGCCGCCGCCGCCATGGCCGGCATGAGCTTCCTCGAAGCCGACGACCAGCGAACGGAATTCGGCGAAGGACAACCATTGCGGAACGACACGCCGCAGGACACCGCGCCCGTCGGCCGACAGGGTGCCGCCTGGACCGCCCTTGCCGGTTATGACCAGAACAAGCGAATAGCCTTGCGCCTGCGCCTGGGAGAGAAACCCGCGCAGACGCACATGCGCTTCGGCCTGCGTCAGTCCATGGAGGTCAATACGACCGTCGATGCTGCGGGTTCCGCGCGCCAGCTTGCGTCGCTGGCGCGGCTCCAGAGGAGCGAGAGGGGAAAGCGGTGGCGGGGCGGGCGGGGCCTTCGGGCGCATGGTCGCAACCGAGCGCGGAGCGGACAGGCGTTCGTTTCCAATCACGGGCGCCGGCGGCGGCACTGTGGGGTCGCCCGCGTCATCGGCTGAGGCCGTCTGCGTCTGCTTCGACCGGCGCCCCGCTTCAAGCGGCGTGACGTCCGCCGTCACTTGCGCCCAGAGCCTGCGCTCATCGGGAGAAGGATGACGCGCCCGCCGGCGCCGGCCGCTCATCGCCGGGCCTCCCCGACGCCGGCCTGCGCAAGCGGCAGCAGAACGGTCATCTCGGCCGCATGCTGGACGCCGCCAGCCTTGCGCCCGGCCGCATCCCCCGTGCCAAAGAAAATGTCGCCGCGTGCGGGACCGACGATGGCGGAGCCCGTATCTTCCGCGATCATCAGCCGGCGAAAGGGTCGCGTTTCAACCGCGCCTTCAGCCGGCATTGTCGCAGAGACGAAGACCGGCGTTCCATAGGTGTGGAGCGACGCATCCACCGCGAGACTGCGTCCGGCCACGAGCGGAAGGCCCGCCGCGCCGACGGGGCCCTCGTCCGGGCCGAGCCCGTCGATCTCGCGAAAAAAGATATAGGACCGGTTGCGGCGGAGAACGCCGTCGATTTCTTGCGGATTTTCCGCCAGCCAGTCGCGCAGCACCGACATGGTAACAGTGCCCGGGTCGGCGAGACCGCGCTCGATCATGACACGGCCGATCGGCGAGTAGGGATGCCCGTTCTTTCCGGCATAACCGACCCGCATGTGGCCGCCGTCCGCCAGACGAATGCGAGCGGATCCCTGAACGTGAATATAGAAAGCGTCGACCGGGTCGGCCAGCCAGACGAGTTCCAGCCCGCGACCGTCAAGGGCACCGTCCATGATCGCGCCGCGATCCGGCGCCTCGACGAAACGTCCTGCGTCGTCGCGAAAGGCATGGGTCAGCGTGTCCGCAAGACCGTCTGGACGTTTCCCCTCCGGCAGGATTTCAAGTCCGTCGGGCTTGCGCAGCAACGGGGTGCGGTGGATGGCATCGGGTTTGCGCGCGCCTGCGAATTCAGGTTCGAAATAACCGGTCACAAACCCCTTGGCTGCGATCAGGTGCGGCTGGAACGCGGCTTCGAAGAAATGCCGGGCGGCATCGCCTTCGCCGGTCGCAGCCGCCGCGCGGGCCCGGCCGCACAGTGCGACAATCGACGCGCCGGACACACCCAGCTCACCCGTGCGCGGGGCGGCGCCGGAGGCGGAGCCGCTCGCACAATGGCGCAGGAACGCCTCGAGCGCGGCCGTGTGATCGTCGTCCTGCCAGCCAGAAATGTCTGAAAAGGATATCGGTTGCAGGGGCATGCCCGTCTCCGCAGCACCGGCGCGGGCCGGCATCGGTCCCGCCGTCATGACAGCGATCGCGAGACCGGCCGCAAGGACAACCGCAAGACGGACGCGGACACCCGCGAACCCCATACCCATCGCGTCAGTCGACCGATTCGGTCGCCACCAGCTTCCAGTTGGGATCGCGGGAGGTGGTGTCGCGGGCGAAGGTCCAGATGTCGGTGACGTCGCTTACGGCGTTCGGATCGCCGTCGACGATGGCCCCGTCCCGATCTCGGGTCGCCGAAATCAGCTCGCTGCGGAACTTCACGGTCACCTGTGCCGTGTCGCCCTTCATGGCGGCCTCGACGATATCCGCCTTGTCTATTCCGACAAAGGTGGATTCGATCGTTTCGCCGCGCGATTCCCGATCCGATATCGCCGCGACGAAACCGTCGTAAACATCCTTGGACAGCAGGTTCTTCAGCGTCTTGCGATCGCCGGCGGCGAAGGCTGTCACGATCATCTCATAAGCCGCGCGCGCGCCCTCCACAAAGGTCTTGGGATCAAATGAACGGTCGGCGGAGAGAATTTTGCGCAGGGCCTCATTGAGGGCCGTGCCTTCCGGAGCGACGGTCTCGAGGGTCGCGGCTTCGCTTGCCTGTGACGGCGCGGACGAAGGCCCCTGTCCGGGAAGCGGGATGATGTTGTCGTCCGCCCGTGTCGACGCCTCAGCGGCATCGGACTCCCGGTCGCGTGCGGAATAAGGGTCGAAGGGGGGACGTTCATGTCCCGTCCGCTTGCCCAAAACACTCCGCAATCTCAGGAAGATCACGACCGCCAGAACCAGAAAGATGATTGTTGTGACGTCGAACATGTGACCCATTTCGCATCCGGCCGGTTACTTTCACGAGGCGCCGCAACGGCTCATTGCGGCGACGAAATGTTCAAAGCGGCGACGCGACAGGCCGTGTGGCGCTCCGCTGACATCCCAGATAAGGGGGTATGTAAGGTCCTCTTGAACCAACATCCAGCCTTGAGCACAAGTCCATGTCGACGTTTTCACGTTTCCGATCACACATATTGCTCGCATTCCCGTCAATTGTTTCCTACCTCTGCAGGGAGGCGGGGGTCGGCCCGATGCCGCAAAGGCAGCCGATAGCCGGCGAAAAGCTCCCGTTCGCGGCGCTTGATGATCCCGCGCCGGTCACCTGATCGTCACCAAACAAACCGTGTTGAGCCATGCCTGTCGGACTTATCATTCTTCTTCTTCTCATTGGCGTTCCGCTTCTTGAGATCGCTGTCTTCGTCGAGGTCGGCTCTGAAATCGGCGCCGTTCCGACGATTCTTCTCACCGTGCTGACGGCACTGGCCGGTACGGTGATGCTGCGACTCCAGGGCATCTCCCTGCTGATGAAGATCCGCGGCGAGATGGATGCCGGACGGGTTCCGGGCTCGGATCTGGTACAGGGTGCGCTGATTGTTGTCGCCAGCATCCTGCTGCTGATCCCGGGCTTTGTCACGGACGCGGTTGGCCTGCTGCTCTTCGTGCCGCCTCTGCGCACAGCAATCGCCAACCTCGCTATCCGCAATGCCCGGGTTACCGTCGTCAATGCCGAGGCGCGGCGGAGCGGAGCCGAGACCGTCGTCGACCTGAACGAGGGCGAATGGTCCGACAAGCCTGGCGACAGCCGAGGCAGCACGGCGGGCGGGACGATCCACGTCACCGACGCGCGCGAGACCGGCGACGAGCCTTCGCCCCGACAAGACAAGAGCTGACCATTGCAGACATCGGTCGTGCCCGGGGTTTGAACCGCTCCTGCGTTGAAATTAACGGGATGTACACGCCAATCCCCCAGACTCTCGCGACCAGGTCGGTCCGGCCGGGGCCCAAATGGAGCGGGACGATATGGCTTTTGACGGCACGCAGCGGGTCGACTGGGTCGACACCGCCAAAGGGTTTTGCATCATCTTCGTGGTGATGATGCATTCCACTTTGGGCGTGCAGAATGCCGCCGGAAGCGAAGGCTGGCTTGGCCTTCTCGTCGAATTTGCCAAACCGTTCCGCATGCCGGATTTCTTCATGATTTCCGGACTTTTCCTTGCCCGGGTGATCGACCGCCCCTGGCGGACCTATCTCGACCGCAAGGTCGTTCATTTCGCCTATTTCTACATATTGTGGCTGACGATCCAGTTCGCCCTTAAAACGCCCGTGATGGCCGGCGAGATCGGATACAGCGGCGCGCTGGCGCAATATCTTCTGGCCTTCGTCCAACCGTTCGGCACCCTCTGGTTCATCTACATGCTGCCGGTGATGTTCGTGATCACCAAGGCGCTGCACGGCGCGCGCCTGCCCTGGCAGTTCGTGCTTGCCGGGGCCGCCCTCCTGCAGATCGCACCGATCGCCACCGGCTCCGTTCTGATCGATGAATTCGCCTCGCGTTACGTGTTCTTCTACGCTGGCTACATTCTTGCCCCTCACGCCTTCCGGCTTGCCGCCTGGGCGCAGGACCATCTGGCGCCGGCCGCCCTGGGCCTTCTCGCCTGGGGTGTGGTCAATGGGTCTCTGGTTTTCGCCGGATACGCCGATCTGCCGATCGTCTCGCTGGCCCTCGGCGGAGCCGGGGCGCTGGCCGTGATCCTGATCTCCGCGCTGCTGACACGGCTCAGCTTCAATGCCCCGTTGCGGTTGTGCGGGGAGCGCTCCATCGTGATCTATCTGGCGTTCTTCTTTCCCATGGCAGCCACGCGGATCATCCTGCTCAAGACCGGGATCATCACGGACATCGGCACGATTTCACTGATCGTCACAGCGGCAGGTGTGATCGCGCCGCTGATCCTGTTCTGGCTGATCAACCGCGTCGACATCGGTCACTTCCTGTTCCGTCGACCCGGCTGGGCACGACTTGAAGCGGACCCGGCCAGGCGCGGCGCGGCGCAAGCTGCGGAATAAGCGACAAAACGGCGTGAGCGGGCTTTCCTCGCCGCGTCAACGCGGGCATGATCCGCGCCATGTCGAACACCGCCACCACGCCCAAGCTCACCGCCGACGACCATCTGATCCTGGTTGATGGCTCCACGTTCATTTTCCGCGCCTACCACGCGCTGCCGCCGCTCACCCGCAAGGCCGACGGCCTCCCGGTCGGCGCGGTGTCGGGCTTTTGCAACATGTTGTGGAAGCTGTTGCAGGAAGGGCTGTCGCCGGAAAAGGGCGACGAACCGACCCATATGGCGGTGATCTTCGATTATTCCGCCAAGACATTTCGAAACGACATCTATCCCGAATACAAGGCCCAGCGCCCCGAGCCGCCGGAAGACCTGATCCCGCAGTTCGGGCTGATCCGTGAAGCGACGCGGGCCTTTTGCGTGCATTGCATCGAGCAGGAAGGTTTCGAGGCCGACGACCTGATCGCGACCTATGCCCGCGCAGCAGCGGCGGCAGGCGCGCGGGTCACCGTCGTCTCGGGCGACAAGGACCTGATGCAGCTCATCGGTCCGCGCGTCAGCATGATCGACACCATGAAGAACAAGACCTTCGGGGTGGACGAGGTGCACGAGAAATTCGGCGTCGGACCGGACAAGGTGATCGAGGTGCAGTCGCTCGCCGGCGACAGCGTCGACAATGTGCCGGGCGTTCCCGGCATCGGGCTGAAGACCGCCGCGCTCTTGATCAACGAGTTCGGCGATCTGGAGACGCTGCTTTCCAAGGCCGACACCATCAAGCAGACCAAGCGGCGCGAGAACCTGATCGAATTCGCCGACCAGGCCCGGATCTCCAAGGAACTCGTGACGCTCAAGGACGATGTGCCTGTCGAGCAACCCGTAGAGGAACTGGCCGTCACGCGGCCGGACGCGACGCGCACTCTGGCGTTCCTCAAGGCAATGCAGTTTTCCACTTTAACACGCCGGGTGGCGGAAGCGACCGACACGGATGTCACGGACATCGAACCGGCGACATTCGCCATTCCCGGCTGGGATACGCCCGACGGCAAGGGCCGGCAGGTGAAGGATCCGGCAAGCGCCAGCGAACCGGCCGAGACCGCCAGCGCCTCCGCCGGAAGCGGTGAAACGGGCGAGGGCTGGACAGCCCGGAGCGTGGCCGAGGCGGCCGCAGAGGCCGCCAAGGCGACAAAGATCGATCCGTCCACTTATGAAACGGTGATGGATCTCGACCGGCTCAAGGCCTGGGTCGCGGAGGCCACCGAGCTCGGCCATGTCGCCGTCGACACGGAGACGACCTCACTCAATGCCATGCAGGCGGATCTCGTGGGCGTGTCGCTTGCGACCGCGCCCGGCAAGGCCTGCTACATTCCGCTTGCTCACGTCGAGGGAGAAGGCGACCTGCTCGGCGGCGGCGACCTCGTCGAGGGGCAGATCCCGATAAAGGATGCGCTCGCGGTGCTCAAGCCGCTCTTGGAGGACCCGTCGGTTCTCAAGATCGCGCAAAACATGAAGTACGATTGGCTGGTGCTGCGTCGCTACGACATCACCGTTGCGCCCTTCGACGACACCATGCTCTTGTCCTACGCCATCGACGCCGGAAAGGGCGGCAACGGCATGGACGCGCTGTCGGAACGCTGGCTCGGCCACGTGCCGATCCCCTTCAAGGAGGTGGCCGGCTCCGGCAAGTCGATGATCACCTTCGACAAGGTCGCGCTCGACAAGGCGTCGGCCTATGCAGCCGAAGACGCCGACGTCACGCTCAGGCTCTGGCAGGTGCTGAAACCCCGACTCGCGGCGGAGCGCATGGCCACCGTCTACGAGCGGCTGGAACGACCGATGGTGCCGGTTCTGGCACGCATGGAAGAACGCGGCATTTCCATCGACCGGCAGATGCTGTCGCGTCTTTCCGGCGATTTCGCGCAATCGATGGCGGGGCTGGAGGAGGAAATCCACGAACTGGCCGGAGAGACCTTCAACCTCGGCAGCCCAAAGCAGCTCGGCGACATCCTGTTCGGCAAGATGGGGCTTCCCGGCGGCAAGAAGACCAAGACCGGCGCGTGGTCCACCTCGGCGTCCGTGCTCGACGACCTGGCGGCGGAAGGCCATGAATTGCCGGCGCGAATCGTCGAATGGCGGCAGATGTCGAAGCTGAAATCGACCTATTCCGACGCGCTGCCGGGCTACATCAACCCGACGACCAAGCGCGTGCATACCTCCTATTCGCTGGCGGCGACCACCACCGGGCGGCTGTCGTCGTCGGAGCCGAACCTCCAGAACATTCCGGTGCGCACCGAGGCCGGACGCAAGATCCGCAAGGCCTTCGTCGCGGCCAGGGGCCACAAGCTGCTGTCGGCCGACTACAGCCAGATCGAGCTGCGCGTGCTGGCCCATATGGCCGACATCACCCAGCTCAAGCAGGCCTTTGCCGACGGGCTCGACATTCACGCGATGACGGCGTCGGAAATGTTCGGCGTGCCGATCGACGGCATGGACCCGATGGTGCGCCGGCAGGCCAAGGCAATCAATTTCGGCATCATCTACGGGATTTCCGCCTTCGGGCTGGCCGCCCAGCTCGGCATCTCGCGCAGCGAGGCGTCGGACTACATCAAGACCTATTTCGAACGCTTCCCGGGCATTCGCGACTACATGGACGAGACGAAGAAGTTCGTGCATGCACACGGCTACGTCGAGACGATCTTCGGCCGGCGCGCGCATTATCCGGAGGTGAACACCAAGAACCCGAACATGCGCGCCTTCTACGAGCGCGCGGCGATCAACGCGCCGATCCAGGGCTCGGCCGCCGACATCCTGCGTCGCGCGATGGTGCGCATGGAAGAGCGGCTCGCCGCCTCGAAGCTCGACGCGCAAATGCTGCTGCAGGTGCATGACGAACTGATCTTCGAGGTGCCCGAGGGGCAGGTCGACGCCACCATCGAGCTGGTGCGCGACGTCATGGAATATGCCGCCGAACCCGCCGTCGCGCTGAAAGTTCCGCTTCAAGTCGACGCCCGCGCCGCCGACAACTGGGACGAGGCGCATTAGGTTGCGGTACGGATTTCGCGCGCGATGCTCACAGGTCTGAGTCTCAGGCCTGTGTTACGGAAAATCGCGCTTCGACCGCGCCGAGACTCTTGTCCAGCGCGGCGGCGGCATCGGGACCGAGCTCATCGGCCAGCTCTTTTTGAAAACTGCGCGCCAATTCGGCGAGTTCAGCATAGACCTTCGCACCAGATGCCGTCAGCGTCAGCCACTCGATGCGCCGGTCGACCTCGTCGACATGCCGCGTCAACCAGCCGCGCGTTTCCAGCGAGGCGACCGCGCGGCTGACCTTGGTCTTGTGCATGGTCGACTGCCGGCCGATCTCGGTCGCGGTGGTCCTTTGCAACTGCCCGAGAATGGCGAAGGTGCGCCATTCCGACCGGCTGATGCCATAAGCCGCCCGGTAGCGCGCGGCAAACCGACGGCTGACGAGCTCCGAGGCCCGAACGAGCCGGTAGGGGAGAAATTCCTCAAGAAGCAGGCGGTCGGTCATCCTTGTCCCCATTCGATCCCCGAAACGCGACGCCCGGCAAATTTCCGATGATCGCGCGTTGATAGTTACAAACTAAACAGTTACACATGCAACTATCAACTGTCTGAATTCAGGAGGGATCAGACATGACACTCGACTACATGCCGGGCTTCGGCAACGACTTCGAGACGGAAGCGTTGCCGGGCGCCCTGCCGCAGGGCCAGAACTCGCCGCAACGCGCGCCCTACGGGCTTTATGCCGAACAGCTGTCCGGCTCGCCCTTCACCGCGCCGCGCGGCACCAATGAACGGTCCTGGCTCTATCGTATTCGCCCGTCGGTCAAGCATTCGGGCCGGTTCTCGCACGTTTCCATGGACGGATGGAAAAGCGCGCCGCATGTCGACCAGCATTCGCTGCCTTTGGCCCAGCTGCGCTGGGACCCGGTGCCGATGCCGACGACACCGACGGATTTTATCGCCGGCATGCAGACCATGACGACCGCCGGCGACGTGCACACGCAGGTGGGCATGGCGACGCATGTCTATGCGGCCAACGCCGACATGGGCGACGACTTCTTCTTCAACGCCGACGCGGAGCTTCTCATCGTGCCCCAGGTGGGCGCCTTGCGGATCGCCACCGAGCTTGGGGTGATGGACGTCGCGCCCAAGGAAATCTGCGTGATTCCGCGGGGCATGGTCTTCACCGTTTCGCTTCTGGACGGAGACGCGCGCGGCTATGTCTGCGAGAATTACGGGGCGAAATTCACCCTGCCCGACCGCGGGCCGATCGGCGCCAATTGTCTTGCCAATCCACGCGACTTCAAGACACCGGTCGCGGCCTTCGAGGACGTGGAAAAGCCCTGCCGGCTGATCGTGAAATGGTGCGGCGGCTTCCACGCAACGACGCTTGAGGCCTCGCCGCTCGACGTCGTCGCCTGGCACGGCAACTACGCGCCGTTCAAATACGACCTCACCACCTTCTCGCCGGTGGGCGCGATCCTGTTCGATCATCCGGACCCGTCGATCTTCACCGTGCTGACGGCGCCCTCGGGCGAGGAAGGCACCGCCAACATCGACTTCGTGATCTTTCCCGAACGCTGGATGGTGGCCGAACATTCGTTCCGTCCGCCCTGGTACCACCGCAACATCATGTCGGAGTTCATGGGCCTGATCTACGGCCGCTACGACGCCAAGGAAGAGGGCTTCGTGCCCGGCGGCATGAGCCTGCACAACATGATGCTGCCGCATGGGCCGGACGCGACCGGCTTCGAGAAGGCGAGCCGCGCCGAGCTGAAGCCGGAGAAACTCTCCGGAACCATGGCGTTCATGTTCGAAACGCGGTTCCCCCAGCATCTCACACGCTATGCTGCCGAACTCGACAGCCTGCAAGACACCTATCTCGACTGCTGGTCGGGGCTCAAGAAACGCTTCGACGGCACGATCGAAGGCAACTGGGATTGATCCACATGAAACTCGCAACCCTCAAGGACGGCACCCGCGACGGAAAGCTTGTCGTCGTCAATTCCTCGCTGACGCGCTGCACGGAAGCCGCCCATATCGCACCGACGCTGCAGGCCGCGCTCGACAACTGGGACACGGCCGCTGCGAAGCTCGCGACGCTGGCCGAGAGCCTGGAACACGATGCCGTGCCGTCCATGCGCTTCCACGAGCATGACGCGCTGTCGCCGCTTCCGCGCGCCTATCAGTGGGCGGACGGATCCGCCTACGTCAATCACGTGGAACTGGTGCGCAAGGCGCGCGGGGCGGAAATGCCGCCCTCCTTCTGGACCGACCCGCTGATGTATCAGGGCGGCTCCGACAGCTTCCTCGCTCCGCGTGAGCCGATCCGCATGGCCGACGAGGCCTGGGGCATCGACATGGAAGGCGAGGTTGCCGTCATCGTCGACGACGTGCCGATGGGGGCAAGCGTGGACGAAGCGCGCGCCGCCATCCGCCTGGTGATGATCGTCAACGACGTTTCCCTGCGCGGCCTTATCCCGGCGGAACTCGGCAAGGGCTTCGGCTTCTTCCAGTCCAAGCCCTCCTCCGCGTTTTCGCCCGTGGCGGTGACGCCGGATGCGCTCGGCGACGCATGGGACGGCGGCAAGCTGTCGCTGCCGCTCAATGTCGACCTCAACGGCAAGGCCTTCGGCCGTGCGGAAGCCGGCATCGACATGACCTTCGACTTCCCGACGCTGATCGCCCATGCGGCCAAGACGCGCCCGCTCGCAGCCGGCGCCATCATCGGGTCGGGCACGGTCTCCAACAAGTTCGACGGCGCCCCCGGCAAACCGGTCGCGGACGGCGGTGTCGGTTACTCCTGCATCGCGGAAATCCGCATGATCGAGACCATCGAGAGCGGCGAACCGAAAACGCCCTTCATGCGCTTCGGCGACACCGTACGCATCGAGATGCTGGACGCGGAAGGCCATTCGATCTTCGGCGCCATCGAACAGACGGTCGAGAAATACAACCGCGGCTGAGACCGCGATCCGCGTGCCCCGGCGCAGCAAACGAACACAAACTTCAGGAGCCAACCATGGCCAAGGCATTCGCCTCCCAGGGCGACATGAGCGAAAAGAACATCTCCTTCACCGAGATCGGCGACGGCCTGTGGGCCTTCACCGCCGAAGGCGATCCCAACACCGGCGTGATCATCGGCGACGACAGCGTGATGATCATCGAGGCGCAGGCCACGCCGCGTCTCGCCAACAAGGTGATCGAGAAGGTGCGCGAAGTCACCGACAAGCCGATCACCCATCTGGCGCTGACGCATTATCACGCCGTGCGCGTGCTGGGCGCCGCCGCCTACAACGCCCCGAACATCATCATGAGCGAGAAGGCCCGCTCCATGGTGGTCGAGCGCGGCATGGAGGACCGCGAGTCCGAGTTCATGCGCTTCCCGCGCCTGTTCCAGGGCTACGACAATGTTGCCGACATTCCGCCGCTGACCTGGCCGACCATGACGTTCAACGACCGCATGTCGGTCTATCTCGGCAAGCGCCGCGTCGACCTGATGTTCCTGGGCCGCGCCCATACGGCCGGCGACATCGTCATGTATGTGCCCGACAGCAACGTCATGTTCACCGGCGATATCGTCGAGTATCACTCCGCCTGCTATTGCGGCGACGGACACTTCCACGACTGGCCGGGCACGCTGGAAAAGATCCGCGCCTGGGACGTCGACGCCATTGCGCCGGGGCGCGGCGATGCGCTCGTCGGCAAGGAGATGGTCAACGCGGCCCTCGATTCCACCAGCGACTTCGTCAAGTCGACCTACCGGCCGGTGGCGCAGGTCGCACTGAAGGGCGGCTCGCTCAAGGATGCCTGGGACGCGGCGCGCGCCGAGTGCGACCCGAAGTTCTCCGACTACGCGATCTATGAACACTGCCTGCCGTTCAACGTCGCGCGCGCCTATGACGAGGCGCGCGACATCGACACGCCGCGAATCTGGACGGCCCAGCGCGACAAGGAAATGTGGGAAGCCCTTCAGAGCTGATCGCGCGGGGCCCGCTTCGGTGGAAAACCCCGCCGGGGCGGACCCCGTACCGCCGTTTCTTCGGGAGGAAACATGACGAAGATCTTCGAAACGCCGCTCTACCCCTACCAGCGCTCAGCCGATCAGGACACCGAAACGCCCGTTCGCCATCCGGTCGTGGTGCTGGGTGCCGGGCCGGTCGGTCTCGCCGCCGCGATCGACCTTGCCCAGGCCGATGTACCCGTCGTCGTGCTCGACGAGAACGACAAGGTGAGCTGGGGCTCGCGCGCGATTTGCTTCGCCAAGCGGCCACTGGAGATCCTCGACCGGCTCGGTTGCGGCGACGAGATGGTCGAGAAGGGCGTCGTGTGGAACCTCGGCAAGGTCTTCTTCGACGAACGCAAGGTCTACGACTTCAACCTCCTGCCGGAAGACGGCCACAAGCGCCCCGCCTTCATCAACCTCCAGCAGTATTATCTGGAGCAGTATCTGGTCGACCGCGTGCGCGCATTGCAGGCGCAAGGCAAGCAGATCGAATTGCGCGGCGGCAACAAGGTCACCGCCGTCAAACCGGACGACGAGAGCGTGCGCCTCACCGTGGAAACCCCGGACGGCCCTTACCTCATGGATGCCGACTGGGTGATTGCCTGCGATGGTGCGGCCTCGCCGACCCGCACCATGCTCGGCCTCGATTTCCAGGGGCGCGTCTTCGAGGACAACTTCCTGATCGCCGACGTTGTCATGAAGGCGGATTTCCCCACAGAACGCTGGTTCTGGTTCGATCCGCCCTTCAACAAGGGCCAGTCGGCACTGCTACACAAGCAGCCTGACGACGTGTGGCGCATCGACCTTCAGCTTGGCTGGGACATCGACCGCGAGGCGGAAAAGGACCCCGAGAAAATCGCCCCCAAGCTGGAGGCGATGCTCGGCCCGGACACCGACTATGAATTCGAGTGGGTCTCGATCTACACCTTCCAGTGCCGGCGCATGGAGACGTTCCGCCATGGTAGAGTGGTCTTCGCCGGCGATGCCGCGCATCAGGTCTCGCCCTTCGGCGCGCGCGGCGCGAACTCGGGTTTCCAGGACACGGACAATCTGATCTGGAAGCTCAAGCTCGTGATCGACGGCCAGGCCCCGGAAGCGCTTCTCGACACCTATGACGGGGAGCGGGTTTTCGCGGCCGACGAGAACATCCTGAATTCCTCGCGGTCGACCGATTTCATCACGCCGAAGAGCCACGCCAGCCGTGTATTTCGCGATGCGGTGCTCGATCTCGCCGAGCATCATGCCTTCGCCCGGCCACTGGTGAACTCCGGTCGCCTGTCGCTGCCCGCGATCTACGACGGGTCCCCGCTCAACGGCGCGGACGCTGCAGATCTTCCGGCGCGCGCACGCCCGGGCGCTCCGGCAAGCGACGCCCCGATTGCCGGCGGCTGGTTGATCGACCGGCTGGGTGGCGGTTTTCAGCTCGTCACCATCGACGCCAATGCCCCCGAAACGCTGGATATCGGTGGCATTCCCGTCTCCCGGCTTGCGCTTTCGGCGGAAGACGACCCCACCGGGGCACTCAAGGAACGCTATCTGGGCGATGCGGCGAGCGCGGTCTATCTGATGCGCCCCGACCAGCATGTGGCCGCGCGCTGGACGACCTTCGACGCCGACGCGGTGGCTGCCGCCGTGAAAACCGCAACCGCACAGGCCTGAGGAGCGCATCATGACAGCACCAACGCCCGACACGCTCACACTCGAGCCGAACCTCAAGGACCCGGACGGCTTCTATGCCGAGCTTCTGGCCGCTCATGAGGGACTGAACCGGGAGGAGAGCGAGGCGCTCAATGCGCGGCTCATCCTGATCCTCACCAACCACATCGGCGATCGCGATGTGGTCCGCGCAGCACTCGCCGCGGCGAAACCGGCACGATAACCGCCCGCCGGCGGTCCGGAAGAGGGCCGGATCGCTGTCCAGGGCTTTTGCGCGAACGCGGACGGGGCGTTCCTTCATCGACACAGACCTGAAAGGACCACCCATGAAAATCGAACAGATCCACCACGTCGCCTACCGCTGCAAGGATGCCAAGGAAACGGTGAACTGGTATGTCGACAACCTGAACATGGATTTCGTTCTGGCGATCGCGGAGGACAAGGTGCCCTCCACGCATGAGCCGGACCCCTACATGCACGTCTTTCTCGATGCAGGCGCCGGCAATGTGCTCGCCTTCTTCGAACTGCCGACCAAGCCGGAAATGGGGCGCGATCCCAACACGCCGGAATGGGTTCAGCATATCGCGTTCAAGGTGAAGGACCGCGACACGCTGATCGCCTACAAGGAAAAGCTGGAAAAGAGCGGCATCGAGGTGCTCGGCGTCACAGACCATTCGATCTTCCATTCCATCTATTTCTTCGATCCGAACGGCCACCGCGTGGAACTGGCCTGCCCGGATCCGGCCGAAGACGAGATGCTGAAGAAGCTCGACGCGGTGAAATGGGACATGCTGGAGGAATGGTCGAAAACCAAGCGCGCGCCCCAGCATGCTGCCTGGCTGCACGCCAGGGAACTGGACAAGTCCGGAACCGCCTGACACATATCGGGACGCCTTGCCCATCCGCAGCCCCGGCGCACACGCGCCGGGGCTGCGTCGATTTCGCGCAATGCCGGCCGCGCGTGCGGCCACCTATATACGATTTCACGAAACTACTCTTTCAGGAGATGCCCATGACCCTCAGAATTGGCGAAACCGCCCCGGACTTCGACGTCGAGACGACGAACGGCAAGATCAACTTCCACGACTGGATCGGCGACAGCTGGGCATTCTTCTTCAGCCATCCGGCCGACTACACGCCCGTATGCACGACCGAAATGGGGCGCACGGCGCAGCTGGCCGACGAATTCGCCAAGCGCAACACCAAGCCGATCGGCCTTTCGACGGACACAGTGGAAGAGCACAAGACCTGGATCCTGGACGTCAACGACACCCAGAACACCAGCCTGACCTTCCCGATCGTCGCAGACCCCGACCTCAAGATCGCCAAGCTCTACGAGATGATCCATCCCTCGGAGAGCGCGACGGCGGCGGTCCGCAGCGTCTTCATCATCGATCCGAACAAGAAGATCCGCCTGACCATGACCTATCCGATGTCGGTGGGCCGGAACTTTGACGAGATCCTCCGGGTGATCGACGCGCTGCAGCTGGGCGATGCCAAGCGCGTCGCCACTCCGGCCGACTGGCGCCCAGGCGACAAGGTCATCATCCCGCCCTCGATCAGCAACGACGAGGCCAAGGACATCTTTCCGCAAGGCTGGGACGAGGTCCGGTCCTACCTGCGCCTCACAGAGGTCTGAAACACAGGGCGCGCCGGTTCGCCGGCGCGCTCATGGCTGGGCCTGTCGGGTGGAGCGCTGCCAAAGCAGTTCTTTCGGCACGGCATGACCGTCCGGGACGATCTCGAAGATCTCGACACTGATCGGGGCCCCTCCGTCGTCCGCCGCCCAGCCCAGCGCAAGGCTGTGACCGCCGCCCGGCCCGGACAGGACCGTCTGGCGAAAGGTCCAGTCTTCGGGCCGTTCCTCGCGATCGGCACGAAACGACAGGGCCTCCGTTCCGGAAAATCCGAAGGCGAACCTGTCGAGCGGGATCGCAAGCCCCATCCCCACGGCCTTGATATAGCTTTCCTTCAGTGTCCATAACGCGAAGAATCGCAACGGCTGCTCCGCATCGGGCAGCGCCATGAGCGCCGCGACTTCATCCGGCGCAAAGAACCGCTCCGCCAAGCCCTCGGACACCTTGCGGGTCGTCGCCTCCACGTCGATGCCAAGGCGCAGGCTCACTCCCGCGTGCGGCGACACGGCGAGCGCGATCACCCCTTCGGAATGCGAGAGATTGAACGCCGGCGCTTCGGCCACACCGTCAACCCGCGGCTTGCCGTGGTCGCCGGAGACGAACCGCCAGTCCGCCGGCGCGATGTGCGGATGGTGCGCCGAGAGTGCGTGGCGTTTCAGACCATGCGCGAGCCGGCTCTGTCGGGCATGGCGGGGAAAGCGGAAATGATCGGCCCGCTCGTGCTCCGTGTCCGACAGTGTTTCTCGCCAAAGCGCCTCCAACCCATCGAACGCCGGATCCGCATCGCGCAGCAGATAGACATGGACCAGGCTGTCAGCCGTTCCCCCGGTTTCCATTCGCTGCACCTCACCCGCATTGCACGCCGGCCTGACACGCCGAACCAGCCCGCAGCCTATCGAAACCCGTCGCGACGTCCCAGCAAACACCACGACGATCAACCGCGAATCGCATCTTGGCGATCGAGAAATACGGGGCCGGCCAGAAGATATGCAGGGTGGAATATCGAAAAATCCGCAATGTCGTTGCGGGGAAAAGTCGCGCCACCTGTCCGGACGCATCCGTCAGTCGACCCGTGTCTGAAAAAATCAAGGTCTTGACCGTGACGCACAAGCACGCGCAGCAAGCCGCCTCCACGATCCTGTGCTCGCGCGAACGGCTGACGGCATATGCGCCTCCCTTGGCTCCCGCTTGACGGCATCGCATCCCGCCATAGGTGACCTTGCGTCCATGACCGCTGGAACGAGGCTCCCATGCAATCGCGTCTCTTCGCCTTTACCCGGGTTTTCGCTCGATTTTTCGGGCTGCCGTTGCTGGTTCTGGCCGGTGTCGGCATCGGCCCGCTGGCCGCAGCCGATGATGCGCAAGACGCCTGGGCCGCACTGAAGCAGCCCGGCGCGATTGCCGTGATGCGTCATGCACTCGCTCCGGGAACGGGCGACCCGGCGGGCTTCACGCTGGGCAACTGCACCACCCAGCGCACCCTCGACGACCGCGGCCGTGCGCAGGCAAGGAAGATCGGAGACCGGTTGCGTGCCGAAGGGGTCTCCTTCGACCGGGTTCTGACCTCGCAGTGGTGCCGCTGCCGGGAAACGGCGAGACTTCTCGCGTTAGGTGCCGTGGAAGACCTTCCCGCGCTGAATTCCTTTTTCACGCAACGCGCGCGCCGGGACGCACAAACACGCGAAACGCTCGCCTTGCTTCGGGCAAGGCCTGCGGATGAAGCCGTGCTTCTCGTCACCCATCAGGTGAACATCACGGCACTGACCGGCGTCTATCCGGCCTCCGGCGAAATCGTCGTCGGCCGCATGGGACAGGACGGTTTCGAGGTCTCCGGGACCATCGAGATCGAACCGTGATGCAGGCGCTGCGGTCGCGCCTCAGTCCGCCCGGCTGAACACCAGCGCCGCGTTCACCCCGCCAAAGCCGAAGGCACTGGAGAGACATGCTTCACGTTTGCGGAGCGCGCGGCGGCACGGAAGCCTATGTCGACCCGGTCGCCATCGGCGGCTTCACCGCCCGCACCGTGCCGTCCATTGTGGCAGTGCGCTTGCGCGCGACCGGATCTTCCGGCGTCCAGCCGGCCTGGTCCAGCGCCTCGACGGCCGCCATCGCGTAGTGGATATGGCTAATTGAGACCCTGATCTCATCGCGGGCACAGGTTCGTTCAACCATTCCGGGTCGAAAGCAGGACCGGAGCGGGTATCGGTCCACAAGAAAACGTCTGAAAAGAAGGCCTTACGTAACGTCGCGACTACAAGGATGGGCCCGAGAAGCCGCGCCCGACGTCATGCTGCTATCAGCGCGAACCCGACCGACACCACCAGCATGCTGGCGAAGAGGATATTTGCCACCCGTCCGGCAACGGGACTTGTCAGGACCCTTGAAAAGGTTGCGCCAAAGCCGAGCCAGAGCGTGTTGACGATCATGATGACCAAGGCGAGTGCCGCCAGTTTGAGGACCGCATCGACCATCGGGCTGTCCGCGACGAGGGTGTGACCTGCATAGACTGCTCCGATCGCTGCGAAGGCCTTCGGATTCGCAATGGCCAGGCTGAAGCCCGGTACGAAGGCCGGCGCCTGCTCCAAACGCAAAGGCATCGGGCCGACAGGGGCCATGGCGATTTTCCAGGCGAGGTAGAGGATATAGATCCCGGCGACAATCGTCAGCGCCGTGAGAAGAAGTGGCTGGGCGAGGACAAGGGCGGTCGCGCCTGTCGCGATCAACAGCAGAACGACGGTCGTGCCGGCGATGATACCGAGAAGGTAGCTGAGGCTCGAGCGAAACCCGAAGGCCGTGCCGAGACCGGCAAGGCTCATTGTGGCCGGCCCCGGACTTCCCATGAGCGGGAAGGCTGCAAGCCAGAGGAAAAGAAGTTCATTCGCCATGGGCAAGGCCTATGCAGGGAGCCGGCCGCTCCCGAACGAGAAGATGGGCGAGCGCAGAAACCAGACCCAGCGCGATCGCAAGATACCAAACCTGATCATAGCTGGCGTACCGATCGAAGACGAACCCGCCGAGCCATACACCGGCGAACCCGCCGAGCTGGTGGCTCAGGAAAACGAAGCCGAACAGGGTCCCCATCGCACGCGGACCGAACATCGTCAGGATCAGCGCACTGGTCAGCGGCACCGTCGAAAGCCAGAGCCCGCCCATCGCGAGGGCGAAGATCAAAACGGACGTCGGCGTTACCGGCAGCGTGATGAAGATGAGGATCGCGAGCGCCCGGAGCGCGTAGATCGCGGCGAGAACATAGGGTTTCGGAAATCTGGTCCCCAGATGCGACGCGAACAGCGTGCCGAAGATGTTGGCAAAGCCGGCGAGTGCAAGGGCCTGAAGTCCCAGCGCGCGCAGCTCCGCCGCGGACGCCGTCGAGACACAGAAGTTTTGCACGTAGCTCGGAAGATGCGCCGTGATGAAGGCGAGGTGGAAGCCGCAGACGAAAAATCCGGCGCTGAGCAGCGTATAGCTCGAGTGCCCGAACGCCTGTCTGACCGCACGGGCAAGCGAGACGCTGTCCGCAGTGCGCACCGCCGGACGCGTTTGCGCCCGGAGAAACGGAATGCACACCGCCATGGGGGCGAGTGCAAAGGTAACGACGATCAACGTCGTCCGCCAGTCGAGCCATTCGATCAGCCAGGAGACCAGAAGCGGCAGAACGACCTGACCGGTGGATCCCATGGCCGAGGTGATGCCAAGATAGTAACTGCGCTTGTCTTCCGGTGCGGCCCGCCCGACCACCGCAAGGACGACGCCGAACGCCGTGCCCGAAATCCCCATGCCGACGAGAACGCCGGCCCCGATGTGCTGCGAGAACGCCGTCGATCCGGCAATACAGACCGCCATCCCGGCGACATAACAGAAGAAACCGAGCCACAACGCGCGCCGGTCGCCATATTTGTCGGCGATGATACCGAAGCCCGGCTGCGCAAGACCCCAGACCAGGTTCTGAATCGCGATGGAAAGCGAAAACACCTCGATTCTGCCGTCGAACAGGTCGTTCGACAAGGGCTCGACGACCCCGCCAAAGACAGAGCGCACACCGAACGCCAGCGCCAGCACGATGCTCCCGGCGACAACGATTATCAAGGTACCGCGATTGGCGCTGCCGATCGTCGTCGCATGAGCTGTCATGGGCGCCTGTCTGTCATGTTCGGCATCCCCTGGTGCGCCTGTCAGCGGGCGCCCTGCCGGGATTGACCATGAGACTAGTGACGCTCTACACTTGTGAATAACGAATATATTTGAAATTCGACTTTAGGAATCGTGAAGTGAAATCCACCTTTGACATTGACGCCCTCCGCGCTGTGGTGATCGGGATCGAATTGCGCAGCTTCGCTCAGGCGGCCGTGGAACTCGGGCGATCGCAATCGGCGATCAGCATGCAGCTCAAGAAGCTCGAGCAGCAGGCCGGCACGCAACTTTTCGTGCGCAAGGGCAGAGGTCTTGTTCCAACCGAGGCCGGCGAGGCCCTGGCCTCCTATGCCCGACGGATCATCTCCCTTAACGACGAGGCGGCACGGGCGCTGGGTGCGACTGCAATATCGGAGACCGTGCGTCTCGGTCTCCCACAGGATTTCTTCGACGACGTCATGCCCGCCACACTGTCGGCCTACGCCCGCGATCATCCAGGGGTACATGTCGACGTCCGCGCCGGTCCGAACCACACACTGGGCGACGAGATCCGCGCCGGACGTCTCGATGGCGCCATCGCCTTTTTTGCGGAAGGTGCCGGCGGTGAGGGAGACCTTCTTTGCACGTTGCCGATGCGATGGCTCGCGCACAGGGCCTTCGGCGCCGAAGCGGGACACAACCGGGTTCCACTGGTGCTGTTCGACCATCCCTGCCTCTTCCGGCAGGCAGCGCTTGCCACACTCGAGCAGGCGAACAGGCGATGGCGCCCGGCGGTGACCACGCCAAGCCTGCCCGGCATCTGGGGCGCCCTGCGCTCGAGACTGGGGATCGCGGTGCGAACCGAGCATGGCGCGCCCGACGACATCATCTGCGCCGGCGATGAATTCAACCTTCCGGGACTTCCGTCAATCGAACTCAGAATGCTCAGATCCCAGACCGCCGCGCCGGCAGCGCGTGACTTGTGCGAGGTGTTGCGTCACGAAACCATAGATCGGGTCGCTCCGGGTAAATAGCGATCAGATGAACTCGGGTCTGCCCCTGCGCATGATGCCTTCCATTCCTGCCGATACAGTGAAATGCCCCGTGAAGGGGCCAATGTGTTTATTGCCAAGCGGCAGCGCCGTGACCCCGGGTCCTGCCGGCGGCGGGACGGCGTCACAGTGCTCTTCCCTTTTCCGGCCTCAAGAGACAAGACCGCCATGTCGACAATCAGCGCAAACCCCTTTTCAATGATGCTCTCACGACCAATCGTGGCGACAATCGCCGCCGTGATCCGCCACGATCAGGTGTTGCTGGTTCGGCGGGCCAATCCGCCCGACGCCGGGCGATGGGGCTTTCCGGGCGGCAAGATCGAGGCGGGTGAGACGATCCCCGATGCCGCATTGCGCGAATTGCTGGAGGAGACCGGGGTTTCGGCCGAGGCGCTTCGCGTCTTCACCGCCGTGGATGCCTTCGACGGGGACGAAGACGGACGACTGCGCCGCCACTTCATCCTGATTGCAGTGTTGTGCCGCTGGACCGGCGGAGAGCCGGTTGCCGGCGACGATGCCCTGGACGCGAAATGGATCCCGCTCGGCGATCTCGAAAGATCCGACCTCGCACTAAGCCTCGACGTTGCAGACGTCGCGCGGCAGGCGGCAGACCTCATGGGCGAGATACGACCATGACTTGCCGTCCGCCGGGATACATCAGTTCGCAGGCGGACGGCTGGAAACATACCCGTTTATTTGAAGTCGCAATCCAAAAACATTCGTTTTTCCGGAATTCGGACGGCACATAGACTGCGCCGACGGACAATTGGGGGAATTTGACATGTCGCCGGATGCACCAATCGGTTTTATCGGCCTTGGCACGATGGGGGCACCAATGGCGCTGAACCTCATCGAAGCAGGACGGCCGCTCATCGTCTGGAACCGGACACGGGAGCGTTGCGCCCCGCTGGAACAGGCAGGAGCCACGGTCGCCCTTGACGCAGCCGATCTCTTCGCCCGGTGCGAAACGATCATCCTGATGCTGGAAAACGACGCGGCGACGGATGCGGTGCTTTGCCGTCACGGCGCGGATTTCACATTCCGCGTCGCCCGGCGGACCATCGTTTCCATGGGCACCGTATCGGCGGACTATTCAAAACGCCTGTCGGATAACATTCGCACCGCCGGTGGACGCTATGTCGAAGCGCCGGTCTCGGGCTCGCGCAAGCCGGCCGAAGCCGGGCAACTGGTCGGCATGCTTGCAGGCGAGCCCGAGGATCGCACGCGCCTTCGGCCGATCCTTGCGCCGATTTGCAAGGAGATATTCGATTGCGGGGCGGTGCCGGGCGCACTGCAAATGAAGCTCGCGATCAATACCTTTTTGATCACGTTGGTCACGGGCCTGTCCGAGGCCGCGCATTTCGCCGCGCGACATGACCTCGACATGAACCGTTTCACCGATATCCTGAACGCCGGACCGATGGCGAGCGATGTCTCGAAGGTCAAGGTCGGAAAGCTCCTTCACCGCGACTTCTCGCGTCAGGCAGGGATTTCCGATGTGCTGAAGAACAACCGTCTTGTGGTCGAGGCCGCCCGCAATGCCAGGATTGCGTCCCCCCTGATGGATGCATGCCTCGCCCTTTACAGCGAGACCGAAAGCCTCGGGTACGCCGAAGACGACATGATATCGGTCGTCCGTGCGCTTGAGGCGCGCACCGACCACGCATCGGCCAACACCGGAACTCCGTCCCATGAGCGCTGATATCCTTTGGGAGTACCTACCGAACCTGCTTGTCATTCTGTCGATATTCACGGTGGGCGTGGCCAGCCCCGGCCCCGCAACGCTCATGATCCTTGGAACCGCCATGGCGAGAGGGCGCGCGCCGGCGATCGCCCTGTCTTGCGGCGTGGTTCTCGGGTCGATGGTCTGGGCCGGCACTGCGGCGTTGGGATTTGTCGCCGCGCTCAAGACATCCGCGACGCTCTTCACCGCGCTGAAACTGGCCGGGGGCTTCTACCTGATCTTCCTCGCCGCCAGGGCGTGGCGCTCGGCCTTCACACCGGGCGCAGCTGCCGCACCAAGGTCAGCCGGTACAGGCAACCTGCGATCCTGCTTCGTGCAGGGTCTGTTGCTGCATCTAACAAATCCCAAGGCACCGCTGGTCTGGCTGGCGACCTTGTCCGTGGGTGTAGGTGAAACGGCTCCTGCCGCATTCCTGACGGCCGCCATCCTGCTTTGCGCCTTGGTCGCGATGAGCGTCTTCGTCGGCTACGCTTTTCTCTTCTCCACGCACGCCGCCTCACGGGTCTATCTCTCGGTTCGCCGCCCCACGGATGCGCTTCTCGGCATCCTGTTCGGTGCAGCCGCGCTCAAGATCCTCACGTATCGACTGAATTGACACGCATCCCGCCCGCGCCCTTGCCTGCAAATCGCTCACACAGACAGTATCGTCATGCCCCGCCTGTCATCGGGAACCGTCTTGAAGCGCGACGGTCGGGCCGGCGATATTCGCCGTCACGTCCTTCATCCCCGAAAAGACGCCAGCTCCGCCTGCAGCCCACCGGGGAAACTGTGCATCCGGCGTGATCTGCGTCACCTTGCGCTTTCGACAAACCAATAGGCGTAACTTTTCCGAATCCGTCCGGGCATCGACGCCGTCAGACGGCCGATCCGCATGGCATCAAGGGCCTGTGTTTCCCGGGCGCGGAAGACGTCTAGCCCGGCAACAGCAATGTCAGCACAGAGCGAGGCGTCGGAATAAACAGGCCCGCCTTCCTTCGCTTTTTGCGAAGGCGGCTCAGAGGAAAGCAAATTCTCTTATACCCCTATCTCTAACTATCTATTGTGGAGGGGAGAGCGTGCCAGGGGCGCGCGAATTGACCCGGATTTACCTTCGCCGTGCTTCATATGTGCTTCCTGTAAGAAAGCGCCTAACCGGCAAAACCAGTTAAGACATTGGAATTATTGACGCGCCTTGATGGCGACACTTCGAACGAGTTATACTATATCCCGCCGTTTCTAACTCACGAGGGATTTCCTGAAGGCGTATGACATGATTCAAATGGGCGAACAGGAGGTGTTCGCCATGCCCGCTCCGCTTGCCCTTCGGGCCGACTACGACGCATCTACCCTTCGCCGCCTTGCTCGAGGCAGTACGAATGCCAACCAGACACGCCGGCTTCTGGCTCTGGCGTCGATCTACGACGGCGCCCCGCGCAGTGCGGCGGCCCGGATCGGCGGCGTGACGCCGCAGATCATCCGGAACTGGGTGGTTCGTTTCAACACTGAAGGTCCGGACGGCCTGATCGACCGCAAGGCGCCAGGTTCGGGTGTACCTGATACTTGGCTGCGATCTCCTGGATCGTCTTGTCGCCGCGCAAAGCCTCAAGCGCGACCTTCGCTTTAAACGTGTCCGAAAAATTACGGCGTTTCGCCATTCTCGTATCCCTTCAGATCAATGGGATACACCCTAGCAACCTGTCCGGATTTCCGGGACCACTTCACACAGGCCCCTTCGCCAAAATCAAGCACTGGATGCGCGCCGCTCAGAAACCCACGATCGAAGAGACATGGCGGCACGCTGGACATCTCGTCTCCACGATCGATACCGCTGAATGTGCCAACTATTTCCAAACCGCCGGCTTTGCTTCCGTCAAAACGTGAAACGCTCTAAGCTCGGCACCGGATGTGACGGCGCGCCGTGGCGGGGAGCGTGACGGCCCCCGCCACGGTCTGCGGGATCAGGATTTTAATGTCAGGTCTTCGTAGGGTCCGGTGTAAGGATTGCCGGGAATGCCGTTCACCCCGTCGTAGTCCACGCGCGGACCAATGATCACCGGAAACGCAAATTCGACGACCGGCAGGAAAAGGGATTCATCGACCATTTTCTGCTGGATGCTAACGAGTTGTTGTTTCCGCTTCGTCGCGTCGAGCATTCCGGCTTGCTCCCGTATTGCGGTGTCCAGCTGGTCGTCCTTCACATAGGACAACGCACCTTCCGAGTGGACAAACTGCTGCAACCGGCTGGCAGCATTGCCCGGTGCGCCAGATCCAGTGAGCACGAGCCCGGACAGCTTCTTATCCATCACCTGCTGCAGAAAGGCGGTGCGTTCGGTCGAGCGCAAAGTGAGGTTGATGCCTACTGACCGGAGACTTGCCTGGATCAGCTCCGCCAGTTCGTCGTCAGAGCTCGTGTTCAGATCGCCGCCATCGAAACCGTCCGGATAACCGGCCTCGGCCAGAAGCTTCTTGGCACCTTCCGGATCATAGGGCGTCTCCGTTGGCTGCCAATAATAGTCCATGACTTGCGGAACGATTGAGTGTGAGACTTTACCAAGCCCTGCATATGCCACCTCGTTGATGCCTTTACGGTCAAGCGCCATGTTGGCAGCTTTGCGCACACGAACATCGCTCCACGGCGAGTCCGGATCGCCCATTGAGGCGAACATGCAGAAGTTGGTGACCGGAATCGCCGAAGACTCGACCCGCAGATCGGGTTGGGTCATTGCCTGCTTTACCAAGTCACCCTTGACCCCATAAGCGAAATCAACTTCGCCGTTTTGGATAGCAGCCAATCGAGTTGCCGGATCCGGAACGACCCGCAGCACAAGCGTCGGCACTTCCGGCTTCTTTCGCCAATAATGCTCTGAAGCCTCAAACGTAATCTGGGTTCCGGCCGCAAATTCGGCAAGCCTGTAGGGCCCAGCGCCGATCGGTGCCGATTTGAAACCATCTTCGCCGACGCTTTCCATATATGCCTTGGGCAACACCCAAGCGATGCCGCTGGCGGGTGTACCGAAGATAGTGATGAAATCCGGCCAAGGCTTCGAGAGTACATATTTGATTGTCAGCGGGTCAATGACCACCGCTTCCTTCACGAATTCGCGGATCAGTTCCTCGTTGGCACCGCTGTAACGGTCGAACGAGAACTTGGCATCTTCCGCCGTGATCGGGTCACCATTCTGGAACTTCAGCCCCTTCCGGAGAGTGAAGGTATAGCTTAGTCCATCTTCGGCTTCTTCCATGCTTTCGGCCAAGCTCAGCCCGGTCGCTTTGCCGCGTATCGGCCTAATAAGCGCGTCGTGCATGGCGTATTGAAGGATCAGTGGCGCCCCTGTCCCAGGCGTTTTGCCGGGATCAAAAAACAAGCTGGTCGGCGAGAAATGGATAGCCCAGGATAGCTTCTGGCCGTCGGCGGCGAGAACCGGGCCGACGAGCGAACTGGACAGCGCTGTGGTACCCAGCACCGATCCGATCGTCGCTATGGCTCGGCGGCGCGTCATTGAAAAATCAGTAACGGTTTTGCTGGTCATGGTTGGTTCCTCTCTTCTGGTTGGATCAAAGATTCAGCGTAGTGGCAGGCAACCATGCGACCGCGCACCTCGCGCAGAGCGGGGTCCCTTTCGGCGCAATCGGATCGCGCGTATGGGCAGCGTGTATGGAAATGGCAACCCGAGGGGGGTTAATCGGGCTCGGCGGCTCGCCCTTAGGCGGCAGCGTACCGGCCGTCGGATCGGCGGCGGCAAACAGCATCTGCGTATAAGGATGTGCCGGATCGTAAGCTACGTCCGATACGCTCCCGATTTCAACAACACGGCCAAGATACATCACCGCAATGCGATCGCTGATGGTGGCTACGGCAGCCAGGTCATGAGCAATGAATACGTAGCCCGTGCCGAAGGCGTCCCGCAGGTCCGCCAACATATTCAATACCTGCGCGCGGATCGACACATCAAGCGCCGAGATCGGCTCGTCCAGCACGATCAACTTCGGCTCGAGAATCAAAGCCCGGGCAATAGCGATCCGCTGCCGCTGTCCGCCGGAAAACTCGTGCGGGTAGCGGCTCAAGGAGTCATCCGGCAAACCTACACGTTCCAACATGGCGGCCGCGCGAGCGCGGCGTTCATTCGTTGAATAGAGACCGTGGACATCCAACGGTTCGGTCAACGTGGTGCCAATGCGCATCCTCGGATTCAGCGATGAATAAGGATCCTGAAACACCGCCTGCACTTCGCGCCGGTAGAGTCGCCGTTGCTCCTTGTCGAGCGTATTCGCATCGCGGCCGGAAATCTGCATCACGCCGTCGGTCAGCGTTTCCAGTCCCAACATCAAGCGGGCCAGTGTAGACTTGCCGCAACCCGATTCACCCACAATGCCGAGTGTTTCGCCGATATTGACCTGGAGGGAGACCCCGTCCACCGCGTTAACGATCCGCGGCGCACGGCCGTATTTCTTTACCACCGTGTCGAGAGTGAGCATGATCTGTTGGTCGGTCATTGGCTGACATCCTCTTCCAGCCAACAGGCGACGCGTCGGCCTCCATCCAGAACGAAGGCGGATGGCCGCTCCTTGTCGCATGGCTCGAAACGCTGCGGGCAGCGGGGATGGAAGCAGCAGCCCGAAGGCATCCGACCCGGCACCGGCGGCTGCCCCGGAATGATGGCAAGCCGTTCGTCGCGACTGCCAGCCGATTGCAGCTTGGGCATCGAAGCGATCAGGCCGCGGGTATAGGGATGCCGTGGCTGCTCCATGACCTCGGCGGTGGTGCCGGTTTCGACAAATCGACCGCCATACATCACACCGACTTTTTGGCAGGTCCGAGCCACAACTCCAAGATCATGCGTGATCAGGATCAGTGCAAAGCCGTATTCGCGTTGCAGCGATTTTAGCAGATCGAGATATTGCAGCTGGATCGTCGGATCGAGCGCGGTTGTCGGCTCGTCGGCGATCAAAAGGCGCGGCGCGCAGGCTAGCGCCACGGCGCCCGCCACACGTTGGCGCATGCCGCCCGACATCTCGTGTGGATAGGCTTCAAGCCGGCCCTCAGGCTCCGGGATCCACACGCTACGCAAGAGGTGTAGCGCTCTTTTCTTCGCATCTTTCCACGACAGCCGATCGTGAACCACCGATGGTTCCGCGACCTGGACGCCGATCTTCAGCCACGGGGTAAGCGAATGCAACGGATCCTGCAGGATTGTCGCCACTTCGGCACCCCGCATCTGCCGCAAGCGTGCCGGCGACATCTTGATAATGTCCTCGCCCGACAGCCGAATCTGCCCCGCACTAACGGTTAATCCGCGAGCTAACAGCCGTGGAATCGCTCCCGCCAATGTGCTCTTGCCCGAACCGGATTCTCCAACGATGCCCAGCGTTTCACCTTCGCCAAGCCCAATGTTAACGTCGTCAAGAATTCGGATCTTCCCGTCAGAACCGTTAACATCGACCGTCAGCCCTTCGATTTCCAATAGTTTTGTAGTCATCGCGTCTTTGCTTTCGGATCAAAGCGATCTCTCAGGTAGTCGCCTAGAATGCTGGCGGACATTACGGTCAGGAGGATGCATATGCCAGGCAACACCGTCAGCCACCACTTACCAATCATCATCGGCTGCTTGCCGTCCGCCAGCATCAGGCCCCAGGCCGGATAGGGGGGCGGCACACCAACACCGAGGAACGACAGCGAGGCCTCGGTGACGATAACGACGCCGAGCATCAGCGTGGCGAGGACCAGTGTCGTGTTCAGCACGTTGGGCAGTATGTGCCGTACCATGATGCGCAAGGACGAGGCGCCGGTCACCACTGCGAGCTTAACGAAGTCCCGCTCGCGCAGAGACAGCACCTCGCCGCGAACCACCCGTGCGTAGCGCGTCCAGTAAACCAGACTGAGAATAAGCACGACGTTTACCGCGCTTTGTCCAACCATTGCCGCCAAGAAAATCGCAAATACCAGGGACGGCATCGCCATCCAGGCGTCGACCACGCGCATGATGACCTGATCGGCGAAGCCGCCAAGATAGCCGGCGGTGATTCCGAGCGCGGTGCCGACAGCTCCTGCAACCAGGACCGCCGCAAGGCCGACCGCGAGCGACACCCGCGCGCCATAGATCAACCGTGACAACACATCACGTCCCAAATGGTCAGTACCCAGCAGATACTCGCCGCGACCGCCTTCGCTCCAGACCGGCGGCAACAGCCGCGCGGACAGCGTACTCGCAGTGGGGTCATGCGGCGCGACGAGCGGAGCGAGCAGCGCGAGAATGCAAAAGATCAGCAGTAGCAGTGCCGCGGCACTGGCTGTGAGATCGAGGCCACCATATCTATTCCGCATGACGGATCCTTGGGTCGATTGCGACATAGAGCAGGTCAGTCGCCAGATTGAGAATTACGATCATCGAGCCCGACATCAAAACCACGGCCTGGATCACGGGAATGTCGCGTAGCGAGATCGCTTCGTAGAGCAGCCGGCCGATACCGGGCCAAGCGTAAATGGTCTCGATCACCACAGCGGCATTGACCATCAGCACAAAGTTGATCGCGGCCAAAGTCACCACGGGAATGAGCGCCCCCGGCAGAGCGTGCCGCAGGATGACACGCCATTCCGGCATGCCCTTCAGTCGCGCCAGCCGCACATAGTCCGATTGCAGCGACTCGAGCATTGCCGAGCGTGTCAGGCGCAGGTGCGAGGCGGCGAAATACCAACCAAGCGAAATCGCCGGCATCACCAGATGCTGCCACGTGCCGCTACCCGAGGACGGCAACCAGCGCAGATGCACCGAAAAGAACATGATCAACAGCATGCCGAGCCAGAATGCCGGCATCGACATGCCGATCAATGCCAACACCGAGCCGGCGCGGTCTAGGAAGCCTCCCGGCCGCGCGGCGGCGGTCACGCCTATGCCGATACCCAGCAAGACCGACCAGGCGAATGCCGTTCCGGCCAGCAGAAGCGAAGCAGGCAATCTTTCGAAATAGAGACCAACGGCGGATTGGCCGTAGTAGATCGACGTACCGAGATCCCCGGTAACCGCACCCTTAATGAACTTGATGTACTGCTCCCACAGCGGCAAATCCAATCCAAGCCGCTCGCGCAAGGCGTCGATGTCAGCCTGGCTTGCCCCGGGCTCGAGCATCATGGCAACCGGGTCGCCACCGACCTTGCTGAAAGCGAGAACAGTCAATGCGAGAATGGCAAGTGATATGGCGGCATAGACCAGACGCCGCAGAAAGAACTTTGCGCTGGGCATCAGGCACAGATCCCTGTTGAATGCACGCCCGCACTGATGGGGACTGCAACGATGGCCCCATCATTGCTCGGATTAATCGAGCCGCGCAGCGTCATAGGTGGACGCAGTCCGTCCGGCTCCGTCCGCAGGGGGGTGTTCTCGCAGATCAAGTCAGTGGCCCAGATTTCGGAAAATTCAGCCCGATCTTGAGCGCGGGATAACGCGTCCCTTCTGTCCATATCGGTTCCGGCAGGTATGATCGGCCACGCGTAATCGAGAAGGAACCTGGTTCGCCCGACTTTAGCTTTGGTAAGCCGAGCATAACGTATCTTCTCGCCGGACGTCTCATGGCGGCGATCACCTGTCTGCCGACTGGTCTCGCTGTGGGCTGCCGAAAAAATGGCGCCGCCGTAAGACATTCGTCCAGAACCGAAACTTGTATTCGCTTGCATGCGTTTGTCCGCCCATTGGGTTGGCTGCTGACGAGCAGGCTAACAAATGCGCGTTGGAGAGTTTTGTGAAAAAATAAAGAGGAAAAGAGTTTTTTCGCAGAGTCTGATTGCAATTATACCAAATTGGGCGATCACATTATCCACGATATATCGAAAAGCCGATATTGATCGTTGGCGTGTTGTCGGTTGCCGACCGAAATGCCGCACGAGATACCGGCGCCCGTACCGTAATGCGGTAGGCGAAAGAACGCGCCAGGTGCCGACAGAGGGTTTCATGGCAACGATCAGGCCGAGCGCCGGAGAGACAGATAAACGTCGTAGGGTTTGGAGCGCTTTGCGCTCTGTCGATATTTCCAAACATCACTCTCGACGTCGGGTCCACCCCACATCGTGAAACGCGCCGGGTTTGCCGGAGACCCCGGTTGGCAGGAAATCGATCAAGACAAGCAAGAAGACGGGCCAATTTCCTGAAAGCTGGCCCGTGCGGTTCGAGTGGTGATGGAGCTTGACGCAGATCAGCCCTCGCGCTGAGTGGACTGTATCCTGAACCTCCTGCGTTTTCTGGTGGAATCCGTTTACGGTTCCCGGAAGAGCAGGTCATCGGCCTCTTGGCGGAGCAGAAGGCGGGAACGAAGACTGCCGGCTGTGCAGCAGGCACGTATCTCGGAAACTGAAGCTCGCGGTGAGGATCAGATTACAAAACAGAACGGAATAGCATCGATACTCGACGGCCTCCCACTGCTGGCGAAAGCATGAAGAAATCGGCAGTCAGCGCAAACGAGCGAGGTCCGCGGCTCGGTTTTCGACAATGGACTCCATGGAAAAAAAACCGGTGACAGTCGCCAGATCGAAATTGGTAATAAGCCTCTGGTAGAAAGCATCATATCCGGCCATGCCTTTGGTTACTACCTTGACAAGATAATCCCAATCTCCCCCAATCCGACAGAAATCAGTTACCTCTGGAAGACGCTCTACATGGTTGCGGAAGTCAGCGGCCCATTCCTTTGAATGATGCCGGGTACGGATCATCACAAAGACGGTGAGGTCGAGTCCGAGCGCAGCCAGGTCGATTGTGGCACGAGTGCCGAGGACGATACCGGCGGATTTCAGCCGCTGAAGCCGGCGCCAACAGGCGTTTTGCGAAAGTCCGACTTTTTCGGCGAGGTCACGCTGCGAAATCGAGCCGTCCATTTGCAGGCAGGTAAGGATCTTTAGATCGAATTCGTCAATTTTTGTCATAACAGCGATCGCATGATCTGTCTGCGGGTCGACCGCAGTAGCAATTCAATTGACCTGCTCCCCGTTTTGTCCACGTTCATAAATTAGCCCTGTTCACGTTGTGATCCGTTTCCGACCGGGTTGCAAATTCGTTCGGGGTGAGCCTGCCCAGGCTCGTGTGCAGCCCGATAACGGAGTGCGGCGTATCGAGCTCTGCAGCCTCGGCGGCGCACTTCAGACATGCCAGCCTGATGCCCCCTTCAAAATGCCGATGATCTGCTCATCGGAAAACCTGGACCGTTTCATCGCCTGTCTCCTTCGTCAGGGCGCAGGCCAGTCTAACCTCAAAGTGGGGAAAACTCAGTGGAGCAGGTCACATGGCAAGTTGATCGTTGTCCCGAATAAGTGGGCCGCGCGCTATCGTCTGATGTGACTGTAGTCAAAAATATCTCATTCATTTCTTTTGAACCGCAAAATGAAGAGGAAGAACAGTTGTTGATTTTATTTCTTCCATCGAAAACATTGCAGATATTTCATTTATTGAAACGCGCGAAATCAATTTTTTATAAAAAATATCGTATGATTTTACATCAGGAACGACGACTCTGATCAAATAATCAATCTGACCACTTAGTCTATGAAACTCCATGACTTCCGGTAGCCCGGCAACGTGGTCGTGGAATTCCTGCAGCCACTCTATACTATGATTGGTGGTCCGGACGATGATAAAGGCAGTCAGGCTGCAATTTATTTTCTCTTTGTTTAGAAGAGATACCTTGCCGCGAAAATAACCCTCGGACTCAAGGCGTTGTATACGCCGCCAGCAAGGCGTTGTTGTTAGATTTACAGCTTCAGAGATTGCTGCCACAGAAATACTGGCGTCTTCTTGTAGCAATTGCAGGATTTTGCAATCAATTTGATCAAGTGCCATTTTTCCTACCGTCCAGTTATTGCGTTTTTAGATCGCGTAAAAGGCTGCCAAATATAAGACAGTCCAAAGCTGCGGAGGGGCGTCTTGTGAATGCAATGACAGATAGCCCGCACGCTGACGGGTATCTCTCATCCCATCGTCGCCAAACTGCGCTCTGGCGACGATGGGATGAGTACCGCAGAATCTGTGCTACTGGAACAGCTTGCTGATCGATCCTATGAGTTCCCGGGGGGTGTCCGGATTGATGGAACAGTCCGGACCCAGAAGATGGGGGCGCCCGCGCATCTCCTCAAGCGATTGGCGCCCATGGTCCAGCAATTCTGCCTCTGACATTGATTTGATGGAAGGCTTTCCAGGCAGGCCACCCAGCACCGCCTTCTGTGTGCATTCATGCACTTCGCTCAAACTGGGATTTTTCGATGTCGTTGCCCAGCTAAACACTGACGCGGGATAATCCTTCAACTCTTCGAATAGAATATGGTCGCCACACATGTGGAGAATGTTGAAGGGCCCCTTGGAGGCATGGAGTATCGGGGTGTCAAACGGTCTTTGAAAGCGATTGAATTGCTCGGGCGTCATCATGCCGTGATTGGCCAGATTAGTCGCGTAGAAGATGCCTTCGAAGCCTGCTTCGTGACAAAGCCCGGCATATTCCGTCAGCGTTTCGGATATGGCGGCCAGGCCCTCTTCGAGTTCCCGTGGGGATTCGATCATCAGGTTCCTGAGGTCCGCGTATCCGTCGGGAAACATGAAAGATGCAACCATCAATGGCGAAAACACCGTTGCGACAATTGGAACGTCTTTTCCGACGGCGTCGCGGATAAGCGTGTATGCCTCCAACTGCTCGGCCAATGCGCCGCTTGAAGGATCCGCCGGCCGTAGCGAAGCGAAATCTTTTGCGTTCTGTACCGGAAAGTATGTTGTCGTAGGCCATACGGCTCGCTGTGTGGACGGCTCGATACACAGGCCCCACATTTGTGCAAAACACATGGGGCGGGATTGCGGCTTGAGAAAGTCCCAGTCAAAGGCCTCGTACAGTTCGACGGTTTCGTCACGCAGTTCCTGCGCCGTGTTCTCTCGCGCAAAATTATGCAACCAAAGGCTGAACGGTGTTCTGTCCACTGGATCTCCGGCGATGGCCGCCAAGACGCGTTCTTTCTTGTTCATGGTCTGCTCTGCTTGTGTTTATTGGCATGTCTTAAGGGGCAAGCATTGTCTTCGACGCCTTTAAGTCACTGAACGACGCGCCCTTCAATTTTGGAGATGCAATCACAATATCCAGGCGTTGGGCGGTGGCTGGTACCGCCAAGCTTTCCCCGAATGCTTCATCGCCGCGATCGCGCGGGTGCCTTGGTGCGAGGACATAATCTTCGCACTGCTTCACCGATCACAGTCGCGCACCCGCAGTGACTAGCGAGATCGTCAGCGTACTCTTCCCAGGTTAAAAATGGCTCGCCATCACGCGCCTCCTTCTCAGCGAAAACATTCTGCAAGGCGCCCCATCCGCGACCTCGAGCCTTCTGGTGCGAGCGCAGGCCGCCAACCGCCATCTGATATCCTTGCTTACCAAGCTAGCGCAACAATGCTGCCAAATAGCGACATTGATTCCATATCTATGCTATGTCAATAGAAAAAAGTAGCACATAATTCTAGAAATATGACGATGCGCGCAGTTTATTCGTTATGAGAGAGGCTGGCAGAGCGAAAGAGCGGTTTCGCGGGGGGCGTGCAACTGAAGGTTGCGTAACATTTCGCAATCACATGCCTTTTAAAAGATAATATGCAGCATAAAATGCTTCATTGCGGCGCAAAATATGGAAAAAATAGAATTGATTTCAAGCATTTCGGGGAATAGCTTGCTTGACGCCGCTTCCGTATCGCTACGGGTGCGGCGGAGCGGCGACAGATGGATTTCATATATCCGCGCCGGGCGTTTTGTTGCGGAACTACAACGAACTGCCTGGCGGTTTGAAGTCGCATAACGTTCGTCAAGTTGGTGCGAACACTCCGTAGCCGAATGGTTTGAGTGGATGGGATTCGCGCCTGTTTTCTTTTTCGGACGCATTGCGCGTCGAGAACCTTCTAGCCTTCGCGATGATGGAGTTGCACAATGAATAATCGTTTCCATACCTCATCGCTCAGGCAGTTCAGGGAAAGCCTGGATGGAGCCGGGTGCGTTCAAGAGCTTCGGGAAGGGCTTGTCGGCGAAGGTTCGCCCATACCGGGGGCTTTCGGAGACAGGCCGCTTGTCTACGCTGACTATGTCGCGTCAGGGCGTGCGCTGCACCAGATCGAAGACTTCGTGATGAGCAGTGTCCTGCCGTTCTACGCCAATAGTCACACGGACGCTTCGTTCTGCGGCGGGTATATGACCCGGCTTCGCAACGAGTCGCGTGAGACCATTGCCCAGCTTATCGGTGCTGACGATGAATACGCGGTTATCTTCACGGGCTCGGGCGCAACCGCAGGCGTAAACCGTCTCGTTTCCCTTTTTGGGGTCGATGTCGCGGCGCGCCGAGGCGAGCGCCCGCTGGTAATCATCGGTCCATATGAACATCACTCGAATATACTTCCTTGGCGTGAAAGCGGCGCTGAGGTCATAGCGGTGCCGGAAGGTAAGGCTGGCGGTCCGGATTTGGCGGCGCTCAAGCACATTCTAGAGCAAACGCGCGATCGGGCTCTGCGCGTTGGTGCTTTTTCCGCTGCTTCCAACGTCACGGGTATCGTGACCGATGTGGATGCTGTCACCGCTCTTTTGAATAGCGAAAATGTTCTGACGATATGGGATTACGCTGGTGGTGCGCCATATCTCCCGATTGATGTGCGTTCTCCGCATGGGGTCGGAAAAGACGCGATCGTTTTGTCGCCGCACAAGTTCATCGGCGGACCGGGTGCATCAGGCCTGCTGGTCGTCAGGAAATCCGCGGTAGTTGCAAAGAAGCCGACATTGCCCGGCGGCGGCTCGGTTTCCTTTGTATCTTTGGATGATCAAGATTATCTCGACGACTTATCGGCGCGTGAAGAAGCCGGCACGCCTAACGTGGTTGGAGATATAAGGGCAGGATTGGTGTTCCTGATCAAGGATGCCATTGGGCAAGAGTTCATCGACAAGAGAAACAGCGCCTTAGGCGCGCGCGCGATTTCGGTGTGGAAAGACAATCCCGCGCTCGAACTTCTCGGGATCGACAAGGGTCCTCGGCTGCCGATTTTTTCCATGCGTGTGCTGAATGATGGCTCGCTTGTCCACCATCAGCTATTTACAAAAATGTTGAGCGATTCCTATGGGATTCAGGCTCGCGGCGGGTGTGCTTGTGCAGGTCCCTACGCGCACCATTTGCTTGGGATCGATGAGGCTACCTCGCAAATGCTCCGCGAGAAAATCAAGAGCGGAGACGAGCTGGCCAAGCCGGGCTGGGTACGATTAAATTTCAGCTATCTCATGGATGATGAGAAAGCTGACTATATCATACGCTCCGTCGATGCGCTAGCGCGCGATCCCTCGGTCGCATCACGCTATGCGGTGGACAAAAAATCGGCTCGCTTTAAAGCCGATAAAGTCGCGTAATCATATTCTTTCTCGTGTCAATCGCGTAGTCAAACACGACTGCGATAATGCAACAGATCTGGGGACTGCGGTGAACGGCAAACGTAAGAAAATTGTTTTTGTTGATAGGGAAACAATCGGCCCCGATGTAGACTTGGTGCATCCGGAAACCGATCATGAATGGATAGAGTACGAACGCACGGACCCGGTAGATGTTCTTGACCGCATAACGGGCGCCGAGATTGTCATCACAAACAAGGTTCCGCTTGCAGGTGAAGTGATAAAGACCGCAGCGACGGCCGGGTTGAAGATGATTCAGGTAGCCGCGACCGGCTATGACGTCGTGGATGTTCAAGCGGCCAAGGCTGCTGGCGTAGCGGTCTCAAACGTGCGCAATTATGCTGGCGCCACGGTGCCTGAACACACATTTGCTCTTTTGCTCGCCCTGCGGCGTAGCATTGTAGGATATCGCCAGGATGTCGAGAGGGGTGAATGGTCGAAGTCCGGCCAGTTTTGCTTCTTCAATCATCCGATCCGGGAACTCGCCGGATCAACCATCGGTATCATCGGTGAAGGTGCGATTGGGCAGAGCGTTGCCGGTATAGCCAGAGCTTTCGGCATGCGGGTTTGGTTTGCTTCCCATAAGGGTGTCGAGGGGCTGGGACCGCTCTATACCCCTTTCGATCAGGTGATTGCCGAGAGCGATGTGATAACGCTTCATTGCCCGTTGAGCGAAAAGACGCGCAACATGATAGCGATGCCTGAGTTCAAAGCGATGAAACGGCATCCGCTCATCATCAATACAGCCCGCGGTGGCCTGGTGAACGAGGCGGATCTGCTGGCGGCGCTCGATCAGGACCTGATTGCCGGTTTTGGTTTCGACACGCTCGTCACGGAACCGGCGGCCGATGATGATCCGATGATAGCTGCCCTTGATCGGCCGAATGTCATCGTCACGCCTCATGTCGCATGGGCAAGCAGTGAAGCCATGCAGGCTCTGTGGAATCAGGTCGCCGATCAGATAGATCGGTTCGTCAGCGGTTCTTCTTTTAACAGGATCGTGTAGGTCGCCCGATTCTACGCATCGCGGGCGAACGCAGCGCCGCATATGGCACGACCGGAGCAATGTCTCGGCAGCCTCATGAGATCACCGCACGCGGCCAGCGCGTGTTGCTGACCATTCCCCGACGCTAGGTTTTCGGTCCCGGCATTTGATGGATGGGATCAAGCCTGAATCGTTCTGGCCCTGAAGTCCAGACCTTGCAGGTGTATTCATAGGGCGTGAGACCGCGCAGGGTCTTCAATCGTCGCGCAAAATTGTAAGCGTCGATGAAGTCGGCGAGATGCGCTTTGAGCTGGGCGTGATCATCGTAGTGGAAGCGCTTGACGGTAGCCTCCTTGATGGTCCGGTTCATCCGCTCGACCTGACCGTTCGTCCAGGGATGCCTCACCTTGGTCAGGCGGTGCTCGATGCCGTTTTCCCGGCAGCGCATGTCGAACATATGGGTCATGTATCGCGCCGTCGGCCCGTCGGCATATCGCGGCAAAAAGGTGAACTGGATTCCGTTGTCGGTGAGAACCGTATGGATCTTGTAGGGCACGGCCTCGATGAGCATCGCGAGGAAGGCTGGAGCCTTTCAAGGGATTGCGATATGGTATTCCGTGCGGATCCGCCCGATCCGAAGGATGCTCGAGCTGACGTTGACCTGCGGCGTCAAAGCCCTCGACCGGGAGAACAGTCCCGCTCTTTGGGCTTTTCCTTGCATCTCTCGTCATCTCGAACGCCATTTCAGTCATGGCAACAGGTTCTGACCCTAGCCCTGCCCCCGAACGACACCGATACGACGGCGGTGCGGAGCCGCAAGGCAAGCAAGGGCGAGAATGACGCCGGACACCGCCGCGATCATGCCCGCGGCGCTCACCGCGTTCTGTGCGCCGAACCAGAGCGGGCCGTAGCCGGCCAGCACATATCCGACAACGGCCGATAGCGTGGCGAAGACGACGCTCCAGCCGACCTGGGCCTCCAGCCGGTTGGTCATCAAACGGGCCGCCGCCGGAGGACAGATGAACATCGCGATGACGATGATCGACCCGACCGCGTCGAAGGCCGCAACCGCCGCGACCGCCGAGGCGGCCACGAGCGCCAGTCCGATCGCTCCGGTCGGCACGCCGAGCGTCGCGGCAAAGCCCTCGTCAAACGTCGACAGCTTGAGCGGGCGCCAGAAAACGAACGTCAACACGGCGATCGCGGCCGCCACCACCGCAATGCGCGGCAATTCGGTCGGCAGTCCCGCAAGCGCCACCGGATCGAGCAGAGAGCCCCATCCGGTGGCGTCGAACCAGATCAGGCTTTCCAGATTGCCCATCAGCGCATGCTCGACATCGAGATGCACCGCGCTCGTGTCGGTCTGCTCCAGCAACAGGACGCCGCCGGCGAACATGGATGTGAAAACGACCCCCATGGCGGCCCCCGGCTCGATCCGTCCGACCCGCTTGATCGTCTCGATCAGAACCACCGCGACCAGCGCCGCCCCGGCCGCGCCGATCAGCATCGGCAGGGCGGCAATGACCCCGGTGGCGAGGAAGGCGACGACGATGCCCGGCAGCACCACATGGCTGATCGCATCCCCTATCAACGCCTGCCGGCGCAGGATGAGGAAATTGCCGGGCAAGGCACAGGCAATCGCCGACAGGACGCCGATCAGGATCGGCGTGAGCGAGATCGTCGCGCCAGCCCAGACTGGTTAGGTCGCAACGACACCCCGACAGCCTTGCCGAGATTTCGCATTTCATTGGCCCGGCGCCGGAATTGCACGCCTTTCTGGAGTGCCATGTGCTTTCCGGTCGGGCACTCCCCGAGGGCGCCATCACCGTCGACAATCAGCTGATGGACCGCGACCTGCTTCTTGCGGGTGCCGTCGCTGTCGGCCCCCTCTCACTCTCGCCTTCCCAAACCGCGCCGAATCACGCCGCGCCTGCGCGCCTTCGCCGAGGCGCTGGTGGCGGAATTCGACTGAGCCACAGCCCGTCCTCCTCCCTGCCTCGTCAGCCCTCAACGCCCCGAGCCGCCGCGACCAGCCAGCGACGGACCGTTGCCTGCTCCGCCCTGGAGAACCCTTCGGCCAGTTCGTCCTCCAGCGCGTAGACAAGCGCTTTTGCCTGGGCCAGCACCGCGCGCCCCGCCTCGGTCAGCGCGATTCTCCGTTTGCGCCCATGCTCCTGATTCGGGTAGCGCAGGATCAGCCCGGCCTTTTCGAGGTTCTGCAGGATCGTACTCATCGTCTGCGGGGTCAGAAGCGCGATCCGGGCCAGATCGGCGCTTGAATGCTCCGGATAGGCGTCGAGCATGGTCAGAGCGGCGAATTGCGGCTGGGTCAGCCGGGTTGCGCGCAGGACCGTTTCCACCCGATTCCGGTAGCCGTTCGCGGCCTGGCGCAGAAGGTAGCCTAGATAGCCATCCTGCCCGCGCTTGCCCTCCCCTTGCTCCGGAGGGTCCGTTGTCGTCTTGCCCATTATCAGAACTCTGATATTAATGTCAGGATTCTGACAATATCACCTATAGGGGCCATGTCCAACATGACGACCAAACGCAGACTGACCTATGCCGATTTTGAAAGGGACTTCCCTGAAGCACTGACGACATTGCTGGCGATGAGCAAGGCGGTCGATGCCTCAGGGCTCGAGAAATCCATAACCGAATTGGTGAAACTGCGCGTCTCGCAGATCAACGCCTGCGCCTTCTGCACCGAACTACACCTGCGGGTAGCGCGGCGCACCGGGGTTGAAGAGGCAAAGCTAGACCTGCTGCCCGCCTGGCGCGATACCGCACTCTACAGCGCGCGCGAACGCGCGGCGCTCGCCTGGGCCGAACATGTCACCCAGACGCCCACGGCCGGACTGCCCCCGGACGCAAGCGCTGCGCTGGACAGCGCCTTTGCAGAGCCCGAGCGGGTCAACCTCACCATCGCCATCGCCAATATCAACGCGTGGAATCGCATCGCCGGCGCGCTGCATTTTCGCACCATGGCAACGGCGGAGGCAAGATGAGCCCGATCATTCCGGTCGAGGACGCCGCCGCCGTCGCCACCTGCTTCGAATTGATGCGGCAACTGCGCCCGCATCTAAAAACCGTCGCCGAATTCGTGGCCCGCTGGCAAAGCCAGGAGGCCGAGGGCTACCGGCTGCTCGCAATTTACGAAGACGGCAGGCCCGTGGCGCTGGCGGGCTACCGGCTTCAGAAGAACCTGATGCACGGGCGGCACCTCTACCTTGATGACCTCGTGACCGAGCAAACCCGGCGCAGCGGCGGGCTTGGCCAGCGGCTTCTCGACCATGTGCAGACCATAGGTCACGCAGAGGGATGCAGCAGGTTGAGCCTCGATACCCCGCTGTCAAACGCATTGGGGCATCGCTTCTATTTCCGCCAGGGAATGCTCGCCAGCGCCTTGCGCTTCAACATCCCCCTGACGAGCGCGGAATGAGGACGCTGCTCCACATCAGCGCCAGTTCGCGAACCGCGCAATCCCACAGTCGCCGACTTGGCCAGTGCGCCGTCGAGCGTCTCCTGTCGGCACACCCGGCGCTGACGCTCTGCCACCGCGACTTGACGCGCCCCGCCTTGCCACACCTGGACGAAACCTTCGTCGAGGCCAGCCTGCGCACACCCTTGGAACGAAACGCCCAAGACCACGAATCTCTCGCCCTGTCCGAGCGCCTTATCGCCGAGATGGAGGCGGCCGAAGTGATCGTCATCGACTTCCCGATGTACAACTTCACCCTGCCCTCCGGCCTGAAGGTCTGGGTCGACCACGTGCTCAGGCCCAACCGGACCTTCCGTGCCAACCCCACCGGGAAAACCGGATTGCTCGCGGATCGCCCTACCCTTTGCATCATGGCCGCAGGTGGGCGCCTTGATGGGCCCGGCGCCCAGCCCGACTTCGCCACGAGCTATCTTCGCTTGGCGATGAAGACCGCTGGCATCCAAAGCATCCAGTTTTTTATCGCCGATCGCACGCGGCACACCGAAAGCGGACGCGCGGAAACGACGGATCAGAACTTTGATTGCTGGATCGAAGGCCTGCTGCAGACGGTAAATTCGCATCACGCTCCACATCCGTAGCTGTCGCCATGTGAGCTGCTGCCGGTTTTGAGGACACCGAGTTAAGGTGTTTTTTGAACTGGAGAGTTGGAATGCAGAGACGGAAGTTCAGCCGAGAGTTCAAGCTCGAGGCGGTGAATCTGGTCAAGGATCAGGGCGTTTCTGTCGCCCAGGCGGCGCGTCGCCGGCCTGCCCGGCGGTGAGTTCGATCCGCACCGGGCGACCTTCGGTGTCGACCAGTGCATGGATCTTGGTCGTCAAACCGCCGCGGGACTGTCCCATGCACGGATCTTCAGATCCCCCTTTTTCGCGCCGGCACCATGCTGGTGGACGCGGACGCAAGAGCTGTCGATCATCACGATGTCGCCGTCGTAAGCCTTTGACACCGCGTCCAGAAGCTGATCCCAGACACCTGACGCACGCCATCGGCAGAACCGGTTGTAGAGCGTCGTGCGTGGGCCATAGCGCTCCGGCACATCGCGCCAAGACGAGCCGGTTCGGAAACGCCAAAGGATGCCGTTGATGACGCGTCGATCATCGACACGCTTCACACCCCGGCTGTTGCGCGGCAAAAGCGGCTCGATGATCGACCATTCCTTGTCGCTCAATTCGTGACGGCGCATGGCAACCTCCTTATTCGGGAGGTTGAATCAAATCTCACGCCTCAACGAAACCCGTTTATGGGGACAGGTCCTAGTGGATAAACGACGGCGCGGTGCAGAAAACCGATATGGACTGTCAGCAACGCGGGGCTCTCCCGCCGTTGATCTTGGCTCACTGAATGCCTCCTTTCTTGCCCGATCAAATTGCGCTACCATACCGGTATGTGGACATATTTTCGCAATCCTTTGATTGAGCTCGGCATTCCGACTGAGACGGCACGTAAGCCGCTCCGGCCACACGTCCATACGAACGTGCAAGTCATGGTGGTCACCAAAGGGTCGCGACGGGTGAATCTTGCTCGGCAGGCTGTAAATGTCCTAACAAATTCAATTCTTATTATCCCACCGGGCGTGGTTCACTTGGCTGACCAAGACGACTGGGAAGGCTTCAACGCCTATATTGACCCTTCGGTTCGTTACAATTGGATAGCGTCCATTCTCCGGTATCCGAGTTTACCGGATTGGGTGTGCGACATGAGCAAGAATGGTCCATCTTTCGACCTTCCTGCACTTTTGTCCTTAATTTCAGAGGGCAGGTTGGTTTGGGCCGATCCGAAGCTGTCGAAATATCGGTACGACCATCATGAAATGCCCGACTGGCCGCAAAGCCGCGAAGGGCACATCCGACGATACAAGCGTGAAGCTGGAATTTCACCTCATGCTCATTTCAAGGCGACGCAATTGGATCAGGCTCGCAGCAAGATCGCAAATGGTGAAACGCTGGCATCGGTGGCGGCAGAGCTGGGGTTTACTGACCAGAGCCACCTTGGTCGGCAGTTCCGCGCGTCCTTCGGCATCTCACCGGGGCGATACGCCAAAGGCTAAAGCACACAAGGTCACAAACTTACCAGACGAACATCCGGGATCAGCTAAACTGCTATTCGACAACGAAAAGCGGATTTGAGTTTTCCCATGGACCCCCTGATCATCGTTTTCCTCTTCCTTGCAGGCATCATTGGCGGCGGCGTGAATGCCATCGCGGGGGGCGGCACGTTCTTTACTTTTCCTGCGTTAATCGCCGCTGGCCTCGATCCGCTTACGGCAAACGCTTCGAATGCGGTCGCGATCTACCCGGGCCACGCAGCGGCTGTGCCAGCCTATAAGGAAGAACTAAAAGCCGCTGGCCGACCACTGATCTTGCGAAGTGCGATAGTAGCACTGGGTGGGCTGCTTGGAGCCGGTCTGCTCCTCCAAACCGGATCCGTAGCTTTTGAAGGGCTGGTTCCCTGGCTTTTGCTTGCAGCAACATTGCTGTTCGCGTTTGGCCCGGCACTGGCGTCCGCATCCGCGCGTCTGCAATCCGGGTCACTCTGGCTGACAAGCGGCGTAGAGTTCTTGTTTGCAGTCTACGGCGGTTACTTCGGTGCAGGTCTGGGGGTCTTGCTTATGGCGGCGCTGACGATCATTGGAGTGCGCGATATCCAAATGGCCAACGCGCAGAAGAACTGGCTGGCGACGATTATCACGTCGATTTCGGTGCTCGTGTTCGCCATAGCGGGCGCTGTCGCATGGCTCCAAGCTTCTGCAGTTCTTTTTGGCGCGTTAATCGGTGGCTATGGCGGAGCACGAGTGGCCCGACGCATTCCAGGTGGCGCACTACGTGTGGTCGTTATCGGTGTGGGCCTTGCGTTGAGCGCATACTACTTTGTCGCATGATATATCGCGCAACCGGGGCTCGTATGTCGCTTAAGAGCTTCAAGAATGGGCTCAGAGGGACGACTTGTGAAGTCGCGGCGGGCACTACGCAACAATGTATCCGCTGGCCCGTCTCAGACAAAATTAGCAGCAACGAGGACGAGAAGAGCAAATAACACCTTGCAAAACAGCGTTTGGTCAAAACGTTCGTGCAACCTCCAGCCAACTCATGCACCAAGCGGAACGGCGAGAAGGGCAAGCAGAATCAAAAACCACGGCGCGCCGGCAATCGACGCAAGCCAAATCCATGAAAACAGTTTTACATTATTCCCAGCAGTGAAGAAAAGGCTGGCCGGTCCGGCATAGATACTTTTCAGTACTCCCAATGGCAGGAGATACATCGCGAGCTGTGGACCGCCAGAATGGGCGACCATCGTGGTCACGCCCGAAGCGGTGCCTGCTATCGCTGCACCTTCATTGGAACGCCCGCGTTGAACGACCCGTCCGCCTCCGGCATATCATTTCAGAGCAAAGAGCAGCGTTGCCCCGCCGATCAAGTATGACAATGGCTCTACCGTCAAGTGTCCTCTTAAGCTTCTATCCATGCTCTTTTTGGATAGGAGAATACTGCCATGGGACGATCATCGACAGCCAATAGATCGGAGCCGCGTGATGCGGCCAGCAAGCTGGCTCAGAGCCGTCTGAGCGTCATCGAACTGGCGAAGCAACTCGGCAATGTTGCAGAGGCTTGTCGGCAGCGCGGCCTTGACCGGACCAGCTTCTACGAATGGAAACGGCGATTTCAGACCCAGGGCTTCGAGGGGCTGAAGGATCTGCCGCCGATCCACAAGAGCCACATCAAGGCGCTTGCCCTGGCACATCCGGCTTATGGCTACAACCGTCACGAGGCCACGCCGGAGGGGCCGGAGGTGCATCTGGTGATGGATAATTACGCCACCCACAAGACACCCAAGATCAAGGCCTGGCTCGCGCGACGCCCGCATTGGCATGTGCATTTCACGCCGACCCCGGCCAACTGGATCAATCAGGTGGAACGCTGGTTCGCCGAGTTGACGCGTAAGCAATTGCAACGGGGCGTCCACCGCTCCACCGCCGAACTGGAGGCCGACATTGCCGTCTTCATCGAAGCCCACAACGAACACCCCAAACCCTATCGATGGGTCAAGTCTGCCGACCAAATCCTCGCTGCCGTCAATCGGTCCTGCCAGAGAATGGAGCAAACCCTATGTGGCGAACTTTAGATTCACGTAACTAGGCATGACGGTGGATCAACTCAGTGCGGAGGATCAAGGAAACCCGCGCCATCGACTCCTGTTCACCCCAGCAGCAGCACCTGCAAATCCGCCACATTCGTGCCCGTCGCGCCCGTCATCACCAGCGCGTCGGCCGCTGCAAGCGCGTGATAGGCGTCGTTCTCGGCGAGGTGAGCATCCGTCGACACGCCTTTCACCTCTAGCGCCGCTATCGTCTCCGCCGTGACAAGGCCGCCCGCCGCGTCGGTCGGGCCGTCGCGGCCGTCGGTACCGCCGGACAGGAAGGCCCACACCCTTGGTAAGGGAGTGCTTTCGCAGAGCGCGGCGAAGCGCAACGCCATCTCCTGGTTCCGGCCGCCCTTGCCCGGGCCGGTGACATGCACGGAGGTCTCGCCGCCGGCGAGGATGGCGATCTTCTGCCCGGTCGGCGCGGCACGCGCCGCGTCATGGAAGGCCTCGGCCGCGTCCTGCACGTCACCCTCGAGCCATTCCGACAAGACGATCACCTTGTAGCTGTGGTGGTGCGCGGCGCTTTCCGTCGCGTGCAGGCTGATGCGGTTGGAGCCGATAAGCCGGTTTTTGGTCGTGTGGACAAAATCCTCCGCCGGAAGCTCAGCACGCACCTGAAGATGCGCCATGACGCTTGGCGCCATGCGGTCGGAAAGGCCGAGATCGCGCACGATCTCCAGCGCCTTTGCCGGCGGAGCCGGATCGGCGACCGTCGGGCCGGAGGCGATAATGGCGAGATCGTCACACGGCACGTCGGAGAGGATCAGGGCCAGCCCCTGTGCCGGCGAGATCGCACGCGCCAGCCCGCCGCCCTTCAGCCGCGACAGGGCTTTCCGCACCCTGTTCATGGCGACGATATCGGCGCCGGATTTCAGCAATAGGTCGTTGGCGGCGATCTTCTCGGCGAGCGTGACTCCCTCTACCGGCGCCGGCAGCAGCGCCGAGGCGCCGCCGGAGATCAGGCACAGCACGAGATCGCTCGCCTTCGCTCCATGGGCGATGCGCTCCGCCTCGCGCGCGCCCTTTGCGCCGTTCTCGTCGGGCAGCGGGTGCGATGCGCCGATTACGGTGACGCCTTCGATCTCGGCGACATTTTCGTAATTGGTGACAGCGAGCGCCTCCGCGATCTTGCCGCCGGGCAGTGTCTCGAGCACGGCGCGCATCATCGGCACAGCCGCCTTGCCCGCCGCTATCACATGGATCCTGCCCGCCTCCGACCATTCGCCGTCATGGATCTGCAGCGCCTGGACCACCGCGTCATGCGGGTCCGCCGCCGCCACGCCGGCGAGGAAGATGTCGCGGGCGTCTTGCTTCAGTTCCTTGTTTCCGGCCATGGCCCCTTCCGCGTTGGTTCAGGTCTCGACTTTCGCAGCGCGAATTCCCGCTGTCACGGCAATAATTGTCAGCCGGCAGGCGCGGTCCGCAAGAACGCTTCGCGGCACGCGAATTTACGCTAACATGCTTTTCAGAAGCATGATTGAATGGCGACATCCAAGGTGGAAATAGCGCCAGTAGGATGAGCGGCGGCGAGACCGTGCGATAGTGCAAAATTGAAGTAGTAACGCGTCGCGGACCGGCTGATTAAGACGATCTGACTCTCCACCAACAGCGACACAACAGTCATATCGGGTTGGCCGCCGCCGCCGAATGAACAACGCCGGGCGACCGTCCGTTTTTGTTCCCAGAAGTGGATGATCAGTCCGTTAAGAGGATCCTTCAGCTGCGTCCTTTTTTGTCGGAGGCTTTTGGCCGCACGGGATCTCCCAGCACATGCATCAGCCGGTTAGCCCAGCCGAAAAGCGCGGTTGACAGAATAAGGTCGAGTATTTCCGCCTCGCTAAGTCCCTGCTCACGCAATGCACCAATCTGCGTACCAGTCGGGGCCGGCGGACACGCCGAAAGCGCACTTGCAAATTCAAATATCGCGCGATTGCGCGCGGAGAGACTCGCGTTCGGTCCGTCCCTGAAGAGGTTGTCGGTGACTTCTGTCGATCGATCGAGTTGTGCATGACGTGACGCATGAACGGCCGCGCAGTAGATGCAACCATTCACCACGGACGCGCTGATGGCACCCAGTTCTCGTTCCGTCCGGCTCATCCCCCCTTTACCGTACATAATCGCATTGAATAGCGGTGAGCGCACTTTCAGGGTCTCGACGTCATGGGCGAGAGTCAGCACATACTCAGACACCTTGGTATTCGAGGGTGTTACCTGCAGTGCGTCCAGTTGCTCATCGGTCGCTTCTTCAAGAACAACTGGCTGTATTCGCGGCTGCCAATGGGGCACCGTTCGCGTGAATTTCCTGACAATATCACTCACGCAACGCCTCCCGCCATCAGGCGCAAACCGGCAATCACCCGGATCTGGTACGATATAAAGGCATTGAGTTCGGCCAAGCGCACGATATCCTCATCTGATATGCTAGCATCCTTGAGCGCGGCAATGTCGGAAGCCCCCACGCGTTTGGTCTCGGTCGCCACTTTATCTGTGAATGACACGACTTCGACCAGTCCCTCTTCGGTACCATCAACGGAGGGGTCGGCGAGTTGAGAGAAATTCGCGGCATCAGCGACATACTTGTCGCAAAGCGCAGCCTCGCCATTCCGCCGGGCAATCCGGGCGGCAAGCGCCGAACGCAGCGGAAGAGACCAGGCTCCCGGCTCGCGTGGCCTTAACACGGCATCCTCGGCGGCCTGCGTCATTTCAAAAATGTCCGCACGCCCCGCATTGGCATTTGCCAGGCCGGACCCTTCCAAAACGTGGGCTTGCGAAAGCGCTGTCGTCCTTGGGCTCGTCACGCGATATGCTCCTTCCCTTGTATGTCCGGCATCTGTGTCGACACCCATTCGCTCCCGTCGAGTTCGGGCTTGTCATAGGCCTTGATAGCCTGCAAATGCTGGTCGGCATCTTCGGAAAAGATTTTCGCTGCGGTCGCACGCGCCAGCCATGCAGCGCCTTCGGAAATACCCGGAATATCACCGCTGATTTTGCCGAGACTGGCTGTAGCGCCATAGTTGAAGCAGTAGATATTGTTGATCCACGGCGATTTGCCGGGAATCTTTTCGCTGAAGCTGAAATCTGAGTTCAGATAAGGAAACAGGGCCAGATCCTCCGAATGCTCGTCAGCGGGCGGTTGGTAGACATCCTTCCACAGGCGAATGTTGCCGGAGGCGTCGCCGAGCTCCGTGCGCGAAAGCGGATTGGTCCTGAACCCTGTGCCGAGGATGACAAAATCTGCGACATGGCGCCTCCCGTCGGAGAACTTGAGCTCCACGGCACCACCGGTTTCACTGAGGCCGGCGATGCCCTTGTCGAAATGGAAAAACGCGTTCCGATGCTGACTGACACGCCGAACTGAACCATTCGGTGGCGGCGTTTGGCTGGCAAACACATATTGCATGATCCGCCATCGCAGTTCATCGGAAAGGGTGGCGAAACCGTGGTTGAACCCGATGCTGCCGGCACCGGTCAGCTTGTTTATTGTCGGCATTTGCTTGCGGCGAATGAAGTGGCGGACTTCGGCAGCCCCGTGCTCTAGCGCTTCGGCCGCATTGTCGACGGCTGACGCACCGACCCCGATCACCGCAACCCGTTTACCTTTCAGGGAATCGAAATCGATGTCGTCCGCACTATGAGCCCAATATCGTCGATCCAGTCCGTCGACGAAGCCCGGTATGTTCGGTTCTCCGGTTCCGTCGCGGCCCGTCGCGAAGACAAGCTTTCGGGAAAGAAAGGAGCCGGACGTCTCCCCGGAGAAGTGCAATCGCAGTACGTCGCCCTCGCGCTCGACCTTGTCGAGGGAAGTCTCGTTTTCAATGGGAATGCCGAGCACATCCCGGTACCAGCGAAGATAATCCATCCACACCGGGCGCGGAATCAGTCCGAGCTGTTCCCATTGCTGGTCTCCGAAACCGGCCCGGTACCAGGCTTGAAACGTTAGTGCACCGTGGCCGAAGGCCGGCCCTGTGAGTTCCTTTGGCGAACGCAGGGTCTCCATCCGCGCATAATTCAGCCAGGGCCCCTCGAACCCGCGCGGACTGCGGTCCAGCACCCGGGTATTTACGATCCCGGCGGTCTGGAGCGCAAACCAAGCCACCATGCCGCACATTCCCCCACCTATGATGGTGACGTCCGTTACACCCTGGCGTGGGGGTACCCATGACTTGCCCGGGTAGCACAGCAGTTGCAGATCCTCTTTGAGGCGCGTCTCGAGCGCAGCGAGTCCCTGACCGCCAATGAGAGTACGGCGAATATCTGGCATGTCTCAAATCCAAATCAGTCTTCTGCCGGTCGCTCAGGCAGAGCTGCCTTCACGCCATCGTGCACTGTCACTGCCGGCAGATCCCAAAACCACGGTTCGATGTCAACGAGACAACTGTGAGCGACAGGGCCCTGCGCAAGCCGCGAGGTCCCCTTATCCTCTGTTAGTACGTTGGGATTGCCATGCAGGCACGGACCAAACGGCTGCGCTGGATCATACCAGGCCCCCGTGGCCAGTTCGACAACCCCCGGCATGACGTCTTCCGAAAGGACCGAGCCGGCAAAAACCGAGCCCCGATCGTTCCAGACCCGAACGATCTGCCCGTCTGCAATTCCTCGCCTGGCGGCATCCGCAGGATGCATTCGCATTGGCTCACGTCCAAGAATCTTGCTCTCGAGACTTGGGCCCGCAGCATCCATCTGCGAATGCAGTCTCGTTTTTGGCTGGTTCGACAGCAAATGCAGCGGAAATTTTTGAGCGAGCGGGGCACCCAGATACTCGCACGGCGGAATCCACACGGGATGACCGGGACAATCTTCATAATCGAAACCGCTGATCCGGCTGCTGAACAACTCGATGCGGCCGGAGGGAGTCCGCAAGGGATGGGCAACCGGATCGTCGCGGAAATCCTCGAATGCAGTGTATGGCCTGGACGGCATCGGCACCTCCACATGCCCCTCGCTCCAGAACTGGTCAAAGTCCGGGAAATCGATTCCTCGCGGACCGTTTTGATGCTGCGCCGTCCGATACATGTGGTGTAACCACCGCATCTCGTCTCGCCCTTCATCGTAGGCCGAGCCGAAGCCGCACCGCACGGCCAATGCCGCGAATATTTCGAAGTCCGTGCGGGCGTCACCGACAGGTGAAACGGCCTTGTGCATCGCGATCAAGAACCGGTCGCGCCGAGCGGCGCCGATGTCGTTGCGTTCAAGGGTCGTTGTTACCGGCAACACGATGTCGGCATGCCGTGCCGTGGCGGTCCACCAGCATTCGTTCACGACTATGGTATCGGGCCTGTGGAAGGCACGGACCAATTTGTTGATGTCCTGATGGTGATGAAAGGGATTGCCGCCGGCCCAATATACCAGCTTGATATCGGGATAAGACGCCTTGGTTCCGTTAAACTCATACTCCCGGCCCGGCTCGAGCAACATGTCGGCAATGCGTGCTACCGGAATTCTGGTTGGCAGAGGACTGCTGCCGGTTGGAAATGTCGGCAGGTCCATAAGTTGCAGAGGGTTTCCCAGATTTGCCTCGGCTCCGTACCCGAAACCGAATCCTCCACCCGGCAAGCCGATTTGGCCCAGCATCGCCGCCAGGGCGATCGCTGCCCAATACGGTTGTTCACCGTGATCGGCCCGCTGAAGCGACCACGCCATCGTGATCATCGTTCTGCTCCGGACCATCGCGCGGGCCAGATCGTAAATCTGGCGCGCAGGAACGCCCGAAATGGCCTCGGCCCATTCCGGCGTTTTCGCAATATTGTCGGCCTTGCCGAGGACATAGGACTCGAAACGCTCGAAGCCCACACAGTATTTCGCGAGAAAGTCCGCATCGTGCAGTTCTTCCGTCACCAGCACGTGACACAAGGCCAAAATCAAGGCCGTATCCGTGTTGGGCCGGATCGGCAACCACTGTGCACCGAGACTCGTATCGACGTCGTCGCGTATCGGGCTGACGGATACCATCCGGATGGACGCCTCGGAGCACCTGCGTAGCCATACGCTTCCCATATGCTCTCCGGCACCGCCGGATTCGACTTGCATGTTCTTGGCGGGCGCGCCGCCGAACATGACCATCATCCGGGTGTTTTCAAGAATGCCGTCATATGAGGACAGGGGTCCTGTAAGCGGATCAAGAGTACCGATAACATGGGGCAGGAGTGCTTGGGCGGCAGCGAAGCTGTAGCTGTTGATCTGGCCGACAGCGCCACCGAACAGGTTCATGAACCGCTGCAGGTGAGATTTGGCGTGGTGAAACCGTCCTGCTGAGCACCAACCGTAAGAGCCCGCAAAAATGGCTTCATTCCCGCACGTCTCGCGAACGCGCAATAATTCCTGTGAGAGCAAATCAAGTGCATCTGCCCAACTCACAAGCACATATTCGTCGGCGCCCCGCTTGTCGGTCGCGCGCCCTCGACCATTCTCCATCCAGCCGCGTCGAATTGCCGGCTGACGTACCCGCGCCCTACCATCCACCATCTCGGGCATGGCGTTAAGGATCGGCGATGGCGCCGGATCTGACGGAAATGGTTCAACACCCACGAATTTCCCGTTCTCCACAACGGGATAGAAGGCGCCCCAATGAGCGGAATGCGGGCGTCGCGCTGAATTTGCGATGATACGGCTCCTGGCAGTTTGCGCGGCAGCTCAACCTCACCTCGTAGGTCGGGTTGCTACCCTCCTAGTAGAAGATTGGGGAGCCAGAGCGTTAATTGCGGAAAGAACGCAATGAGAAACAGTGCGACAAAGACAGGTATGAGCAAGGGAAGGATTGCCAGGCTCAAACGCTCAAGCGAAATGTTGACCATGCCGGACATAACGTAGAGGCCTACCCCCACTGGCGGGGTTGCCAGCCCGATCAGAAGCGCCAGAGCTGATACGATGCCAAACTGGACTCGGTCGACACCAAAAGCATCGACAGATGGCAGCAGCAGAGGCATGAGAATGATCAGGGAAGGTGTCGCTTCCAGAAAAAACCCGCAGACTACGAAGATCAAAATGGCTACCAGCAAGAATGCGGTGCGACTGTCGACATACTCCAGAACCGCGCTGGCGAAGGACTGTGGCACCTGTTCGAACGTCAATATCCAGCTCATGATCGTGGACGCACCGATGATCATCATGATGAACGCGGTCACGTTGACTGTTTCGAGCGCGGCTCCCCACACGGTCTCGAAGCTGATGGTGCGATAAAACACCCCGAGTAACAGCGCGTAGACTGCGGCGAGCACACCAGCTTCCGTCGCGGTCGTCAAACCGAAGGTGATCGAGCAAAGGATGATCAAAGGCGCCCCGACAGCCGGGAGCCCGTCAATTGCCGCCTTGGTGATTTGTGGAAATGTGGCGCGCGGCTCAACCGGATACTTAGTCCAGATGGCGGTAACCCGGATATAAACCATGAAGGCCAGACCGACCAGTAAACCGGGAACGAGGCCTGCGAGAAAGAGACGCGCAATCGAGGTGTTTGACAACCAAGCGTATACGATGAGCGTGATCGAGGGAGGAATAATCGGCCCGACGATGGACGTCGCAACGGTCAGGGCTGCGGCGAAATCCAGCGAATAGCCACGGGCCCGCATGGCTTTGACTTCGATCTGGCCCAGGCCGGCTATATCGGCTGTAGCGGAGCCCGAAACGCCGGCGAAGATTAGGGAGGCAAGTACGTTCACATGCGCGAGTCCCGCGCGGAAGTGGCCCACAAATGCCAGCGCAAGCGCAAAAATTCGCTCCGTCAGGCCGATGCGGTTCATGACGCTTCCCGTGAAAATGAAGAACGGGATCGCAACAAGAGCCGGCTTGCTCACGCCGTCGATTAGTTGCTGAGTTACAATGACGTAGCTCGAATCCCAGCCGGCAAACAAAAATCCTGTCAGGGCTGCGGCCGGAATTGCGAAGCTCACCGGTACAGCGAGCATGATCAAGCCGAATAGAGCGATCAATATGGCAATACCGACCATAACCTAATCCAGTCCTGTTTCGGTTTCGTGAAGTGGCTCGCGCGCATAGGGCGGCTTTTCGTCGGTCAGGACCTGCCAAAGCCGTAACGTCACCGTGATCGAGATCAGAATGGCCGAGGCAAAAAGCGGAAGCGCGAGCGTGTAATAAGGCAACCCCACCATATCCATGGGATTGAACTGAATGGAAATCAGTTCCGGGGCCGTCCAGAGAATGAGCCCGAGAATGAATAACATCAAGGCAGTGACGAAAATCGCCACTGCCTTCTGTAGGGGAACGGGAAGCCGCTTGATGATGCCATCGACCGCGACGTCCTTTTTGTCGTAGACGTAGACATAAAAACCGAGGAACACGACCCAGGTAAATATAACTATCGTCCAGGGATATACGGCGTTGAAAGCCTTGCCGAAGGCGAACCGGTAAAAAATGTTCACCGCATTTGCAGCAATAATAACGAGCAAAAGAGCACCGGCCATGCCCGCAAAAATACTGCGAATTTTATAAAGAACGCCTCCGCGCATATCGGAAATCCCAATCCTATACTTTCATGTTTTACGCCGAGGGATTACTTTGTTTGTTCGACTACAGCCAGAAATCCGTCCGGCAACTCCCCTTTGTCGTCACGCCCCTGGTAGAACGTGGCCATCCGCTCGTAGATATCGCCGAGCGGCACCTCGGTATAGGTTACGCCCAGATTGCTAAGTTCACTGATGGTAGCTTGATCGTTGGAGGCCAGAAGGTCGCGCACATATTGCGCCGCGTCGGCAAAGGCTTTTTCCAACGCTTCCTGATTTTCGGAGCTCAAGCCTTCGAATGCCTCGCGGCTCATCAGGAATGCCAGGCCCTGCGGATATTCGTTTGTACGCATGACGTACGGCGCGACCTCATAGTTCTTGGATGACAGAACCTCGGCCAGCGGCGAAGTTGCGGCTGAAACGATTTTGCGGTTGATTGCATCATACACTTCGCTGGATCCGAGTACCCGCACCTCGGTGCCCAGATGAGTCCAGGCGTCCACGATAAGCTCGTTGGAGAACTGACGCACGCGCAGACCCTGAAGGTCCTCCAGCCCGCTAACCGGCTTGTCGGAGAGGAGCACACGATAGGAACTACGCGGCCATGCGGCGATGTCCCCCAGGACTTTGATATTGCCCTTTTCCTCGGCTTCGCTGATCCAGCCCTCCACAAGATCGGAATCCATGAAACGGACCCAATGATCGTAGTCTTTGAAAATGAACGGAGCACTGATGTAGCTGATGGCGGGAACCCACTTGGACAAGAAGGTTGCCGAGGTCGGTGCGATCTGAATCACGTCGGCGCTGACCTGGTCGATGACCGTCCCGATCTTCCCCAGCTGCTCGTTGGGGAAGACCTGGATTTCCAGGTCGCCGCCCGTATATTCCTTCGTGAGCTCGGAGAACTTGGTTATGGCCATGCCCTCGACCGAATCCGTGCCGTGCTGCGCCGCCAGTTTCCAGGTTTCCGCCGAAGCGATGTTGGTTGCCGCTATGCTCGCGGCGAATGCGATCGTTGTCGCGATAGTGAATAATTTCACTTTGCCTTCTCCTGTTTTAGGCCCTCGAAACGCGCTCTGCACGACCGAGAATTGCTATGGTGAAGTATTCCCTATTTTGGTCAGTGATCCCTCCTTCATTTGGTCAATCTGCAGTGGCGGGTACGAGTTTTTTGGAACCTGTTAGCCGCGCCAGTTGCGCATCGAAAGCCAATTTCAATTCATGCAATTCCACTGGCTCGCCCCGGCCTGAAAAATCGTCGCGAACCTTGGTCAAAAGCGCCTGCCGCAGGGAAAAGGTTTGCTTGAGCGCCTCTTTGGCGAGCCATGAACGGGCTTCATCGCTCCAGATAGTACGATAGGCATCCATTTCGGGGCCACGATCGAATATCGAATGGCTTTTGTTCTGCGGTGTCTCTAAAATCCTCTTGCGGTTTTCTTCGGTCGCCTCACGATCGATTTCACCGCCCGGGCCGAATACAACGCCGTAGACTTCCTCGGCGCGCGACTGGCTCAGCAGCTCGCGCTTCAGATCACTGGCAATTGCATCAAGCGAACGGTCAAGCGGGTTGCCGAAGCCGCCACCCGTGGGGGTCCGAATTTGGACGACATCGCCGGTCTCGAGGTTAAGGACATCGATCTTGCCGATGTTCTTTTCCGTTTTCTCTCCCGGATTGAGGATAACCTGACCGAGAGACCCAGGGTGGCCGCCACCGACGCCCCAGGGCCGGAAGTTGAAGCGGTTCATGCCGCGAACGGTCATTTTTGCAGGAAGGCCGGTATTTTCCATAACGAACTCGATGCCGGTGCCGCTGCGATATTCTCCGGCCGCCTGGCTGTCTGACACGAGCCGGTAGGCATGGACCAGCATCACGGTTTCAACTTCGATGACTTCCGTTGGCACGCTTTGAAGATGCCCGAACCTCGGGTCGGTGCCGTCGATCCCATCCACGATGTTTCGCGCACCGCCGCCGCCACACAGCGGATTGATCACGTTTACGCGCTCGCGGCCATCGACCGGAGAGAAATCGTTGACCACCATGATCCCCGCCTGCCCCGTTCCCGCCGCGATAACGGGCTTTTCATAGGCCTGGTTGAGACACCCGATAATCGTGTCGTAGATGCGGGTACTCGACGCTGTCCGCACGCCGGTTGCGGCCGGAGGGAGGGCGTTCATCAAGGTGCCTTGGGGCGTATTGACCTTTACGGGCCGCAGAATGCCGGCATTCCTGGGTATATCCTTGTCCTTGGACAGCAGGAAATACACCACGGCCTGGACGAGGTAGGGATGCGTAAGATCGCCGGTCACGAAGTTATACGACGACGGCATCTGCGGATCGGAGCCGGAGAAGTCGAAAAAGATTGAATCCCCCTCGATCCGCATACTCGTATTCAGGAAATAATAGTCTCCTGGCGATATTCCCTCCAGGTAATCTGCGAAATAGTAGGTTCCGTCGGGTATTTCGCGGATGATGCTTCTGGCTTTCAATTCGGCGAAATCGATCGCGTCGTTGATGCCATCCTTGATCATGGTCACGCCGTAGCGATCGAACAACTCGCCCAACCGCTTGTCCATGCTTTGCAGGGCCGACAGCATCGCCATGAAGTCGCCCCACATCGCATCGGGAATGCGGGAATTATACAAGAATATGTCCCGGATTTCCGGTACGATCTTGCCTTGGTCGATAAGGCGCATCGGACGCACCCGCAAACCTTCCTGGAAGTATTCGGTAAACTTTGGCGAAATACTCCCGGGAACAGCGCCGCCGATATCCGAACAATGCACAAACGCCCAGGTGACCGCCACCAGTTCTCCGTCGTAGAACACGGGCCTGAGCATGGTGACGTCCATCAAATGCGTTACGACGCCCTTGGTGGTAAACGGGTCGTTTGTGATGAAACAGTCGCCAGGGCGCATGTTCTCGATGCCAATCGCATCGATCAACGCTTTGAGCGGCAACCCGATAAAGACATTGACGCCGTTCTGGGTCGGGTAGGCGAACATGTCACCATCCGGCGTGGCCATCGCGCACTGATAGTCCTGAACGAGTTTGACGAAGGTGGTGTGCGCGGTCCGGCGCAACGTCGCGGAAGCTTCTTCGGCAATCGCTGTGAAGCGATTATTCATGATGGTGGTTTGAATCGGATCCATTTCAAGCGTTCCGTGTCATCAGGATTTGTCCAGCCTCCAGCACCTCGGCATCGAATGCCGGATGCAGCAGGATGGTCGTGTCTTTTTGCTCGATTATCGCCGGGCCCGCCAGACGGGTTCCCGGTGCCAGACTGCTTCGGTCGTAGACGGGGGTGTCGTTTGCGATTTCCTCGCCGAAATATACCTGTCGCCGTGAAATAACCGCAGCTTCTTTGGACGCCGATGTGGAAATCGGCGCCATTCCCGGCTTTGCCTGGACGCCTCGAATGCGAACCCAAAGGGCGGTGATCTCGACGCGCGCATCGGGATCCGAATGGGTATAGACGCGGTGGTGCTCGGCGTGAAACGCGCTTACCAGCGCATTCAGATCCCCTTCTTTCGCGGCCGAAGAACTCACCGGAATCGTCAATTGATAGGACTGCCCCGCGTAGCGAACCTCGCCGGAGTAGTCGAATTCGGCTTCGATATCGGCACCCGCGTTGACCTGCTGCGAGAGCCACTCTCGCGCCTCCGCCTCAAGTTCATTGAAGGTCTTCGCAATCAGCGCGCTATCAACGACCTGCCCCTGCACCATCCGGACCTGATCTTGGACCAGATCGGACATGACGCCGCCGAGGGCACAGAAAACAGACGGCTGCATCGGAATCAGGACCGTATGAAGCCCGATTTCGGCCGCCAGCAACGGTCCATGAATGCCTCCGGCTCCGCCGAATGGCAGCAAAGTGACTTGCCGCGGGTCCACAGTATGACGTGCGAGGTAAGGCATGATCTGCGCACCCATGTTGGATGTCGCGACATTGACGATCGCCTGCGCGGTCGCGGCAACGTCCTTGTTCAAATGGTCCGCCAGCGGCTTGAGCGCTGCTTGGGCCGCTTCCCGATCGAGCGTCATTCGACCGCCGAGGAAATTTTCGGGGTTGATGTAGCCGCAAACGAGGTAGGCATCCGACAGCGTTGGCTGGGTGCCCCCTCGCCCGAAGCAAGCCGGGCCGGGCGACGCTCCGGCGCTACGGGGACCGACTCGAAGCACTCCGTGATCGATCCAGGCGATGGATCCACCCCCGGCGCCGATGGCCTCGATACCTGTTGACGGCATGATGAGCGGAAAATCTCCGACCTCCGCATCTTCCGAGATCGTTGATCGCCCTTCGATCACGAGAGACACATCGGTACTCGTGCCGCCCATATCCATTGTCAGGACCTTGTCGATACTGGAATATCGGGCCTGCATCTGCGCAGCGGTGACACCGGAAGCAGGTCCCGACAAGAGCGTGTGTACGGGCTTCTGGCGTGCCTCGCCCTCGGCCATGGCACCACCGTTCGACCGCGTAATGAACATCCGCGCATTGGGGAGGCGGGTCGCCAGATATCCGGCAACGTCGCTGAAATACTTGTCTACCTTGCCCTGCACATACGCATTGAGCACGGCAAGCGTTGCTCGCTCATATTCGCCAATGCGCGGCCAGATGTCGCTTGAAAGGCTGACATGAGCATCAGGCAGAATCTCTGCGATTGCGTCTCGCGCAGCTATTTCGTGCACAGGATCGCGATAGCTGTGCATGAATGCGATGGCGAACCCTTTCGCTCCGGCCGCAATTGCGCGGCGCGCCAGTTCCTGCACTTGCGACGTATCGATTGCCTCCCGAACGCTGCCGTCCGACATCAAGCGTTCGTCGACCTCGAAAACCATGCTTCGATCCACAAGGGGAAGAGTCCGGCTACCGAAAAGATCGTTGACCGATTTTAGCCTCAAGCGTTGAAGCTCCAGCAAATCCCGGAAGCCGCGCGTCACGAACAGGGCGATACTGTCTCCGTTGCGCTCGATGATTGTGTTCGTTGTAATGGTGGTCCCATGCATCACCACCACGGAGGCTTCCTTGTTGATGGAAAGCGCTTCGATGACGTGGTCGAGGCCGGTGCGAAAGCCATCGGCAAAATCACCAGGAGTGGACGGCGTCTTGAACGTCAGAAGGCCCGGGTCACCACGCTTCCACCCAACGTAGTCAGTAAACGTGCCGCCAATATCGATTCCCACCTTGTACAATGAAGACCCCCATACACTCACGTCGCTCCAGTATCAAAACGCTATGTCCCCCTCACCGGCTTGTCAATTCTAATTCTCCTACTTTTTTCCGAATTATTGGCATAATGATTTAGCTTATATATTATCTAATAGCACTTCATGCTCATTTAACACTAAAGAAAAACAGGTTTTATTCCACTGGCCAAGGCCCGCCCTGGGTTGCAAGTAAACACTGCCTGAGACACTCGCCGCGATTTCGCGAAGACGGCCCTCTTCGCACCGTTCCAGTGAGCCGATTTCCCCGAGCGGATACTGGTAAACGCGCCGGTTGACAGGCAGCGTCGATGACGCAGGTCCCGCCTTCCCTGCAGCCATCTTGAAGAGTCTCCGGGTCCTTGACGTGCTGCCGGATGCACCCACGACAGGTGAGTTAGGTAGCGGACTCATAACGCTTTGATCCAGATGCGGATCGCGGCGAGTTTGATTGCTGCGAGGTAGTTGTCGGCACGCCGATCGTACCGTGTGGCGATACCGCGCATCTGCTTGAGGCGGTTGAAGAAGCGTTCGACGAGGTTGCGCTGGCGATAACCCCAGCGACTGAAGGCGAATGTGCCTTTGCGGGTGATCCGTGGCGGGATGTTCGCCCATCCGCCGCGTGCAGCCACGAAAGTGCGGATGCCGTCGGTATCGTAAGCCTTGTCGGCCAGCAAGATTGCGCCCGTCGCCACCGTCTCGAGCCGTTTCGTCGCCATCGGCGCGTCGCCGGCCTGCCCGGCGGTGAGTTCGATCCGCACCGGGCGACCTTCGGCGTCGACCAGTGCATGGATCCTGGTCGTCAAACCGCCGCGGGACTGTCCCATGCACGGATCTTCAGATCCCCCTTTTTCGCGCCGGCACCATGCTGGTGGACGCGGATCGAAGAGCTGTCGATCGGATTGAGCCTGAGCGAAGGCCAGGCCTATGACGGCCACCAGGCGCTGCCGCTGCTTTCCCGGCTACTATCCAAGGCCATCGTTCTGGCGGATCGCCTCTGTCGTTGTGGCGCTGCCGTGTAGAACCTGTCCCATAGTGCTTCCCTCCATTCCGGTGAAAAGAGTGCACCATCAAAACATGGGATCAAACACCTAAGCCTGTCCAAGCGGTGGCGAGTAGCTCAATCAATCCTCGCTGCATGATCATCCAGAAAGCAGGAAATCGGAGCGGGTGCGTTCAATGACAATCTGGCGAAATGAAACATTCGCCGGGGCGGACAAAGCGAAAAGGATCGCATCGACCACGTCCCTGTTTGTCAGACTCTCATTGATCCCGCGTTCTCTGTTCCACTCCGGCGCCTCCGGCGATACGTCTTCGATCATACCCGGATAGATCGATGTCACGCGAACCGAGCTCCCCTGCAGTTCCTCGACAAGCCCTTTCGCAAAGCCATCCTGGGCCGATTTTGCGGCCCGGAATGGCAGTGAGGCTCCCGCAAACCTCGTATACGACAAGCCCGACATCGATACGACTGTGTGAATATCCGCGTGCGCCCTAGCCTTGAGCAAGGGCAGCAGTTGCCGGGTAAGGACCAATGTACCGGTAACCACGGAGTTGACGACTGCCAATATCTGATCGTTGGTTTGATGCTCAAAGGCTCCGCCTGTCCAATGAGCGCCATTGTTGACAAGGATGTCGATGTCTGGATGAGAGATGGCAATCTCGGTGGCCGCTTGAGTCACTGATGCAGTGTCGGACAGGTCGCAAACCACGATGTTCGGCCTCGGAGAGCTATCGTTGGATATCACGTCAGCAACGCTTTGCAGGGCATCCTCGGATCGGCCCAGCAAGATGGGAAACGCACCTCGACGCGCGGCAACAATCGACAAGGCTCTACCGAGACCGCGGCCCGCACCTGTAATAACTATTTTTCTGTTACGCACCGTTGCCTCTCCTCCGCTAAAGGCATGACATCCGTGGCTATGCTCACGCCTGAGCCTCTTTTTCGAGAAGAGCGCGTTTGCGCTCCACACCCCAGCGATACCCGGAAAGCGCGCCATCGTTCCTGACAACCCGATGGCAGGGAATAGCCACCGCGATCTTGTTAGCCGCGCAGGCCTGGGCCACGGCCCGCACAGCCTTCGGTTCGCCGATTTCACGGGCGATGTCGGTATAGGACGCCGTCTGGCCCGGTGGGATCTGCCGCAGAGCCTGCCATACGCGTTTCTGAAACGCGGTTCCGCGTATGTCGAGCGGCAGGTCCAGGCCGATCTGCGGCGCCTCGATGAAACCCACCACCTGAGCGATATGCGCCTCGAACGCTTCATCGCCGCCGATCAGATTGGCTTTGGGAAAGCGATCCTGGAGGTCACGGAGCAATTGTTCCGGATCGTCGCCAAGGCTGATCGCGCAAATTCCCCGCAAACTTTGGGCTACGAGAATCGCTCCGAGCGAAGATTGGGCCATGGCAAAGCGGATGTCGGTGTCCGCGCCACCGTTCCTGTAGGCGGTCGGCGTCATTCCGAGCACGTCATTGGAACGTTCATAGAAGCGGCTGTTGGTATTGAAGCCAGCGCTGTAAATGACGCCGGTGACGCTCTCCGTCTGGTCCGCAAGCCCGGTCAGAATCTTGCTGGCCTGGTGTGCCGAGGCCCACTGTTTCGGCGTCAGACCTGTGATCGCCTTGAACTGACGATGGAAGTAGAACGGGCTCAAGCCGACCAGCCGGGCCAGATCGTCGAGTTTTGGCATCTTGTCAGATGCCTCGATAAGCCGGCAGGCCTCCGCGATAATCTCCGCAGTTGCTTCTGCCGACGACTGCCCGTTCGGATTGCACCGCCGACAAGCGCGATAGCCCGCTGTCTCCGCATCCGCAGACGTGTCGTAGAATGTCACATTCGATGGCTTCGCCCGACGTGACGGACACGAGGGCCGGCAATAGATGCCGGTCGTTTTCACGGCAAAAACGAAAGAACCGTCAGCCCCGGCATCACGCGCCACCACATTTTTCCAGCGCGGATCAAGTTCGGTGGGTGTCTGCTTTTCGGCCATGTCGGACTCGTTCGGTTGAAGATGTCGAGAACAACATAAGGGAACCGGATATCGGTCTCACTCCGTTCCTTGCTTTTAAAGCAGGTCTTCCGGTTTTGAGCGCAAGAAACGGATCGCGCAGCAAAACCCTTACATGACACCGTTGTCTCGCAGAACAACCACAGACTGAAACAAAGGACTTGACGTGTCGGCAGCATCCACAACGAACCGCCCGATGACCCCTTTCGAATGGACCATGTTGCTTGCCCTGGCGACTGTGTGGGGCGGGTCGTTCTTTTTCAATGGCATTGCCGTGCGGGAACTGCCGGTTTTCACCGTGGTGGTATCCCGCGTCGCGCTTGCTGCCATCATTCTGCTTGTCATCATGCGGTTGCGGGGTGAAAGGATGCCCCGCGACAGACGGGTCTGGACGGCCTTTTTCGGCATGGGGCTTCTAAATAATGCCATTCCCTTTTCTCTGATCGTCTGGGGACAGCAGCACATCGCCTCGGGCGTAGCCTCGATCCTGAACGCCTCGACGCCGCTGTTCACAGTTATTCTTGCCCACGTCCTGACCCGCGATGAGCGTATGACTGGGGGCAAGTTGTCCGGTGTGTTGATCGGCTTCATCGGAGTCGCAGTTATGATCGGTGCGGATGCGTTCCGTAATTTCGGCGTGAATGTCGTAGCGCAACTGATATGTCTGGCCGGGGCGGTCTCCTATGCCTTCGCAGGCATCTACGGGCGTCGTTTCAGGGCAATGGGCATCAGTCCGATGAGCACAGCGACCGGGCAGGTCGTTGCGTCGAGTCTAATCATGTTACCGCTCGTCATGCTGGTGGATCGTCCCTGGACGCTTCAGGCACCCAGCCTGATCGCTGTCGGTGCATTGATCGGTGTGGCGGCGATCTCAACCGCATTGGCCTATGTGCTCTATTTCCGCATCCTCGCCACGGCGGGGGCGACAAATCTTTTGTTGGTGACTTTCCTCATTCCAGTGAGTGCAATTCTCCTTGGCACCTTGTTTCTCGGCGAAGTCCTGCTTGCCCGCCATTTCGCGGGCATGGCGTTGATCGGCATCGGCCTGGCGGCGATCGATGGACGACCATGGAAGGCCGTCCGCACAACAACATCCCGAAAAAGGGAAACGACGATATCATGACCAAGAATGACCTACGTTGGCAGTCTATCCAGACTTGCGATACGCAGGCTGCCGGAACATTTGTTTATGGAAACATGGCCGATGATCTCTACCATTCCCCACTTTGCCGCAACCGCCCGACTGACCGGGACGATGTCCAGTTTTTCGATACGCCGGATGAGGCTCGAAAGCACGGCTTCAAAGCCTGCAACGCATGTTCCCCCGATCATGCTGCTTGGCTCGTCGGCGCAAGTCGCTGGATGTAACGAATAAGCAGATAGAAGGAACTCCTCACTCACACCGGCCCGCTTGGCGCGCCGGTGCCAGATTGGCGGCGTACGAAAATTTCTTCTTTTTCCAAAGATATTGCGGGTGCGATCACAGCATCAGTGCCGCTGAGCGATCTGATCAAAATTTTCGGGATCAACTTTATGCTGTGAAAAACATTCTCAATTCTGAAAATGGAATTGGTTGGTACGCTTGGCAAGACCAGCCGGGATTTCATCCGTGTACTTCGCTCAATTGCCGGACTGTGGGGGCACGCCTGAAACCTGACCATCGCGCATCACCGGTCTGAATGCGCCTTGCGAGCGCCACACGAGTGTCCTGGCCCCATTTTCCAGATCGGGAATGGAGATCGCGCCCCCGGCCAGTCGAACGGTGAAACAAGGAGAATGCCAATTGCGTATCATGTGTCTGAACGGATGGGGCGGCAAGCTTGACAGTCACCTGCAGAACTACCTTCGCGAAACATCGCCCGACGTGCTGTGCCTCCAGGAGGTCGTGCACACGCCCGCCACGCAAAAAGACTGGTTGACCTATCGCGATGGCGATCATGTCCTGCCACAGCGCGCGAACTTCTTTCGCGACGTCCGCGAGGCCTTGCCGGGACACACAGCCACGTTCTGCCCGGCGGCGCAGGGTGTTCTCTGGGACGATGACAAGAGTATCCCGTCCCAATGGGGGCTGGCCACCTTCGTTCGCGCGGATTTTCCAGTGATCGCGCAGATACAGGGGTTCGTCCACAAATCCTTCTCCGCGTACGGCTATGGGGAGCACCCCCGGTCCCGCAGCGCTCACGCGGTGCGTCTCTACGACTACGAAAGGGGCTGGCCGGTGACAATCGCGCATATGCATGGCCTGCGGGATCTGCGGGGAAAAATGGACACGCCCGAGCGCATGGAACAAGCGCAAAGGCTTGCCGGCCTTGCCACATGCGTTTCAGAACCGGGCGACCGCCTCATCATTTGCGGCGACTTCAACGTCGAACCGGACAGCCAAACCTTTGAGGTGTTCAACGAGATCGGCATGGATGAACTCGTGACTGGCTGCGGGTTTTCCGGCACGCGGTCGTCGCACTACAAGAAACCGGGCCGGTTCGCCGACTACATGCTGGTCAATGGCGCGGTCGAGGTCGTCTCATTCGAGGTGCCCGAACAACCCGAGGTCTCGGACCATCTGCCGCTCCTGCTGGAAATCTGACGGCACCGATGTCCCGAAGTGTTACTGGGCTGCTTCCCGTTTTGTCCGCGTTCGCCAATCAGCCTTGCTCACGCTTTGAAGTGCTCCCAGTCTTTGGATCGCCCTGGGCCGGAATTTCCAGGGTGTCTGGCTCAGTGAAGTGCCCCCACGACTTCGAGCAAGAGCCGCATCCGCCCGTCGATGGAGCCGCCATAGTCATCGGTGCGCCGGTTGAACAAAGGTGACAGGAACTGGCTGATCAGGAATCCATGCGCCGCATGAATTTCAACCCCGCCGAAACCCCCGTCCCGAGCCAGTCGAGCCGTTCGCGCAAACTCGAAGGGCAGCGCTGTTATCTCGTCCCGCGACAGCTCCGCGCAGATCAAGCCGGGCAGGTTGAGTGCGCTCGGACCCGTGGGGGTGCTGGTCGAGGGATAAGCCAAGGCGCCGGCGTGACCGAGCTGGAGCCAAAGCTGGGCACCATGCGTGGCACCGAAAAAGGCAAGCGCCTCGAACCGTTCCGGATCGGCGTTGTCGTCGAGAACGAGATTTCCCGGTTTCTCGGCAAGTTTTCCGCTGCCCTGAACCTCTCCGATAATCGACAGGGCCACACCGCCCTCGGCCCAGCGTTGATACAATCTGATCTGTGCTTGCGTGGGATGCCCGGTCCCATCGCCCAGGGAATCCGACATTGCCGACTTAACGATGCGATTTTTCAATATGGTGCCGCAGGGCAGCAGCAGTGGCTCGAACAAAACACCCTGGCGATTGTCATGCGTGGTTTGGCTCACAACCGGTTTTCCTCCTTGTGGTCGGCTTTGCTGTCAAAATCTGAATTCAGGCAAGCAGATCTGACAGACGATAATCGCCGACTTTCGGTTCCCAACCAGTCGCCTGACGCAGTTTGTGCGATGACATTTGCTGATCAAGCGTCGGCCCCTTGGCCCAGTCGCCATGGCGTTCGACAAGATCTTCGACTCCCAAGATCAACGGTTCAAGCGTATTGCCATGCCGGTCAGCCAAGGTTTTCACAATGTCGCTCACCCGGACACCTTGTTCTGCACCGGCGTTGAAATGCCCAGTCAGATCAGGTCTTTCCAGCAGATCGCAATAGGCGCGTGCGAGGTCAGAGCGGTGTATTATTGGCCAACGTGTATCGGGGCTTCCCCAGATTTCAATCGCGCGCCCGCCTCGTGCCTCGTCAATGAACTCTTCGAACACGCCGCCGTCTTCGGAATAAACCATTGCCGGATGAACGACGGCGGTTGAGAGGAATTCGGCACGCAACAGCCGTTCGGCATGTCTCACCATCCAGGCAAATGCTGGTAGGGGATTAAACGGCCAATCTTCCGTTGCTAGGTTTCCTCCGGTCTCGCCATAGAGCCAACATCCGCCAGTGTAGAGCAGACGACGTGTTTTCTTTGCATTTGCCGATGCATAGATTAGAGCCGAAACAACCCGCGCATCAACATCTTCCATGTCCTCAGTAAAGGTTGCGGCGGTTTGAATAATAGCATCATGGTCGATGGCGGCGTTCACCCATGCTTCCGGTGCGCGCATGTCGCCTCGATAAGGTATTGCGCCGAGGTTTCTGATCTTTTCTTCAGAGATCTCGGAACGGCATAGAGCGACAACGTCGTGCGATCGGGAGTGCAGTTCGCGAACAATTGCGGTGCCAATGGACCCCGTCCCACCCAGAATGAATACCCTCATGTCTCCCTCTTTTTCGCGAGAGTTGCATCGACGTTTTTACTGCTTCAGACGATATTCTTGGTCAAACGACTTTTGTGAAACTGCCATATCCGTTTTCCCGAAGCCGCATTCCATTCACCGCAGGATCAGCGGTTGAGCTTCGCATGGGCGAGATCCGAAACTGGCGGCATGGGGACCACTTCAATTGCGTCGGATGTTCATCAACCTCAGATTGAAGCTCCGCCGCCACTTGTGTTCATATCTGAACAATCGGCAGACTGACCCAACGTGTCTTGCCTAAGGTGAAACCGGGCCCGAAATGTCGCCGGAGACAAACCGCTGGCGGCGCGGAAATGCTGACGGAAATTCGTGGTTGTGCCGAAACCGGCTCGAACTGTAACCTCTTTTATGGACAGGGTTGTTTCCTCGAGAAGATCGCGAGCATAAGCTAGGCGCTGTCGTTGAAGCCAGTCGCCAGGTGCAAGACCGGTTGCCTCACGGATGTGTCGGTGAAGCGTACGAACGCTGACATGGGCCTCCGCCGCCATGCGTTCGATGGTCCATTTTTCACCAATTCGCCTCTGAACCGCTTCGAGCAGATTCGAGAGCCTCGCGCCGGACGGGGGAGGAAGTGATCGTTCGATGAATTGCGATTGGCCGCCATCTCTGTGAGCCGCAACGACCAATCTGCGCGCGACACTGTTGGCAGCTTTCGCTCCAAAATCCTTTCGGACAATATGGATGCACAAATCGAGGCCAGCGGCGCTTCCGGCCGACGTGAGGATATCGTCCTCATCGACATAAAGGGCGTCTCGTTCAACCACGATCTCCGGATAGCGAGATGACAATGCATCGAGGTGGCGCCAATGCGTCGTCGCACGCTTGCCCTCAAGCAGACCGGCTTGAGCGAGCAAGAACGCCCCGCCGCAGATCGCGACGATGCGGGTCCCCGCCGCATTCGCTCGGCGGAGAGCATCGAGGAGCCTTTCGGGACCAGCTGCGGTCGGTCCGCGCCAACCCGGAATGACAATCGTATCTGCCGCTTCGAGAAGTTCCAGCCCGCCATCGGTCTCCAGGCGCAATCCACCTGCGCCCCGGATCGGCTCCGGCTCGACAGCGGCCGTCCTGCAGCGATACCAGCCGGGCCCCATTTCAGGGCGTGAAAGGCCGAAGACTTCGAAGGCGCAGCCGAACTCGAATGTGCAGAGCTGGTCATAAGCAATGATGACGACGAGTGGACGATAGTCGTTTGGCATGATTGTTACGATAGTGGCAAATTCGGCCACTCGCAATGATGCTGCCGTCCCGGTAGCGTCATCGGTGCGGGAGGATCAAAGAGCTTCCCATAAACGAGGTTTGATCCGGGGTGCAGACAATGAAATTGATCGGGATGCTGGATTCTCCCTATGTGCGGCGTGTGGCGATTTCCTTTCGCCTTCAGGGCATCAGCTTCGAGCACAAGCCTCTATCCGTCTTCTCAGCCTTCGACGCATTCGCTGCCATCAACCCAGTCGTGAAAGCACCGACACTGATGATGAATGGTGGAACCGTCCTGATGGATTCCGGCTTGCTCCTTGAGCTTGGCGAGCGGCTGGCCTCTTCCGATCGCAAGCTCACGCCGAGCGACATCAATGTGCATGTCCAGGCACAAAGGGTTATCGGCCTGGCTCTTGTTGCTTGCGAGAAGACCGTCCAGATCGTTTATGAACACAATCTCCGTCCGGCGGAAAAGCGGCATCAGCCTTGGGTCGATCGCGTCGGCGGCCAATTGTCAGAGGCCTATCGGCTGCTGGAGGAACATGTAGGAAAGGCCGACCCTTGGCTCTTCGATGCCCGCCCGCTTCAGGCAGACATCACGTGTGCCGTCGCATTCCGATTCTCCCGAGAATCGCTTCCGGACCTTGTCGGTGCCGAGTCTCACCCGGCACTCGCCGCTCTTTGCGCCCGCGCAGAGGCAACCAAAGCGTTTTCTGCTTTCCCGTTCCCGACGCCATAAATGCGCCATTTCGGACAAGTCATGCACGAATATGAAGGTTATGAGCTTATTAAGGATTGCAGATGCTAGGCATAAAAATTCGTGATGCTTTAGTGGACGACAGATTAGACTGGTTGGCGCTCTGGTCTGGGTACAATGATTTTTATTTTCGCAAGGTGGAAGAAAGAACTACCCAGAGAACGTGGACGGCCCTTGTTGAAAATACAGGACAACCTAATGGGCTCGTGGCTGAAATGAATGGCCACCTTGTCGGTTTTGCGAATTATTTTTTTGTACCATCGACTTCAGACTGGAATCCGCGTTGCTACATGCAAGATTTATTCGCCGATCCATCTGCAAGGGGGCAGGGAGTCGGGCGCGCCCTCATTGAAGCAGTATATGCTGAGGCGGATGCGCAATATTCCTCGCAGGTTTACTGGTTAACCGACAAGAATAACCATGTTGCCAGGAAGCTCTACGACCGCGTCGCAAGCTGTACGCCATTCGTAAAATACAAGCGGTAAAAGAACCAATATGAGCTGATTGTGTAAACAACTCCGCTTGAAACGGCCGGCTGGGGCTGATTCAGTTTTCCTAATGATTTGGGAGACTGAGCCGATCCCTCTCGACGAAGCAAGCATCGCCTGCCGGGCAATGGATGAGTCCACGTCAGGAAGCGCAGGCTGTCAATCGGCATTCAAATGGCTTTATACAGGCGGTTGTCGGCTTTATGGCGAAACCGGCGATGAGGTCGCATCCGAAGACCATTCCTTCGATTCGTTGCCAGCGTTAAGGTGGATGTTCGATCACAGTGAAATGCTGCTGAATGCCAGCAGTATCTCGGCGGCAATCGTTCATCCGGCGATGGCTTACCATGAGGGTGGCGGCGTATTTGAGGATATTCTGGCGTCACGGCGAGAGCCGAAACCTGTCGAGATCTGGGGCAATCCTTCGACGCGCTGGCCCCTGATCGAGCGCCGTGATTTGGCGTGTGCCTACTGCAATTTGTTGGACCGGACAGACTTGAGCGGGCATTTTAGCGCGGTTGCACAAGCAGGTGTGCGTGTCGGTGACGTCGTGAGCGCGCTTTGCGCGCAGTTCTCACGACCCTATGACCCTGCAACGCTCGGTGTCGACGAGGTCGTTGCCAGGTTCGGAGCCTGGGCCGAGGGCCCCGCGCTTAATCAGCAAATGACTGCTGCAAAGCTAAAGGCGGCCACCGGCTGGGCGCCGATGGTGGTGGACTTTCGGGAACTGGATTTCACGGGAGTTGAGGTCACGGGTAGACCGTGAAGGCCGGTTCGGTCCGCATTGCCGGCGACGTCGAGACGCCGGACAAAATCTTACCCGTGCCTTAACCGTGGCTATCTTACTGCGCCCCGATGCCACCGTGGCGGTGGGCACCTGTCGGCATGAAGTGAAAGCGAGTCACTTGAAAGGTATGAGAACATGTCATTGGAAACCTGGCTTGCCTACACCATCGCCTGTGTCGTTCTGACCCTCATCCCGGGGCCGAGCGTCATGCTGGTAGTCGCGCAGTCGCTGACGCGCGGCAGGTGGGCCACCGCCATGTGCATCTTCGGCGATGTCGTGGGCAGCATCGTGCTCGTGGGACTGTCCTTTGCCGGTGTCGGCGCCATTCTCACTCGTCAGCCCTTTTGTTCCAGATTGTCAAATGGGCCGGCGTCCTCTACCTCGCATGGTTGGGGCTGAGCCAGATCATGGCCGCACGCCGCGAGGGACCGGACATGGCGTTCGATTCGCAAGGGTCTTCCTCTTGGGCAAGCTTCTGGGCAGGAGCCATGACGGCGATTCTGAACCCGAAGGCGATTGTCTTCTACATGGCGTTCCTTGCACAGTTCATCGACCCGGATGGCGACCTGCCACTGCAACTAGCCCTGCTGACGCTGACATCCAGCCTGGTCGTCGTGGTGCTTCTTGCCGCCTATGCACTCATCGCGGCGCAGGCAAGACGGTTTTTTCGCAGCCAGATCGCCCGTCGCCGCATGGGCTACGGGGGCGGTGGGCTCATGCTCGGCGGCAGCGCGGTCATGGCGGTGGCGCGATAGGCGGAAATCGGTAAGGCGGCCTGTTCTCACCGTGCAATCCTCACTGGATAACCCTCGGGGCATGGTCTTGACTCAGCGGGTCTCAAACGCCGGGACGACGGCGATCATGTCGTCCATCCCATCGTCTCCGCGTGGAGCGCGGCGTCGGCTTGCATCAGTCGATGGGCCGTGCCGGCGCTCCGTGCGGCCCCATCGCCAACCGGCTGTTCTTCGACACCTCCGAGATTCAGGCCTGCGGGAAACCTCGGGGGAAACGTCAGAGTCGACCCGAATCGGGCAGGCCACCGTGGCGTCCTACACATCGACCACCTAAGTGTGCGGAGCTTGTGGGGAGCCATGGTGATAGCGCCATTCCTGCGTTACGCCGCCATACCCGTAAGAGGTCGCGCTGCAGTCGATGACATGAACGTTGGAATGGGGATGCAAATTGCCCAACCGATCGGATAGCAATTCGAATGCAGCCTTGTGAAAATCCGCCTTCTCATCCTTGGTGTTGGTCTCCTCGGTTATCGAGACTTCGAGCCGAAAGGAATTCCTGCCGTCCTCGGCAAGGGATTGTCCGGCGATAAACCACTGATCCTTTGGCTGGTGGCGAAGCATCACCATGGTTCTGCCGAGTTCCTTCTTGAGGATTCTGCATGTCAGCTCCGCCAGATCCGCAGCGAGCTGGGCGGCTTGCACCGGGCCGGGCAGTCCGGAATGGGTAAGAATGATCCCTGGCAACTTGAAACCTCCTTGTTTGCGTGTGTTTGAACTCACTCTAGGACCGGTTCTTCCATTTGAAAAACGGGAATATATGATATCATCCATCGGAAAATATGTTGGATGGATGATGACCCACTTCGACCTGCAACTGCTCGGCACATTGGTGACCGTTGCCGAAACAGGCAGCCTTTCCGGCGCCGCGCCGCGCCTCTTCCGATCGCAATCCGCCGTGAGCGAACAGGTCCGCAAGCTTGAAGAGGCCTGCGGCCAGTCGCTTCTGATCCGGAGCAAGGCTGGCTCGTGCCTGACACCTGCCGGCAAACGGCTGGTGGAGCACGCCCGGAAGATTCTCGCCTTAAGCGAAACCGCCTATCGCGACATGCACGGATCCGAAATCGCAGGAAGCCTGCGGTTGGCGATCACCGATTATTTTCGTCCGGCGGTTCTGCCCGAAATCCTGAAGCGATTACGGGATCAGTTTCCCCGGCTCCATTTAAGCGTATCGATACTGAAAAGCGCTCGCATTGTGGAAGAGGCTGAAAGCGGCGCATTCGACATCGGGCTGTCCATGACCATCCTGAATAGCGCTCAAACGGCAGAGATGAACCAGGACAGGCGGGTAACATTGCGCCGCGAGCCCTTGCGCTGGATTGCGGAAGAGTCGTTCAGGTCACCTCCCGGAGGCGAGCTGCCTCTTGTGGTGATGCCCGATACCTGCTCTCTGCAACGTTTCATCATAAAATCACTGGACAGCAACCGCATTCGCTATGCCGTTGAACATTCCGCGTCCGGAATAGGAGGTCTCCATCTGGCCTTGTCCGCTGGGCTCGGTATTGCTTGCCTGAACGACTCTGCAATTCCTGAAGGAATGAGAATATTCGTAAGCGATCCAGAGCTTCCAAAACTGCCAGATGTCGAATTCAAGCTATCTCTGCCGCGGCGTGGAGAACCAAAGTTTGTATCGGATGCGCGCGACATGCTGGTTGAGCACCTCGGATAGCAGATTGATCGAATGAGCCGGAGCTACGGCGGAATGCAGGTGACGACGACCTGATGGGGGCGGCGTATCCAGGCAGATTCCCGTGACGATCACATCACCTTCACATCCGTGATCCAGCCGAAATGGGCGTGACGGACGAAGAGCCTGGACCGCGCGCTGCCGATCCTTCACCTGTGCGGCATTGCTACCGACGACTTTCGTGAGGCGCTCGCCGCTTTGCGCGACAGGGACGCGCCGAACCTGTCATCCGTCAGAGCTCAACAAGATTGAGCCGGTTACGCTGCTGACCGAAATAGCAAGTAAAGATGGGAGCTGGTCCCCGCAACCATCTTTACTTGCTTGGCAACATCGCCAACATTGGTCGGCCCCATGGGTCAGCCGTCTGGCGGCAAGTTATGATGGATGCGCCCTGCTGATATGAACCTGCTGCAGTTTCAGGCGCGTCCGAATCCTGTCGGTCAACGATCGATCGACGTTGTGCATTCTGCATGGCAGATGGTGCGCGAAGCCGGGAAGTATACCGCCGTGGGCCACCACTTCGCGCCACTCCCGATCCCGACTATTGCCGTGATGCTTTCGGGCTCGTCGCACGCTGATGCATCACTTGGCGACCGCGCAAGTCTTCGTGTTTGAATGCGAGATGGCGCGCCTAGAAGGAGAAACTTCGAACGCGCTATTTAACATTTTAGCTGATTGGAACAGCCAACTCCAACACATTCAAACGGCATACGAAAAGCCCACTCAGGCTTTGCAAAGCCCCGCTTCTCCAGAGCGGCGGACCAGACGCAGACAGCGGGGGCCGTCGCTATGAGTGGCCCGACGTTTCTCCCCGCCGAATTCAAAGATGCCAGCAAGGCGGCTCCGCCGGAGCGCACCCGCAAAGCTGCGCCGTTCTCCCTGCGGCTTAGTGATAAAGAGCGCGCGCGGCTTAAAAGGGAAGCTGCTGGAAAATCGCTGGGCGGCTACATTAAGTCCCGCCTGTTCGATGAGGGGAAGCCGAACCGTTCCGAATTGGCGGAAATGCTCGGCCTTCTCGGTCAGTCCGGCTATGCCGAGAGTTTAGCGATACTGGTCGAAGAAGCCCAAACAGGTTCGTTACTGCTGGATAAACAGACCTTGACACAGATAGATCAGGCCTGCGCCCATATCGCTCAGATGCGGGCCTGCTTAATCAAGGCGCTCGGCCTACTGGAAAGGTAGGCCGATAATGATCCTGAAAGCCAGCCAGCGCGGCGGAGGCGCGCAGCTTGCCCGCCATCTTCTGAACGACACTGACAACGACCATGTCCGCGTGCACGAATTGCGTGGGTTCGTTGCGAGCGATCTGCACGGAGCTTTTAAGGAAGCCCATGCCATCAGCCGGGGAACGCGCTGCAGGCAATTTCTGTTCTCCTTAAGCCTCAGTCCGCCGGAAACGGCGAAAGTGCCTATTGAAGTCTTCGAGAAGGCCATTGTTGCTATCGAGGCCAAAGTCGGTTTGAGCGGCCAGCCCCGAGCCATCGTCTTCCACGAAAAAGAAGGACGCCGGCACGCGCACTGCGTCTGGTCGCGCATTGATGCCAGGCGCATGAAGGCGATCAACCTGCCGCACTTCAAGCTCAAGCTGCAAGACATGTCTCGCCGACTCTATCTGGAGCATGACTGGAAGATGCCGCAAGGGCTGGTCAGTCGCAATCAACACAATCCGCTGAACTTTACACTTGCAGAGTGGCAACAGGCCAAGCGAGCCAGTAAAGACCCACGCGCAATCAAGCAGGCGTTTCAGGAATGCTGGACAGTGTCCGACTCCCTCAAAGGCTTTGCGAGGGCGCTCAAAGAGCGCGGCTATTATCTGGCCAAAGGTGATCGGCGTGGCTTTGTTGCGCTGGATTGGCATGGAGAGGTCTATTCCATCGCCCGTATGATCGGCCGCAAGAGCAAGGAAGTTGTTGCCAAGCTGAGAGAGCCTGACAACCTGCCTGCCGTTGATTTAATGCGGAGGCGAATAGCAGAAGATTATACCGGTAAGCTCAAGTCTTTCGCCGCTGAAGCTGCCAATGAGCAGGACACGCTTCTGGAAGAATTCGCTGTCAAACGGCAGACAATGACGGACGTTCACCGCGCCGAGCGGGAGAACCAGCGCTTGACGCAAAAAGATAGACGACAGAACGAAAATGCCGCGCGAGCGGCACGATTGCCGAGGGGGCTCAAGGCGCTGCTCTTTCGGCTGACAGGCCGCTACAAGGCCATTAAAAACCAGAATGCGCTTGAAGCAGCGCAATGTGAGAGACGCGACCGCGCCGAGATGCAGGCGCTGATTGACAGGCAACTTAAGGCCCGGCGAATCCTGCAGAATGAAAAACGTCTCATCCTACACCGCGTGAGCGTCATTCGTCGGCGCTTAGAACTGGAAATGCGAGACCAAAGGCTTCAGATTGCTGGCGTCGCTCCCAAGCCGTCCGGCAAAATCAAACGCGCCCGTAGGCGTGAGTGGGACTAGGCCATACGGCAAGCTAAACTACCGTCCATAGGCGAACCTTGGCGTCCAGCTATTTTCAAGCTTCTCATCCTCGTCCTCATCTTCATAGGGATCTTCAGAGATTTCCTCGCTGGACAAGACAGTCAAAGTGAAACCGTAGCTGCCCAGTCCAACGATTTCTTCATCAAGAGTGATGTGGCTTGGGCCTTCAAACCAAGTCGCGAGCTTGCATTCCACACACATGGAATCACCGGCAAGAATTCGGTCACGATCACGATTGAAATCGGATGTCCCCGAAGCTGGCAACAAGTCGCCTTTCCGAAGAAACCTGAGCTGCCCGAGATTCTTGAATGCGTCCGACATGAATGCGTAGCACACTTTCTGTCCCGAACTTACAACGATAGCCATGGGATAGGCTGCACACTCCGAAGTTCGAATTGCGGCGGCGGTAAGTGAACTTTTTGAAACGGTGGCCAGAGCCCGAATTGCTTCCAGGCCAACAGGGCTACCTTGAAGTTCTTTCTTCACGAGATGAGTGGGCATCAGCAGACCAGACGCGAAGTGATCTGCCTCAATTTCTATTGAGCTATCGCCTTGCGAAAATCCGGCGCGCGAAACATGCATCGGTCCGGTTTTTAGAATTTCGTCCGGATGACCGTCGATGAAGTAATGCCCCAATTCATGAGCAACTGTAAAATTCTGAAATCCTTCGTTCTGAATTGAGGTCGAATAGATAATTCCAACGCCATCATCATTAAAAACGATGCAGCCACTCATTCCTTCCTTCTCTGGCCGCTTGGCTTCCACGACTATTTCTTCATCGCTGGCAATCTTAAATGGGTTGACCGGGAAGGAATCAAAACCATGATCCTGGGCCGTCTTCTCACCGAGCTGCCTTGCCATCTTAAGCCGAAATTTGCTCATTCGGTACGATCCTTCCGGCGCTGAGCAAGCGTGTCGATCATCATCTGTATGCTTTCACGGTCAGAATCAGACAGGTTTTCTTCGTTCCTGAAGGCCGTGGTTGCTCCGCTCATAGTTGGGGTACGGCCAAGCAAGTAGTCTGACGTAACATTCAACGCCTTTGCCAAAGAGCGAATATTCGCAAATGATGGCTTGCGGCGGTTCTTTTCAAAATGGCCGATTGCCGCCGGTTGCAGGTTCGCGAGCTTTGCGAGTTCGGTCTGATTCAACGACCGTGATTCCCGTGCTTCTCGTAACCTATCGCCAAAGTTGTTCTCTCCGTCTGCGGATATTGACATTACGTTCCTGGATGTTATATATTGACGATATCGTAGGATTTCGTAGCTTGCCCTCGGGCATTTTTTTAAGCCATGATGTCCTACGTTTTCGTCAACAAATATATGACGAAATAGGTGAATGGTCAAGGGAAAGGAGATTGAAATGGCAGGTGGTCCGAAGACTCATCATGTGGTCCCGAACTCGAACGGAGGATGGGATGTGAAGCGTGGCGGCGCAAGTCGCGCCAGCAGCCACCACGAAACAAAGCGCGAAGCAATCGATGCCGGTCGTAGCGTAAGCAACAACCAGCGGACAGAACTTCGCATCCACAACAAAGACGGTCGGATCGCGAGTAGCGATAGCCACGGTGGCGATCCGTTCCCGCCGAAGGGATAAGGAAGAGCGAATTGCGGAGAATACTTTCAATCGACGGTGGAGGAATTAAAGGCACATGCCCAGCTGCATTTTTGGCGGCTATAGAGGAAAAACTTCCGAAGCCTATCGGGAGTTATTTTGATCTCATTGCAGGCACCTCGACTGGTGGTATTCTCGCTATTGGTCTGGGGCTCGGCCTGAGCGCCAAAGAGTTGCATAAGTTATATGTTGAACGGGGCCCAGAAATTTTCGGAGAATCCGAGAACCTTGGCAAGGTTGCGTCTTGGATGCTTCGGCGCTTTCGCTCGGCCCGCTCGTTCGTCGGGGCAAAGCATGATGAAGCAGCGCTGAAGCGCATTCTTGAACAGACGTTGCAAGGTAAACGTATAGGCGATGCAAAGACACGCCTTCTGATTCCTGCGTGGGATGCAGATTTACGCAGCTGCTACATTTATAAGACAGCGCATCACGAGCGGCTAACAACGGATTACAAGCGTCTTGCAAGTGACGCGGCGATGGCCACGGCTGCCGCGCCGACATATTTCAGGCGGCATAAAACTAGCGACAGTATCGGGCTCTTGGATGGCGGTGTTTGGGCAAACAACCCAACTGGAACAGCTGCGGTCGAGGCCATCACGCTTTTAGATTGGCCAAAAGACAGTCTGCGCATTCTCAGCTTAGGCTGCATGGAAGAAGTCTACATGCTCTCGGAAAATCCGGGAAAATTGTCGCTTGGTCTCAGAAAGGCCGGGTTCCTGAATCTGTTTATGGATGGCCAATCCAGCAATTCTTTGGGCGCCGCAAAACTGATAACAGGCCACCCTCACACAGGGAACCGGATATTCCGATATTCGCCCTCGGCACCCGCGGGTTTCTTCAAGCTTGACGATACGACGAAGATTGAACGCTTAAGCGGTATCGGCGCTTCAATGGCTAGATCTGCATTTCCCGAACTTCAGCAGATTTTCTTCAGGAGCCCTGCTGAGATCTTCGAGCCCTACTACAAAATCGAGGACGCGGCATGAATACGCTGGAGCATAGATTTCCGATTGACCGCGACTGGCGTCGCCGCGTTGAAATTTACCGCTATCTCGAAGAGATCGGACAAGACCTGGACCTGACAGAGGCACAGGTGGAAAAGGCGCGGCAGGAGCACGACAAACTCTGCAAGTGGCTGGCTGCGGCTCTAGAACCTTTGCTTACCGACATTGTTGTCTACCCACATGGTTCGTTTGCATTGGGTACCGCGAACAAGCCCCTTGGTCGCGCAGAATTCGACATTGATCTAATTTGCCTGCTCAAACGAGGACATGCAGGTCTTGATCCTGCGTCGATAAAGAAGCTGATTGGAACCCGCCTCAGGGAACACCCCGAGTACCGCAAAATCTTGGAAGAGAAAAAGCGTTGCTGGCGCCTCAATTTCCCAGGTGACTTTCACATTGATGTCGCTGGTACGATCCCAAACCCAAAATGCGTGAATGACGGAGAACTTGTTCCCGATAAGGCATTGAAGGAATGGCATCCAACAAATCCGCGCGGCTTCAAGAATCTTTTCGAGCGGCGTACAATGTTGCAACCGAGGTTCAAGCGATCATTCGTCGCGCTTTCAAAGGGTGATGCCGCTGCGGCCCAGATTGAACCCTTTCCTGAACAATCGAAGATCAAAGGTGTGCTGCGGCGTCTCGTCCAGCTCCTGAAGCGACACCGGGACCATCATTTTCTTGAAATCGAGCAAGATGTTGCGCCCATCTCGGTCATCATCACAACGCTGGCCATGCGTTCCTATGAGCACTGCGTGAGTTGGTACACGTTTAGCGATGAACTGGAATTGTTGGTTGAGGTGATCCGCATGATGCCGCATTTCATAGAAAATGGCTCTTTGGATGGCCGCACAATCTACGCGGTTTGGAACGAAACGACTGAAGGAGAGAACTTTGCTGACAGATGGAATGCAGAACCTGAGCGGGCAAAAGCGTTCTATGCGTGGCACAAAAAGGCACTTTCCGACTTCGAGGCAGTTCGTGATGCTGTTGGGCTGGATGAGGTTATTGGCAGTTCTCGCAATCAGTTCGGTCAACGGGTTGTCGACCGTGTCATGTCTAAGCGCAACAAAGCCGTATCCGACGCCCGAAAGTCGAATCGACTGTTAGTTGCTCCGACTATCGGCCTGACGACAACACCTGCAGCTGCTGCCGTTCCCATTCCCAAAAACGATTTCTTTGGAGATTGAATGGCCGGCCCGAAAACAAACAGGCAGTTGTCCGTTGCGCAGCAGTTCCTGTTTCTAAGGAATTGTGAGGTTTGCCCGGGCTCGGGTAAGTTGACAAACGGCCATTTGATTTGGCGTTTCAAGACCTGCCCAACGCCAATAAGTCGCGAGTATGAAATCGAAATCGAGTACAAGCAGGGCGATGTACCGGACGTTCGTGTTTTGCAACCGAACCTGACCACTTTAGCCGGTGATCGCGACATACCTCACATTTATTGCGACCCGCTCAGGCTATGCCTCTACTTACCCCGAAAACACCAATGGCACGCTGGGAGGCGAATTGACCAAACGATCGTTCCCTGGACCATCCTATGGCTTTACTATTTCGAGGAATGGCTAGCGACAGATGAGTGGAAAGGAGAAGGAGAACATCCCGACCCAGATGCGTCATTAGAAGGTAACCGCCGAACTCGCCGGATGCTGCGGTAGTAATATTATCGCCTATTCCAGGCCCCACTTCCTCGCGCCAGTTCTCGTTTGTTGGTTGCACTTTTCCGCGATCACTCGCGTATAGTCTTTTGGCGGCACAATTGAACAAGTAAACTCGCTTGGCCCGTCTCGTTCAAAAATGACAATTGCCGGCCGAGGTACCTCTCGTAGCGGCCGTAATCGGACGCGATGAGTATTGTTTTCGAAATGGGTGAGATGGACGCGAATGTCCTCTGCAACAAAATGAAAGAGTACCTCTTTGGTTTGTGCTGGGCCAACACCGAAATAGGCCGACAGAGTGGCCACCGGTAGCTGGATTTGATACCCCATAACACTTGAATTGGGGGCTCCTGTCTCACCGGCCAGTATCTGAAGATAAAGCCTTCGGGGCCGTTCACTAAGCGGGTCAAGCTTGCGCAAAATCAAATCCCGCTTCCGGGGATTTGCAATATCAAGAACCTTTTCGAATAGCGGTTTCGGAGCCGCTTTGGCCCCAACTGACAACGGAGGTTTCGCGGGCTGGCCCGTCTCCAAATTGGCGCCGTCGCCACCGTCGCCTTCCTGATCCAACCGGTTTTGTGCCTTCATCGAACGAACGAACGAGATATCGACTTCGACGGCACGTCCTTTCACATAGCTCCAAGCCCCTTCCAAGTCATTTGCGATCTTGGAACCTCGGGGCACTTCTAGTCTCGTGCCCAGCTCTATGTTCCGGCTCAGCCCTGCGCCGGTTAGGTTGGCCGACCCAATGACAGCCTTGAAATAATCGTCCCCTTCGAAGAGGAGCAGCTTTGGGTGAAATACCGCGTTGCGATACTTGTCTTCAAATGCCCCGCAGAACACGTTCCCCGGATAAAGTTCCTTGAGATACAGCCCGTAGAGAAAGCTGTCAGGTGACGTGACATCGTTGTCGAAGCCATATGCGGTCTCCAAAACGCCGCCAGCCCGCAGAAACTGTTCGAGGTTTTCAGAAATAAGGCCTAGTCCGTCCCACCGTGCATAGGCGACGGCGAAACACACTTTCTTCAATCCGCCTGCTGCCAGGATTTCGTTGATTTGCGAATAGAACCGGACCGTGCCTTCGTAGGTCTGGTTTACTACCCGGAGTTTTCCGCCCTTCTTTTCCATGAAACCTCACGCAACCATGTCAGTTTCAGTGCTGCCGGCCGCAAGCGCGCTCAAATACGCGAGGCATAAATCGCTGGAACGATATTGACCGCCGTACAATTCCCTTTCCTGCCGCTCCACAATCGGAAAGGTAGAATAAATATGCCGGACATCTTCACGATCCGTAATGCCGTACAGATGGAAGAAAATGGCATCAAGCTTTGCACGCAACCTCAGCCGCCGTTCTTCGTCCCATTCAAACGGTGGGAGGACGTTACCAGCATCATTGGTGTAGCCCATGTCACGCGCGAACGGTGCCATGTCCTCAGCGGTGTACGTAAGCTCCAAAACAATATCGCGCAGGAGTTCAGCGGCCGAGCTCGATCCAAACTTCGATTCGTGGAAGCGCTCAGGCGAAATCACCGGAAGCTGCTCAACGATGAATAGGTTCAAAGTCTGGCCCTGAACCTTTTGTCTTGTCACATAATCGAAGGGTATTGAATTCAGGTTTGCGGCAAGCAGCCACTCTTCCCGAGACTCATCTTGGCGCAGCAGCAATGGCACTTTGTTACCGAAAGCGACTGTTGGCAACAGAGCTGCGATAAACGTTCGCACGTTCGTCGGCGCGGTAATTTCCTTGAACCCAAGAACCCATCCCCATTCGGTGGGCCATTTGCACTTTTCCTCCAATACCCAAAACTGCGGAGCAGGAAGCCATGACGGGTCGCGATGTTGCTCCAATGTTGCGGGTTCTGGTTGCGCGGGGCGGTGCTGGTTTTCCGGGTTGACGATTACGCTTGCGGCCCGGTGATCGAAGGCTTGAATCATCTTGCCTTCATAAAGTGGAACCCAATCTCCCTTCGGGCTGCCATAGCGATTTCCCCCTTTATGCCAGCCTCCTTCCTGTTCCTCCAATTCCTGCCGCGTCCGGAAATGCCCGGAGTCATTGGTCATATGAAACATCGTGCAGTATTTCAGCGGCCACGCCTTGATCTCCTCGTCACCTGACCGGTCAGACAGGATTTTTCCGCTGGAATAGATTGCTGTTGTCAGTTCCGCATCACGGCGCGAGCGGAATATCGGCGCAGTACCTGTGTTGGGATTTACCCGCGAAAAATCTTCGGCGGTGAGCGGGAAACGCTGTTCAGTGTCGTTAAGTTCGGCGACACTTTGCAGGAAGAAGGCGCACATGGCCGCTTCGGGCGTCGGTGACGGACTTGCGACAAAAACGCAGAATTTGAAGCGACTATCGACATCGGGGAAGAACGGAGGGGCATTGTAGCGCGTGCGCCGATTCTCGAAATCATACAGCGCCTTCAGCCGACCTTGTGTCGAAACGCCTTTGAAAAAGGTCGATGACGTTTTGTCTGAAGCGATACCGGATGGCGTGAGCAGGCCCACCATGCCGTCCCGCTTGACCAGCGCCATGGCGCGCTCGACGAAGAGCGAATAGATATTCACGTCGCCGCCGGACAGCAGCAGATAATCGCCGCCAGACCGAGCCATGCGCGTTGCCGCTTCGGCCCGCTCGTTCGCTTTTATGAAATCGCCGGAAAGCGGATCGTTATTCCTTTCCAGTTCGTCTATCATCCGCTTGCGATCGGCCGCTTTCTGCGCAAAGGCAATCTCACGCTTACGCGCAGCAAACCATTCGACTTGCTGGAGCTTCATGCGATCCCACGGCGGATTGCCGATGATGGCGTCGAAGCCGCCGGACAAGCCTTCATTCTCCCAGTCCGTCCAAACGCCCGGAAACGCGACCTGCCAGTTCAGGAAGCGCTCTTCCGCTACCAGCTCGCGCGCAACGTTCAGGATTTCGAGGAAGCGGCGGCCGTGGTCATCGCGCACCTGCGGCTCACGCTTGCCAAGCGCAATCTCGAAAGGATCTCCGAAGGAGCCGTCGAAGAAGCCCTGAATGGCCTTGGCGTTGTCCTTCCCTTTCAGGTTTTGCCATTCGATGGCGTGTAGCAAAGACAGGAACGCATTGAGCGGCGCCGTCATCACCTGGACGCCTTCAAATATTTCCTGCGAACGGTGCGCTTCCGCGATTTCCGCGTCCGGCAGGCCCTCGATGGTCTGCACCGAGGCAGCCGAACCGAGCGCGGTCTTCACCGGCTCGTGCAGGAGAAGCGGACTGCCATAGGCCGTCGCTTTCTCGATGCCCGTCTTCACCCAGGAGCCGAATAGGCTGTCGCCGCAGCGCAGATGGTGGTCGAGGAAGGAGAGCGGCGCGCCGACCGTAAAGCTGTGCAGCCAGAGAGCAACCTTGGCCAGTTCGACCGCCATCTGGTTCTTATCGACGCCATAGACGCAGCGCTTCAACACCATGCGGCGGATGATATGCCGGTCATCGAGCTGTTCGGGATCGACTGTCCAGCTCCGCTCCTCGGCGTTGCCGAGGATGGTATTGCGGATGCCTTCGATCCGATCGGCAAGCGGCGAGATATAGTCCGCCCACTCGACCATGGTTTCGGTTTCCGCCATGGCGGTGATGACCTGGTCGGCCATGTAGTCGACGAGGCTGACAAGGAAGTGTCCCGAGCCCATGGCCGGATCGCAGATTTTAAGATCGAGCAGCCTTTCGGCCGGATCGAGCCGCCTTAAAATGCCGAGCTTGCGCCCTTCGTCCTGATCCGAGGCCGCGAGCTCTTCGGCCTTGTTCCTGAACGCGGCAAGGCGTGCTTCGATCAGCGGTTCAAGCGTTTCGCGAATGATGAGATTTACGAGATCGTCAGGCGTGTAGTAGCTGCCCGATCCCTTGCGCGCGAAGATGTTCGGGCGGATATCCACAATCGCGCCCTCCCTGACGACTTCGTGTTCGAGAAGCCGTTCGTAGATCGAGCCGAGCTGCTGCACACTCAGGTCGCGGTAGTTGATGTATTTGCGCGTGTCGTCAGCGCGCTCGAAAGAGAGCTTGTCGATCACTTCCGCCATGACCGAGTCGGAAAGACGCACCTGCCGCAGAAGCGGCGTGCGTTCCGGGTCGAAGAGTCCTCCGTTATAGGGAGGCAATCCAATCGAGGTGTCGCCTTCGTCGATAGCTCGGCAAAGATCGTCAAGGACTGACCAGTATCGCGCCGCCGTATTCGAAAATGTATCGCCCTTGTCCTTGCGGTCGCCGACATCGAGCCTGACACGGTCGCGCAGGCCGTAGTCGTCATAGCGGCGGTCATTGACCGGCAGAAGGTCGCGGTCTTCCGCATAGAGGATGAAGAGCAGCCTGTAGAGAAGGATCAGCGCCGCTTCGCGCACATCCTGGAGCGGCGCATCCGGCGCCTTATCTGCAATCGAGCGCGCCAACAGCGGGTAGAGCTTATCGAACACGAGGTCCGAAAGGTCAGAAGCTACACGTTCTTCATAGAACTTGCCTTCTTCAAGGGCGCGGATATGGAACGTGCGCGGATCAGTCGCCGAAGGCAGAAATGCTTGCTTGCGAAAAACGAGTGCAAAAACGCGCAACGCGTGTCGCTTCTGCTCATCATCAAGCGCGAATAAACCATCGCCATGCCCGGCGATCCCGAGCACTGCAGCTAGATCTATTTCAAAGAACTGTTCGGATACAGAGCGCGCACCCGAAAAGTAGAGTCGCCATCTGCCGCCATTCGTAAGGATGCCCCACCGCAAATTGCCGGTAGTCAGGTCGTCGACTCTACGCAGATAGCGCAGCATCTGTGTGGACGGTGCCAGCTCCTCACCACGCTTTCCCGACTGGCGATCAAGGGGCCTACGCCAGCGCTTGGACTCTACTATCGCGAGGCCAAACTGGTATCGTTTATATTCTTCAGGAAATTGGTCGGCTTGTATTTTGGTATCTGCGTCAGCGAACAACAATCCGTCTGGCACATCATCCCTGCCTTTTACAGTTAAGTTTTGCTGACGCATGAACTGATCCCATCCCAAAATCTTCAGGATCGGCCATATCAAGTCATCTTCTGTGCGTGTTTCATTCGGTGACTGTTCGCTCGGAAATGCATCGAACAAACCGCTTAGCTTCTCCCGCAGATCATCTACCTCATCGTCGGTGATGGTTTGCCAGTCTGTATTTTCTTTTATCGACTGCGTAATGAAGTCGGCTGTGAAAAGGCTTCCTTGGATAATGCTCTCAATCATGACACCATCTTAAACAATGAGCTAAGAAGCCCAAACAAAACTCGCAAAAGCACCAGATTTATTCACATTGAATATTTCTGGGTGGATTTTGGCATTACGACCGTGTTGGTCTGATTCCTCGGACAGACGTAGCACGAATTACCCTTGGATGGGACAGCGCAAGGCTAGCATTGTGGTAATGAATTGCGACAGCACTCGCCCGATTGCGGATCTGACAACAATGACCGCGAAACAGTGAATCAATGGGGTTTTCAGGGGAGCTTGGATGTCCCCTTGAATGGCGATCAAGCGGCCAGTCGCTTGTGCATGGCCTGGCGCCGGTGGAGAGGCAGTTTCTCCGGATCTGGCGAGGTGGTTTCAAGGGGCGTCGATAGGCCCTTTGACCGATGGGGCGTCGGGGAGAGCGGCAATCTCCCTGATGAGTGGGCTGGCCGGCGATACGGCCTATGGCGCGGTAAGGCTCAATGCCGAGGACGGGCCAAAGCCGGAGGGGATGCAACGGGGAACGCGCAGCGGGTTCCCCTTGTCAAGATGGTGCGTGTACTACACCGCACACATCTTGCGGTAAACGTAATACAGCCCTGAAATCGGATTTGTACTACACGTATTACGCGGAAAAATTTGGTCTTGAACCAGAATGAACTGGCTCACCGAAGGGTCATAGAACCGCAGAGAACAGGCTCTTTAACCAGCCTATCAGCCCCATGATTATATACATAGACATGCCAATCATGCCGAAGGCGAGAAAGAACCACCCAATAGCATAAGCAAAAAACCGTGTTACGGGATTATCCAGATCAACTTCTGTCTGGCCTGGATTCAATTCGAATACCGAGCGGTGTTGTTGGGGTGATTTTATCTTTTTGGGCTTCTGTTTCAGAGAAGCGTCCAAGTTCTTCAATTCCACATAATAATATGTGCTCATGAAATTGTCCGGCGCGCCAATGGCCGCCTTGTAAAAGTCGCTCCCTTTTTTGCCCATGACGTTTCTCCTGAGTAAGCAAACTGGAAATTTCGGGTGAGAGGTGAGCGGCTGAATTAGCCGGGCACGTTTGCGTCGAAAGTTTTGACGTGGAGGTTTTCCGGTGTGGCCGGATTTGCGGCAGGCTGGATATCGGCTTTGAGGTCTGGTGTGACTTCTGGGCTCTCCAGACCGGGGATATGGTCACGAACAGATTCCGGCATGGCATCGAGCAACTCGGCATCAAGATCTTCGAGCTCTTGTTCGCTGATTTTACCGTCAGCGATATCTTCTCTGGCGGCGTCCACTTTTTCCTGAAAATCCAGAATGTCCTGACGCTCTTGCGTTAGCTGCTTCCGAGTATCGAGCTTGCCTTCGTAAGTTTCGGCACTTGGGTGCCCATCTGGAATGGCCATCGGGTCCAGTTCGTCAGGCTCGACGATTTCGCCAAACTCATCGATGACATAGCTGCCATCTTCAGATTTAAAGACGCGTCTGCCGTCCTCCATGACGTAGGCTTGGCTCAGTAGCTCATCGACCTCGGCGTTAATCAGGTCCAACTTTTCCTGATTTTCCATCAAGGCGATAACGGTTGCCTCATCATAGGCGTCGAGTTTGGTTTGGAACGCCTGAAGTTGCTCATTGGTCGCCATGACAGCAGCGCTGACCACGGTGTCCATCATGTCGCTGAGTTTCTCATCAGCCTTCTCGCGGCGCTCGCGCTGATCCTGAGCCTTGATGAACCATTTCTGCTGCCGCAACCAATCGGAATGGCGGCTTACGTCATCGCTTCTGAAATGTTCACCAAGCTGCACCATAGCTATTCCCCGCATTCCTTCTTGATCAGAACATGAAGAAGAACGCCGACAGGTTTGTCCTCATGGCGGCGAAACCACGCTTCCATTTTGGTCCAGCCTTGCTTATCGAGCTTGTCATACCAGCCGTAAAAGCAGTTCATGCCGTCTTCGCTTGGGCGATCTTTCAGGAACCGCGCATAGGCTAATCCCTCGACTACGCCGGAAACGTAGCTGACCATCTGGTCATTGTTCATTTTGTCGAGGACATACCCGGCATTTAAATTCGTCGCGCTCGCTGCGCTCGCGCTGGTCATGGCCAGTGCGGCCATCACGGCAGCCTGCTGCGACGTGCGGCGCAAAAACGACCGTTAATGCGATAATTAAAAATGGAACAAAGGCAAATTTGTATTCCATCTGTCAAATATGGGAAAATATTGAAATGACAGGGAAAATAGAATTTCAGAGAGCCGACGAGGTTCGGAAAAGTAAAGATTTAAAGCCGCAACAAAAACGGTCGGTTATGTCAAATAGAAATCAGCTCTTTAGATATATGTAAGTTATTGAAATAATTGAAAGATGAAGGAAAATTCACACGATGGCAGGAAAATAGGATATTTGCGTGTTTCGCGCGAAAACCAATGCCTTGATCGTCAAATTGATGGCTTGTCAGCTATTTGCGATGAAATGCGATTGGAGCGCGTATCTGCCGCTTCCAGGTCGCGCCCTGTTTTTGAGAAGCTTATTTCGGACCTTCGGCGCGGTGATTGTCTTGTCGTTTGGGATATTGACCGGGCTTTTCGCTCAAGCTTCGACGCGCTCAAATGTTCGGATGATCTTTTGGAGCGCGGTATCGGATTTCAGATAGTTGCGATGAATCTCGATACGTCCACCCGGCATGGACGGTTGGTCTATTCTATTATGGCGGCCATCGCCCAGCATGAGAGAGAGCATCTGGTGGAGCGTACCCGCGAGGGGCTTGCCGCCGCCCGCGCCAGAGGCGCGCGATTGGGCCGCCCGCCGAAACTTTGTGACACGGAACTTTTGGAAGCTAAGAGGAAATTGGAGCAAGACGAGATTTCGCTGTCTGATCTCGCTGCTAAAAAGAATATGCATCCATGGAGTTTGGTCAGAGCGATCAGGCGGCTTGAGACAAGTTCGGCCAGCGGTGACCCGCTGGCCGACAGCTTAAAATCCTGAAAATCAGCTATATTGCTTTTTAACGCTGGCATAGCGGTCAATGGCATCAATGCCGCCGCGCCTTGTATAGCTGCGCATTGGAAATTCCATGTAGCGCGGTTTCCAATTCGCTTTGGCTGGTTTTCTGGTGCCATCAAGATATTGGGCAATAACCTGCTTTTGAACCTTGGCGGTTGATGCAATATGGGCGCTCGCTGTTTGCTTGCCGCCAATATCGGCCAGAACGGTATTGATGGCTTCTTTGTCACGAAGCAAATCCAGAAAGGTCTGATCGGCCTGCCAGACATCAAGCATATTGGTCTTGAACATCGCGCCGAGTACCTCGACCGCCGCGCTTGCCGCAGGCAGCGTTTCAGCGACAACAAAGGTGAAAACGCGCTGAACGTCCTTGTCTTTCATCTTGAGCAGCTTGGCAAAAACGGTGTCGAAATCGGCGCTGCGCCAAAACTCTCCTTTCTTGGCAACCAGTGTCTCGCCTTCTTCATCATGCAATCCCAATAGATCGCGAACCGCATCACGTTCGGCTATGAAGGCGCTCTGTGCCTTGTTGTGAGTTAAGCTTTCGCTGGTCGCATCATTGGAAGCTTTTTGCGGGTCGGCTTCGCAGGACCACAGGGTAGAGCCTGCGATGATCTGGGCCACGGCCAGCCGCAAAGCAATGCCTTGATGGGATAGAAGCTGGCAGCGCACGGCGGCATGTCTGTGCAGGTCCAAATAATTCTGCATGGGGCCAGTGAGTTCGGGGCGCTGCGGTTTTTCTGCTTTTTCACCGCTGAGAACCCGTTGCAGCTTCTGGGCTTCCTTGCGGGTCAGATAACCCTCGTGGCAGGCCACTTCGCCGTTGGCGTTAATCTGGATATAGACCCTGCCGCCTGCATCTTTCGGGGTCGCTTCATGTTCCCAGCTATACCAATGCTCGCCAATATCCATGACAATGACTTCGCGCCAGCTTTTGGCCAGATATCTTTCTTTGGCATCGGCGATGGCCTGATTTTGCAGTGACCAGAACTTCCCGATATCGGAAAAATAGGCTTCCTCACCGAAGAGGTCCGAGACAACCGCGCCTTTATAATCGGGCAAGTCAAACAGCGCCGCGCTTGTGGCAATGTGCTGACCGCCAAAAAGCCAATCCTTGAGAGCGCGTCCTTGCGGGGCGTAGTCATCATCACTTTTGTAAAGCCGTACCCATTCTTTTTGCTGTGCCTTGGTTGCCAGTGTCAGCGTCCGCACCGTTTCGGGGCGAATATCGCCGCTGCGATAAAGGTCTAAGACAGGCGCAATAAGATTGGCGATTGCCATACGTTGATTGACAAGGCGCTCACTCACGCCGAACTGGCTGGCAATATCCGAAGGCGACAACCCTTTGCCGGAGAGCGCGGCAAAAGCCTTGTACTGGTCGATTTCATCCATCGGCAAACGGGCGATGTTTTCGGCCAGAGATGCTTCAATGGCTTTGGCATCGTCGCCATCATCCATGATGATACAAGGCACGGGCTGGGCGGTGTTTTCTTCGCCGTCATCAAGGGCGATCTTCTTGAGAGCGTTGTAACGGCGCTGGCCTGCGATGATTTCAAATCCTTCGCAGTTTGGCCACACAAGTAGCGGCTGCACAATGCCGAGCGAGCGAATGCTCGGAATGAGGTCGTCAACATCGCTGCCGCCTTTCTTGCGGACATTGATTTTAGTGGTCTTCAGCTGATCGAGATTGATGTGTTGCAGTTGCATGGTTTTGTCCTCCTGTTGAATGCAAGTGGTTTCAATCGGTGCGTGATGGCACCAGAGGACAGCGCGGGAACTGATTGAAGTTTCAGACACTCGCGGCGCTGCCCTGTGCTGGCATCAGGGCAGCGCATCAGGCGCAGCGGTAAATGAGCCGCTGGCCTGCGATTTCAGTTTCTGAATAATCAACCGCCAGATCACGGGCGATGGCGTCGTAATCTAGGTAAAATTGCAACCGTTCGGGGATGTCGCCGAATAACCCTTCATCGACAAACTGCTCGGCCAGCTCTTTCATGCTGTCCAAATGATAAATGTCGATGTCCACGCGGTCCGGGTCGATTGCTACTTGTTCGTGATCGTAGCCACATTCACCAACGGCGAGGACATAGCGGGTCTTATGATCGTCTTCCCACTCAAGGGCGGCTTCGATAAAGGCCGCAATATTGCACTGGCTAAGGCCCCACGCCGCCGCAAAGGCGGTGTCGATGTCTTCGCCATCAATGAACTGGATTTCAAATTCTTCGACCTTGTCGCCGGAGCGGTTTTTAAGGCCGCTGGCCTTTTTGTCATATTCTTCAATCGTCTCGAAATAAAATCCTACCGCTGAAATGTCGTAGGGTTGGGCGTAAAAAAGTAGTGTCATATCGGCCTCGCAACTGCTGAAAAGGGTTCAAAACTGCGAAGCCTTCAAAGAGAAAACCCCGCGCATGAACCCTTGCCAAGCGGCGAGCGACCCTGGTCTGTAACAAGTAAAATGACCGCGGCTATAAGGCCGCGGACTACACAGGGCGATCGGTCAAAATCCGCCGATGGGTCAATGACCTTCTCGGGAGACCGCGAATAGCGGCGGAAGATCATTGAACCACAGCCGGCAGGCGTCGGCGGTTTTGATATAAGCTGGTCTTTGGGTTCCAAGCGCGTGGCATCCACGCGCCGGATATTAAAATGGCGGCCAAGGCCGCCGCATTATTCCAATCTGTCAAGGATCGTCACCCGCATGGGCGAAAACCGAATTCCGGGTTTCGTGGAGCGTGAGCGCAATAGAGCCTGCCCGGACAGAAAAATCGCTCGTTAATTTTAACTCACTGGCTCGATCAGGATTGCCCTTAAGTCACTCATACCGGTGCCTGTTGGACCGGTTACGATGAGGTCATCCAGTTGCTGGAAAAAGTAGAACGAATGGTGCTGGCGCAGAAATGTTTGGGGATCGATATTGGATGCTCTGGCACGAGCCAATGTTGTCGGACTTATAAACGCTCCTGCCGCGTCCATTGTTCCATCGTGCCCATCTGTGTCTACAGCTATCGCTGAAACCCCTGCCTGGCCATCAAGCGCAATTGCAAGGCTAAGCAAAAATTCCGCGTTTCTGCCACCCTGACCAATACCGCCCCCGTTGTAGTCTACCGTTGCTTCACCTCCTGAAACTAACATGACCGGGTGCTGGTGACGTTCTGCAATAACCGCGCGGCAGCGATTTGCAAACTCCTGCGCCATATTCTGGGCTTGTCCTTCCAGCGCGCCAAGATTGACGATCTCAGTCCCTTCCAACACCTCGGAATCTGCAAAATATTTGAGCATTAAATCCCAACTGGTTACGATCTTTGTTGTCGTTCGTTGGAAGCATGGGGCGTCGGGACTGGGAGGGGCCAAATCGGGACTTTTCAACACGGCATCAACCGAAATGGGCGTGTCGATCCGATGCCGATGCAGGATTTCTGCCACCTCATCGCTGGTGACATTAACTGCGCGTGTCTGGGAGCCACCGACCTGCGCGATACTATCGGCCGGCCCATCATGAATAACCAAGGTTACAAGCTGAGCGGGATAAGCTTCATTTGCGAGCCTGCCGCAGCCATGTGCCGTCAAATAAGACCTAACCAAATTCATGTCGCTTAGAGACGCGCCCACCGATAGCAGGCGCCGGTTCAAATCAGACAACTCGCTCAGAGTAATATCGCCAATCGGGGCGGCAGTGAGCGCTGTCGCGCCGGGTGAGAGAAGCAAGACAACAAGGTCATCTTTCGTCAGATTTGAGATTAGATTTTGTATTTTCCCAGCCGCTGACAGTGCATTGCCGTCGGGGACTGGAAATCCTGCTTCGATCACTGCAAAGCGATCACTCGGCTCTCCTATGCCATAGGGTGTCAGAACAAGACCGTCCAATGGCCCGTCCCAATGAGTTTCGAACGCCTTTGCTGCGGAAGATGCCGCTTTTCCGATAGATACCAAGATGGTTCTACCCAAAGGCTTCTCGGGCAAGTTTCTAGGAATTTGCGCTTCAGGAGATGATTGAAAAATTGCGCTTTCAAAATGGGATTTCAGTTTGTTCTTGGTTCTTATTTCATCCTGAGAAAGGAACCTATTTACGCTGTTCTTAATGAGAAGATCGTAGTCGTCGGCGCGGCTAAGTTCGGGGAGCTGAAGTTGTACATTGTCAAACAATGCGTCAGAGATTTTGCAGCCTGAGAAATTCGCTCCTGAGAGGGCCGAGCCCGTGAAATTGAAGCCGCCAAGATCGCAGTTGCTAAAATCTACGCCGCGCAGGTTGGCGTATTGAAAGCTTTTTGAAGGGTCCAGCTTCGCGATCTTCACAAGCTCAAGAAAATTTTCTGTTTCGGCCTGTTCAACAGCCTGAATTCGCTCGGAAACGCTAGCCATGACCTAGACTCCAACCTTCTCGCAAACCGGCTTGATTTGGTACTTGTGGACGTTCAAAACGAGCCACCCTAAGAGATGATTGCTCTCGCCATATTGTTCGGATTCGATGAGTGAAATCAGGGCTGCCTTGGTATCGGATGCCAAGCTCTCACCATCTGCATAAACAAGGCTCTTTTCTTGCTTGTTAAATTCAAGCTGGGCTAGAAATTCGATTTCGTTTTCTATGGATCGAATTTTTAGGAAATGTCCCTGCTCAAGAATTTCGTATCGGCCATCAAGATAGCCTGGCTCTGACCTAAGGCGCATGCTGGTGTCCGAGCCGGAACCAAACAGTTTGGCAAATTTCCCCTCTGACAGATTTCGTTCTCTATTGTACCAACTATTATACTCAAGAGATGAAACGTCCTTGCCGGTGAAAAGTAGCCGCACAACAAGCTCGCCAAAGCCATATCGCCGCCCGTTCTCATCAGGAGTAGAAAGCGCTGAGACTTCAAGAAAGATAGCGACATCCCCGCCGGTGCGCGGAGGCTGGCGATCAAAAAGAGAAAACGAACATATTTCTCTTAAGACGGCTTTCGCCTCAACGGGGTAGAGCCCCCAAAAGCAAGCCGGGTTTTCAGCAACCTTTTCTGAACCCGACTCAGCGCTTTGCGCGCGCATCCCAGGAGTTGCTTCAAAAACGACGATTCCTTTTTCACGCAGGGTTTTATTAAAAACAAGCTTATCGATATTCTCAGCAAAACTAAGATCGGCCAGATGCGCATGAAGGCGGTAATAAGCTGCTAGCGCATTTTCACCAGTGGATTGTCCGCGTGCCAAAGCGTAAACAATGTCGTCGTCAAAGTTCTTAATTGTATCAGCGGATATGTCGAATTCGACCTCTGCCAGCCAGTTCTGCCAGCGCTGATGGCGATCTTTTTCTGTACGCGTCGGAGGGACATTGCCGTTGTTGCGAAATCGTTGCAACTCTTTACCGACAGCCATTTTAAATTCGCCGTAATGTTCGGCCCGCTTTTTGATATATGTATCCGGTATCAGTCTCCTAAACTCTTCGTAAGTACGTACTGCGCGAGCTTTCAACTTACATTCCCTCAAGTTATCTGCGTGGGGAAATCTGCCTTAGGTTCTTAATAAAATCAACGGATTGGCTTTGGCGCCTTTAACCCTTCAGTGTGCCCTTTGATATTGCTGTATCGTCCTCCATACATCTTTTGCTTAACCTCGCCCGTTATCTCATCGCGAAAAATCGTACTGAGTTCGTTCTGTCCGCGGGCAACATCTTCTTCTTCGTCTACAACGATACGAAAAAACTCCGCGATATGGACACCGTTTTCAGGATTTATACGAACCATTGCCGGGCCGCTAAATCGGTGAAGAAGGTTTCGATGGTGCCAAGCCATCTCTGTCGGACGTCCCTGGTCATCAAACTCAACACTTGAAGGTCGACCATCGGGCGGACTATGAAATTCGCCAGTCAAAAGACGAATATTCATCTCTTTCGGTATGTCTGTCTCCGGATAATAGTCTACTTCAATCGTATATATTTCTTTTATTCCGTTTTTCATCTCTTAAATATCAATTAATCAAATAATAAGACAAATAAATACTTTGTGTGCATAATTATGTCAAGTAATTTTACGTTTAAATAAAGTATTATCAGAGCGCTTCTGTTTTTTGCAGAAAATTTCACAAGCGTTCTGTTGGCGCTTCTGCGGCAAAAAAGCGATCCCAAGGCATATGAAAAACCTTGGAGAGCTTAATGACCTCTACAAACAACCAAATTGCAAAAACCCCATCAGGCGTAGTCTCTGCAGGCAAAAATTTTCAAAATTCTATTGTACAAAATAATCCTACCGCCAGCTCGCAGACAAACTACCGTCCAGCTGTAGAGGTTCCGCAAGAATTCATCACAATTTTCGATGAGTTCAATTCCGCCTTTTGGGACGGGGCGCTGTCTGATTGTATCTTTACCTACACCCACCAAACGAGAATTCTCGGATATTATTCCCCGAAGAGCCTGGTTCGCAGTAGTGGCGAACGATGCGCCAAGATTGCACTCAACCCTGTCCATTTGGCTCTACTGCACCCGATTTCGGCTACCAGCATTCTTGCCCATGAGATGGCGCACCATTGGCGGCACACACTTGGTCCCGTCGATAGCAAAGGCAATCGCGGTAGCGTCGGATATCACGATAAAGCCTGGGGTGACGAGATGAAGCGCATCGGTCTCTTCCCTTCCAATACTGGTTGCCCCGGGGGAAAGGAAACGGGCCAACAGGTGATGCATTACATCATCCCGGATGGCCCTTTCGATCAACTCGCAACACGGCTCTTTGAGAGCGGTATGCGCTTCAATTGGCATGAAGCCATAGACGCTGAGCCCGCCAATAGCTTCGACAAAGCCAACCCCTTCGCTACAGGGCGCAGCCGAAAGACCAAAGTTCCGAAGAAAAAACAAACGCGCGCGAAATTCACTTGCAGCGTGTGCGGCTTGAATGCCTGGGCGAAGCCACAGGCGGCCCTGACCTGCACTACCTGTGCAAAGCCTTTGATCCTCAGCGAAAAATAGCAAAAAGGAGCATGAAACATGGCTGTCCTAAATACACTAGAAGGCGGTACGCCGCACGGCCGTAAGCCGAAATCAAAAACCGCTGACAAGGTAAATAGTAGGCATCCAAACGATGTCGCTGACACGACTTGCTCGTCTAACAATACCACCCCGCATTCGCTGTATGCCATTTTACAAATACTCCCTCGTGCAATCCATCGCTGGCTTCGGTCCAAGCGCAGCAACTCCAGCATCTTGTTCAAGAAAGTGACGTTCCGCGAAATGCTGACCGGCATTTTGCTGATGATCCCAAGCACCGCCACGGTCATGCTGACCTATTACGGCGTGTCGGTTCCGCTGACCGAACTTGGCGGTGATATTGTCCAGAAAGGTCAGGCGCTCGCCTTTGCCATTACCATTGGCGTCTTTTCGTGGCTGGGCTGGTTTTACCTCTTCGGCTTGATTTACCGCCTGCGCGGCAAACGGCTCGGAGCTTCTCTTGCTGCCGCCGTGTTTTACGTACTCTCCATTGCCGCGATTGATGCGCCGTTCAACATGCTGGCGCTCGGCGGCGGTTCGGCAGTGCAGATGACGCTGACCGATACAACGATATTTTATGAAGATCAGAAGAGTGCCATTTTTGCGCGTGCGACGATGGCGCAGCGCCTTGTTCCAGCGATTCAGGCTCAAGCCGAAAGGTTCCGCAAGCTCGAAGAGGGTGAAATCAAGCACGGGACCTATTCGGGTAGTCCCGGCCCAGGAAAAGTTTCGTCTGGCTTTGGTCAGGTTGCCAGTCTGCTCGATACAACGTTGACTGAACTTAAATCTGGCATTGCCGCGTCCCAGCAGCTGCAGTCACGTATCAGCGCGGCATCAAGCCAGCTTAAACGCGCAACCTTTACGCAAGGACCGATCCGCCCGCGTGTTGAAGCTGTATCTAACGCTGCCGATCAGATGGACGACCTTTTGGGTCGGCTTTCTCAACTGGATTACGCGGTATCGATAGAAGCAACGCTTACGAGCTTAAAGGCAATTTTTCCGGCACCGACAACTGCCTCATCAGCGTTCGAGAAAAATCAGAATGCACAGCTTGGCATCATTGCTGAGATGGCGAAGCCGGTGGCCGAAGCGTTGCAGTCAGCGGCAACACAGCTCCGCGCTATCGACGAACCCGAACTCAAGCGCGTTCGGCCACAAGATGCAATGACCGCCATCCGCACCAAGTGGAAACCGCTGTTTCCGCAGTGGCTGGCGGCCGTCTTCATCGATATCGCGCCAGGAGCGTTGCTGATCATCCTGATTACAGCCTTCCGCGAGGTTGAAGCGCGCAAAGGCGATGAACACGACGACGACCAAGTCTCTTCCACCTGACCCGCCACCAACATTCTTTGAAAGGAAGGATTATGAGCGTTTCCCGTCTTCTTGGAACCACCGCCGCCGGAGTACTCACTGGAGCTACGATGTTCGGCATCACCGCTCTCATTGCCCGCGATTTTGACGGAAAGAATGCGCTGATGAATTTCGGTGCGTCGGTAGCGGATTTTTGGAAAAACTTCGACAAGCCGGAAGAGGATCTGAAAACGGCGCTGAAAGGCGTTGAAGACATTACGTTCTTCGCCCGTAAGCGCATTGAAGGTACGAAGTACGAGGTTTCAACTGGCACCACATTCGCCTCTAGTGCGGATGTTGTTGCGGGCACTATCAAAAGCCAGTGGTGCTACATCAGCGCCGGAGGTGGTGATGTGTCCACTCGCATCGACCTTGGCAATGCCCAAGGAGGTGCAACTCCGACCTACACTTCATTGGAAAATGCCCCAAAAGGAGTGCTGAGCGATATGGGCTTCAGCGCCGCCGCTTTGCGGGCGACTGCCAAGACTCACTGCCAGTTCGGCGCCTTCGATCCGCGCGAACGCTCAGACAATAAGTGAGGGCCTGAGATGCAGCGTTTTCTTGGTTTTTTGAGCGACATCCTGTCCACCATGGGTTTCGGGCTGTTGATCGCCCTTTGCCTTATGACCCTGTTCGTGACCACAAATCCCGCCATCAAGGGCATCATTGATGAAGAAGGCGCAGCGGAAGTCTCTACCCGCCCGCCTGTGACCCTGATTATTACCTGCAAGACGCGTGAGAGCGGTTATCCCCGCTGCCGCCCTGGTAGCGGAGGCAACGATGCGCGCTGATTTGTCCAGCTTACCGATGAGCGGAGGTCTAATGATGGGCGCCGCGGTCATTGCTCTTACCGCCTACTTTGTTGCTGGACCTCTGGTGGCCAAGCGCACCATCGCGATGTCGGGATGGGAAACACAATGCCAGGCTGGCCTGCGGGCCAGCATCCGCCGCGAACATAAAAGCGATGCGCCATTAGATGCCTTTGATTGCCGCGCGATTGCCGGGCAATTCGATCCTTCAAGCGCAGGGCTATGCGGCTTTTTTGATCTGTTAAGCGCCCCGGCGCGGGCCGCGCAGGCCCGCGCCCAGAAGCTGGAAACAAGCCGTATCAACGCGGCTCTGGAGGGTGTGGAGACCACTTGTTCCTGCGCCATTGCATTGGCGGTTGAAGAAAAGCGGATGCCCTTCGCACTCTATGCCGGCTCCTTACGTATGGTCACGCCGGAATCTGTCGCACGCCTTCAGGCGACGCTCGACAGCGCTGCACGCGCACCAAAATGCAAATTTAACGGAGGTGCAAAATGATCTTTGGTCATCTCCATATTGATGAGCGATCTGTCTCAACACACCGGGATAGCTACCTGTTGCCAACTCTTTCAGTTGTCTCTGTGCGCAGGCCACTTCTTGCTCCTGCGCTCATTCTGGCGGGAGGCATTAGCGGTTTCGCTGCAGCGTTTTCTGATCTGCTTTATCCCGGTGAGATTGAGGCCTGCATTGGCATCGCCATCGGCGCTGCTTTCAGCGGTTTCCATCTTGCACAGCTCCAACTCCTTTCCCGCGATTTACGGGGCAGCGAACTGACAGGCGCAGTGTGGGGCACGCGTGGCGAACTCGATGCGAAGCGCAGAGAAATTGTTGCAGCGCTACCCGTTGCCGCTAGCAATGGAGGCGTTGCATGAGTGCGTATAACGCCTTTGGGGACATTGTCAGGATCAATGTCAATTTGCTGGTGGCAACAATCTGTGGCGCGAGCGCATTTTTCATCTGGCCAACATCGATTGAATGGTGGGGCTTTGGCTTCCTTTCCATTCTTCTTGCCATTTCGTCATTCAAATTGCTTGTTCGCGCTATTGCCTTGATGCGCAAGCTCAAGCTGTTCGCGGAGTATTCAAAGCGTGCCCAGCCCAAGTCTGCAACACTCGCAAGCGCCGAGGCGCTTCGCAAAGCGGGCATGCTGCGATGAGCGGCCTTTTGCAAAAGCTTTTTCCGGCGGGATTAAACCGAAAGGCCCGCCGGGGCGCCTCCGGGGATTGCCGGCGAATACTCGGTTTTTCTCTGGAAGACGGCAGCCCGATTTTCGAGCCGGATAGTACGTCTTCGTCGCTGATCTATGCAGCGGCTGGCGGGGGTAAAACGACCTGTGTGGCCGTGCCGGAAGTCCTTTCCATGCTGGCCGATACAGACCGGTCTTTAGTCGTGAATGATGTAAAGTCCGGAGAGATTACCGCGCAGCTTATCAGGCTCTGTCAATCTTATGGCCGCAAAGTCGCGGCCCTCGATGACAACAGTGAGCTCGGCGATGAGTTCGCCCCATATTGCATTTCTCTCAATCCACTCAGCAACTTGATAGCGGCGTATCAGGCCAAGAGTTCCAGCCTGATGCTGGAAATTGAAAACGTCTCGCACATCTTCATCAACGAGCCGAAGGACGATCCAAAGAATACCTTCTGGCGACAGGTTCCGCGTGAATTTCTTGAGCTTGCGATACTGATCTTGATTAGCCGTTTTCCCAATCTGGCAACGCCAGGCGGAGTTGCGGCTTTCTTATCCGATCCGCAGATGTGGATGAGCGCGGTTGCGACAGAGGCCGAAGAAGGCGCGCCGCTTACCCGCTCGCGCGCCATGCAGATCAAAGAGCTGCATGACAATGATCCGGAGCATTACAGCCAGCATTATCTGGCCGCGCTTTCAGCCCTTCGCATCTTTGCACCGGGAGGACCGCTGCAAGATGCGGGAGCGCATGCCGAGATTACGCATGAGCAGCTTTTAAAAGAAAACTACATCGTTTTCCTGGTCCAGAACCAGCGCAATGCGGCGCGGCTTGGCATCTATTACGGCCTGCACTTTAACGCCTTTACGAGCGCGCAAATGGCTGGCGGCTGCGGCCGTACCGATCTCGTCTTCGATGAAGCGGCCAACACGCCCGCGCGTGACATGATTGAAAAAGTCACGATCCAGCGCGCCTTTGGTCTGCGCACGCTTTTTATCGCGCAGTCCCGTTCAGATATGCAGCGGCAAAATGGCGACAAGCTGATTGCGACATTGGAAGACAATGTTCGTGTCGTCCAATGGCTCAAATTTGCCAATGTCGAAGAAGCCGAACGTGTCAGCCGCGCCATGGGTGAGCGCGAGACATTGAGCTCCAGCCTCAATTACAATTCAGGCAATCCTGAATTTTCCGGCGGGCTTAGCACGGGCCGCGAGCGGATATTCACCGCCGAAGAATTAATGCGCCTGCCGCCAAATTGTCAGGTCATCTATGTCAGCGGCGTGGGCTTTATCGTGTGCGAAAAAGCCAGCCAGCAACATCTTGCGCCTTACTGTCATGAGATTGCGCCGAACCCGCTTGAAGGCGGTGTTTTAACACCTGATCCGCGTGTCCGCATCGCCGCGCCGCCCAGGAGGCGCACATGAAAAAACCTCGTTTCCTGCGCGCGGTTTATTTCATCTGGCTGGCGGTGCCGGTGGCCGCTTATGTGGCCGTTGCCATCTACGGCCTGCCGCATGTTTTAACCAGCACGCATGGCCGAACCTATGCAGGCCATAAGCAGCGCATTCATTCCCGCTGCAATTACTCGGGTCCCTATGGCCGCTTTGAAGTGCATTTTCCCCGCGATGGCGCGTGCGCGTTCATTCGGTTTTTTAAGCTGAGGGGGGCGCGCTGATGTCTATCCAAAACGATCTTCGCCGCGCCTTTGAACTGGCCAGTTTGAAACGCGAAGCAAAGTTCATCCTCACGCCCCGTGAATGGAAAACCTATCAGGACATCGTGAAGGTTCATGAGGCCCGGCGCGTGCACGAAGATAAGGCCTACAGGAATGAATTCGACACGCGCGTTGAGATGGCGCGCAGGCGCATAATCAATGAGGCCGGGCGCAAAAACAAAGACTTGAAGCCCCGGTTTCTCGGCAGAGATGCCTTGAACAAAGACGACATCAACCGCCAGGCCGTTCGTGATGTGCAGCATGCCCATCACAGGCGCTTAGCCGCCATCGATAAGATGCAGGCGCGTGAGATCAAACGCCTGATCGATACTTGCCAGCACGCCCGCGCAAAATCCCGGCAGTTGCATGAGGATTTCTCCCGCGCGGCAGATCGCAGGAGCGGCATTGAACGCCGCAATAAGTCTGAGCCGCAGGCACGTCAGCTCCATCGTTCACCATCCCTAAAACGCAGCCGCCAGCCTTAGGCGGCATCCCACTCTAGAAAAGGAGAAGACGCTATGAATCTCACTTACGATCCGAAGGAAATGGAAAGAGTAGCTGCTGCCCGCGAGAGCTTTTCAGGGCGGCTTTTGACCAATAGCCAGTTTGATGAGGGGATGACCATCACCGGTATCATCGAGCAGGAGATTAAAAAGTCAGGCGTTTTCAAGGAAAAGCTTCAGGACTTTTCCTTCGCTTATGCCCGGACGGAAAAGTTCGACCAGATGAAGGCCGAAACCATTGTGCGTGATCTGTTCAAAGCCAGAACCGGCATGACCATGAACCAGATGCGCGAAAGGCTCAAAGCCAATGAAGAGGCTTTAACGCCAGAGCAAAAATCCGGCGCCGTGATTTATGCCCGCGCCGTCGAGCCCATGGTGCGCGATGGCAACAAGATTTCCTTCCATCGCGCCGCCGCCCACCAGGCCCAGGATATGGCAGCCAATCTCGATATTACCGAGCTTGGGGCCAAGCGGCTCATGAGTGAAGCCTTCAAGCTCCAGCAGGGTCGCGATTTTTACGAATGGGGTAAGGATCTGGATACCCAGTATTATCGCCCGCAGATTGAAGCTGAAGAGCAGCGTGCCCAGCAACCGCGCCAGCAAAGCCTATCGCTTTCACGGTAGATGGCCTGCGGTCTCAAGTATTTTTGGAGAAAGTACTTGAAAATATAGGAATTTATACCTATAGTGTTCTCTTTTTGTTCTGATATGGACAAGGGAGAGTGGTAATAAGGAGAGCGTGAGCATGACAGAAAAGAAACAGCCCCCAGGCGAAGAAAGCGCAGCAGGAGCGGAGCTCAAGGCGGCGCTGCCCAGTCTCGGTATCGACTGGGACTACTATGTAGCCATGCTTGATGAGCCGGACCTCTCATACGAAGAAAAGTGCGAGTACGTAAAGGCATGGTGGAATATCGTCCTCTCCTTCGTTCATCTTGGCTACCGTGTCGACTCCGTGCAAACTGTTCTTGATGAACTTGATATCGAAGAAACGGCAAAGGCAATTCCCGCCTCTCCGCCCCAGCTCCTATCGAGCGACTTTAGGCAATCACGGACCGATCGCAAAGACAGCGCGCAGTCCGGAGAGGAGGTGCCGCAATGAGATATGAAGACGGCCACAGCCACAATATCACTGACGCGCTGATCTATTGCCGCGTGTCATCCAAGGCACAAACAAAACGCGGCGACGGCCTCGGTTCGCAGGAAACGCGGTGCCGCGAATTTGCGCGCTACAAGGGCTATGACGTGGTGCAGGTCTTTACCGACGACCTTACTGGCCAAAGCGCCAACCGGCCCGGCTTCACGGCCATGCTCTCATATCTGAAGTCAAACCGTAAAAATCCCCATGTCGTCATCATCGACGATATTTCACGCTTCGCTCGTAATGTGCGTGTCCATTTCGACCTGCGCCAGTCCATCGCCGCCGCAGGAGGCATCCTGGAATCGCCTTCCGTCGAACTGCGCGATGATGCAGACGGCGAACTGCACGAATATATCCTAGCTTCCGTATCGCAACATCAAAGCCGCAAGAACGCCGAACAAACCATCAACCGCATGCGTGCACGTTCCATGAACGGCTACTGGGTATTTCAATCCCCTGTCGGTTACCGATATGAAAAGCAAAGTGGTCACGGTAAGCTTTTGGTGCGCGATGAGCCGCAAGCCTCGATTCTGCAGGAGGCGTTGGAGGGATACGCATCGGGCCGTTTCGACACACAGGTCGAGGTAAAGCGCTTTCTTGAAAGCCAGCCTGATTTCCCCAAAGACCTGCCCGATGGACAAATCCGCAACCAGCGCATTACCGACATCCTGACACGGCCTGTTTATGCCGGTTATCTGGAAGCACCGAAATGGAATGTTTCCTTGCGAGAGGCTAAGCATGAAGGTCTGGTGTCTTTCGAGACGTTCGTGAAAATCCAGGAGCGCCTCAAAGGCAATGCGCGAGCGCCTGCGCGCAAGGACATCAACGAAGACTTTCCGCTGCGCGGTTTCGTAACATGCGGCGATTGCCACAAACCCTTGACCGCCTGCTATTCCAAGAGCAAGACCGGCAAGCGCCATCCCTATTATCTTTGCTACAATCGCGCATGTGACAGCCGCGGCAAATCGATTCCACGCGACAAGCTGGAAAGCGAATTTGAAACGATGCTGCAAAGCCTCCAACCAAAACCATACCTGTTCAACATGATTGCGGACATGTTCAAGCGTGGTTGGGAAATGCAGCGCACGCGCTCCGAAGAACTGAAGCTGGCGTTAGAGCGCGATATCGCAAAAGCGGACAAACAGATCGAACAGCTTGTGGACCGCATCGTCGATTCTGAAAGTCCGACAGCGGTCAAAGCATATGAGCAGAAAATTGCGAAACTCGAACGGGAAAAGCTGATCGCCGCAGAAAAACGCGCAATAGCAGCAGCGCCGAAGCGCACCTTCGAGGAAATGTTCGAACTCGCTATGGGGTTCCTCTCAAACCCTTGGAAATTATGGGTTTCAGAGCGCTTAGCCGACCGGAGAACAGTGCTAAAATTGACGTTTTCGGAGCGATTAGCCTATCAACGAAATCAGGGTTTTCGAACCCCGCAACTAACTGTTCCGTTTAGCTTTTTTCGGGAAAATATCAAAAAATGTGAGATGGCGCACCCGACAGGATTCGAACCTGTGACCTCTGCCTTCGGAGGGCGCGTTGTTGTGCTTTTCCGCTGCTTCCTGCTGTTTACCCGGCATCGCTAGACTATTATGATCGCTGCAATTTCCAGGCATATGGAAAGGCATCGGTTGCGCGCGAAATTACCCGCATTTGCTTCCTGCTGCTTCCTATATGCTTCCTGTAGCGTTTAGGAGGCCGATTTTGGCGAAGCTCACAAAGAGGCTGATCGATGGCCTTGAACCGAAATCGAGCGACTATTTCGAATGGGATGATGAGCTTCCCGGCTTCGGTGTGCGGGTGTGGCCGACTGGCCGGAAGGTCTATGTGGCGCAATACCGCGCTGGCGTCCGCACCCGGCGCGTGAAGGTTGGAACGCACGGCCCGTTGACGGTGGAAGAGGCCAGGAAGGAAGCCAAAGGCATCCTCGGCGACGTGGCGCGCGGCGAAGACCCGCAAGAGGATCGGGTGACGCGCCGCAAATCGCTCACCGTGTCGCAGCTCTGCGACAATTACCTTCAGGCTGCCGAGCGCGGCTTGATCATGGGCAAGGGTGGGAAGGCAAAGAAGGCTTCCACGCTCTACACCGATCGCGGCAGGATCGATCGCCATATCCGCCCGCTGCTGGGCAACAAGCTTGTGCGCGACATGACCCAGGCGGACGTTGCCCGGTTCATTCGAGACGTTGCCAGCGGCAAGACGGCGGTGGTGGAGAAGACCGAGCGCAAGCGCGGCAAGGCGATCGTGGAAGGCGGCACTGGCACGGCAGCCCGCACCGCTGGCCTTCTCGGCGGCATCCTGTCCTTCGCCGTGTCGGAAGGCGTGATCCCGTTCAATCCCGCGACCGGCGTGAAGCGTCCCGCCGATAACCGACGCCAGCGGCGATTGACCGCCGACGAATACAAGGCGCTTGGGGAGGCGCTGGCCGCTGCCGAGGCCGACGCGGAAACCGCACAAGGGATCAAGGGCGCATGGTTGCTTGCCCTCACCGGCTGCCGCCTCGGCGAAGTCGAAAACCTGAAATGGTCGGAAGTCGATGACGAAGGCGGGTGCTTCCGTCTCGAAGATTCGAAGGAAGGTGCATCCGTCCGCCCGATCGGAAGGCCAGTGTTCGACGTGCTGGCGACGATAGAGCGGGGAAAGGAAAACCCCTTCGTGCTGACTGCCCTTCGCGGCGAAGGCGCATTCGGCGGGATGCCGGGCGCATGGCGTCGGATTGTGAAGCGCGCTGAGCTGGAAGGCATAACCCCGCACACCCTTCGGCATTCCTACGCCAGCGTGGCCGGTGATCTTGGCTTCACCGAAAGCACGATCGCCGCGATGCTGGGCCATGCGGCGGGATCGGTGACTTCGCGCTATGTGCATCACCTCGACAGCGTGTTGATTGCCGCTGCCGACAAGGTGGCGCGGACGATCCACGGGATGATGACGGGAGCCGAAGGCAAGGTGGTGCAACTGCCGAACCGCAAGCGCAACGCCTGAAGCCGTCGCGCGGACACAGTTTTTCGCGGTGCTACAGGTGCTACAGCACGGAAAATAAAAGGGAAATCCTGTAGCACCGTGCAAATCGGCAGGTGCTACAGGTGCTACAAAACCGCTGCGGCTCGTGCCCAAAACGCGAAAAGCCCCACCTCTTCGGTAGGGCCTTTGCGAACACACGACGGCCTCGCAAGCTTGTTATCGCCGACGCGAGACCCGCTGCCTCACTGAAGAGACAGTCTCCAAGCCCGATGCCGAAGCAGAGCGGGAACAGTCACCTATATAGGCTCCTACAGGTGAATCGTCAATGAACCAAGGCCGAGGCCATGCAGGATTGCCTTGCGGATTTCGACCAGTTGGGCGGCACTCATTTTGCCCGTCCTGAAGCGGCGAGCGCCGCCGCCGGGCACGCGACCGTCGCGGAAGCGATCGAGCCGGGAAAGGGCTACGGTCGCCACCATATCGCACTTTGCCCACATCTGCGGACTTTCAAACGGCTTGGGCAGCGGCACCGCAAGCGTGAAGCTGCAATGGTGCGGCTCGGCCGGATTGGGGGGCGTGGTGCTGAGCGGCACAACGGCAACCAGGTCAGCGCGCCGCCGCAATCTCGGCGAAACAACCACGACGGGACGAAGCTTCACCATTTCAGGCGAGATGAAGCCTGTCCCATAGTCGCAGAGAACGATTTCGCCAGGGGAAGGATAATAGGCGAGCGGCATAGTTCAACTTTCGGGATAGACCCGTGTGCGGCGACCATGAAGCCATTCAACGGCCAGCCAGCCCTTTTTTGTGATTTTGAAGGTGCGCCCGTGCAGTCCTGTCTCGCCTTCGACCGCAAGACCCTTGGCTACAAGCGCGTCCATGCTCTTCTGGCCGACGCCGGACGCTTTCGCTAGCGGCTCGAAGTCGATCGCGACCCGTGAGAACGTGCGCAATGCCTTCTTGTCGTGCCCGGTTAGTTCCCGCCAGTCGGCTTCGTCAAAGGTAATCGGTTCGCTCATATCGTCCCTATTGGTATCTGGGCGGTGGAAGGTCGCCAATAAAAATCGACGGGTTGAATATGAAGGTGCTCGAATACTGCCTTAAGCCGCGCCAACGCCGAGGCCACCGAAGCAACTTGTTTAGGATCGTGTCCGGCCCATCATAGTGCATGGTGATTTCCAGAGTGTCCTTCTTGATACCGACCGCTTTGAAAGCGGTGGTGTCTCCCGGCTTCTCGGGCGCATAGATGTTCAAGTCATGACTATCGATGCGCATCAGGTAGAGGGTTTGCCCCGGCGCAACCTGGCCGATCGTTGCACCGAATAGCTCCGGAAGCTCTTGGCGCGGTTCTTCGCGCCGAAACTCTCCCGACACTTCAAACGTCACGCCTTCCGCCCGATCCCCGCCGATGTTGATCAGCGTGAGGTCGATGAAGATGTTTTGGAAACGGTGTTTGTCAACGCGGACTGTTTTCCCCGCACTGTCCTTCTGATCAATCTCAAAGGGCGGATCAAACGTGTTGTGGAGCTGCTGGTAAATTTCAAGGACGGGCCGCTTTCGCCCGACGACAACTTGAACGCCGACGCGGAGCGCACCCGTGAGTGCCGACGACGAAATCTCCATCCTAGCTCCCCTTCTTTAGCCGGACGCCCGGCCCTTCGCCGTTCTCTTCCACGAAGATCACGCCAGCCTCTTCAAGCGCGCGCTGGATCACGTCCAGCGTGGCGTTGCGCGGCTGCGATCCGCCGCCTTCAAACTGGCGGACGGTGACAACGCCGACGCGCGCGGCATCGGCGAGCTGCTGTTGCGACCAATCGAGAAGGGCGCGACCGGCGCGGCATTGTGCGGACGTAATCATGCCTCGGCTTTATCATGATCTGTCGCCTAACACCAGAACTGTCGAAAATAGCTTGATCTATCCCTAATCGTCGGTTATCAACATAACTGTCGTTTTTCGACAGAACAGGAGATAGCAAGATGCCGAACAGCACCGTTCCGGCAGCCGCCGAAGGCTTGCCCGATGACATGACGGACGAAGATTTTGCTGCGATGGATTTCGAGCCGTGGCAGCACGAGCCTGACGAGTGGAAGCCGCCTTCGAATGAGGAATGGGCGCGGCTGGCAAATCCCTACCTCGTATCTGTCCGAATGGCCTGGCTGACGCTCTTCAAGACCAAGCCCGAACTTATGGAGATGATCGCGGGCATGGATCGTGAAGGCATCTTCGAGCTCTACGGGAACGGCATCCGAGACAGCATCGATTTTTTCAAAGCCTTCCTTGCGGTGCTGGAAGCCGCCGAAGCTCGAATCATATGCGCCGGGCTATCCCTCGGCGACGAAGAGGATTCCACCAAAAATCGCGGATGACTTCCATGATGCCGGATTGTGGAGCCGTCCCGCTCGATCGGTGGGACGGCTTTTTTGTGCCGATCTTTATCCACGCCCTTACCGCTCCCCGTATTCTGGAAAGCCGAAGCAACGCCGGGAAAACGAAAGTCGGTGGAAATGACAGCAAGGTGTCGTTAGGGCTTGCGCTCTATTCAAATGACAGCTAAGTGTCGTTTCGTGAGATAGGAAGGCCGTGATGCACACCGGGAAGTTAGCGTTCGATCAAAGCAAGGTTCTGGCATGGTGGACCGGACGGATCACCAATGCCGAGCTGGCCGAATGGACGGGCCAGACCGAACGCGACATTCGATTGATCCTCGATACTCCCTACATGCGCGGACAGATTCAGGGCGGTGGGCGCGGCAGCAAGAACACCCGCCGCATTTCCCGGCAGGCCCGCAACGCGGTGGCGATTGTCGCAGCGCTTCGCAAGGGCGGCTTGTCGATCGAGGCTGCCGCCAATCTGTTGAATGCCGTTCCCGTGCTGGCGAGCTTCCCGACCGAGACAATCGACTTCAGCCCCAATTTTCTCGAAGCGTCTCCATCGCCCTATGGGGGCATTGCCATGCTGGCGATCGAACAGCCGGATGGCGGATGGTTGCCGACCGATAACGTTCCTCGCCATGTTTTCGACAGGCATTGCCGCCCGATCGTGAAGGTCGATGCACCGAAAGAAGTCAGCATCGGTGAGATCGCATGGTTGCCCGTGTGGCAGGAAGAAATGATCGGCGGCTTGCCTGAAGGCTGGCGCAGCTTCGGCGAACCGCTCTACCGGCCCGAAATCGATCCGCTCGGCATCTACGAGTTCAACAACACGTCGCCCGACACGCACGACGCGGTGGATCATCACTTCTACATTGTGGATGGCCGCTGGGTTTGGGTTCGCTACCACGATCCCGACCCGCGCCAGTACGCCGTTGACGTGTTCCAGTGGATGGAACTGCGGCAGGAAAGGCGCTTCGACCACAAAAGCATTTCGTTCGACTTCGAGCCGATCGCCGAGCTTCGCCAGGAAGACCGGACAGCGAAATCCATTCTGCGTGACGAAGAGAAGGAGCCGGAAGCCCGCCGCGCGTGGGAGCAATTTCAAACGAAGCTGGACGTGAACGCCTCGTTAGCGATCCGGCAAATGAAGCGGGTTGCCCTTGGGCTTACCGCGCCGCCGTAGCGGAAAGGTGTCTGTAGCAAAGCCGGTGAAGACCGGGACGGACTGAAAGGAACCGAAGATGACTGAAGAATTGAAACCCGCTTCGGCGGGAACGGCGGAGCCTTGCCTTCCGCCCGCCCTTCGCAAGCCCCGCCTTCGTCGGTGGGAAGCTGCCGATTATCTGAAGATCGTTCACGGGATCGAGGTTGCCCCGGCAACGCTCGCGAAGTGGGCTTCGGTCGGTGGCGGCCCTGCCTATCAGAAGGTGAACCGCACCCCGCTCTATCCGACTGTGGAGCTGGATAGCTGGGCCGCCGACAAGCTGGGCGATCCCGTCCGCAACACCTCTCACGGCTAGGACGGGATCGTGCTGGATTTCGCCCGCATCAATGCCGCCGCGATTGCCGCACTGCCGTCGCTCTTGGCGCGGTGGCTGCCCGATGGTCGCCGCGTCGGCCACGAATGGGTGGCGCGCAATCCTCGGCGATCCGATCGCAACCCCGGAAGCTTCCGGGTGAACATGAATACCGGCAAATGGGCCGACTTCGCCACCGACGAATGCGGTGGTGATCCGGTGAGCCTTGCCGCGTATCTGGCAGGAACCGGCCAGGCCGAAGCCGCCCGCGCCCTCGCTGACATGCTGGGGGTGGACGCATGACTATGAACGCGATGTTTGCGCCCTTGTCGGCGGACGAAATCGCGCTGGCCGAAAGCCCCGCGCCGAAGGCAGGCGAGAAGCTGCCGATCGTTCCCGTGCCCGATCACGCGCCCGCCATGCAGTTCCGGCACCCGAAGTTGGGGGAGCCGGTGAAGGCGTGGCCTTATCACGATCCTGAAGCCCGATTGATCGGCTACGTCGCCCGGTTCGACTATGTGGACGATGCTGGCAACCCGGCGAAGGATTATCTGCCGATCACCTATTGCGACCTCGGCAAAGGCCGCCGCGCCTGGCGCGCGAAGGGCATTCCTGAACCGCGCCCGCTCTATGGCCTGCCCGGCATCGTCACCCGCACCGATGCCCATATCATTGTTGCCGAAGGTGAGAAGGCCGCCGACGCTGCCGCGATCCTCTTCCCCGATATGACAGCGACAACGCCGCCGCATGGCGCGAAGTCGCCTCACAAGGCAGATTGGTCCGCCGTCGCCGGGCGCACCGTGATCATTGCGACCGACAATGACGAAGCCGGACAGCAATTCGGCGACAGGGTTTGCGAACTGGCGCGCGCGGCTGGCGCTGCCGCCGTCCTGCACCTTCCGCCCGATCGCCTCGGCGCATGGATATGGATGGACGGTGAAAAAACGCTTCGCGAAGGCGTGATCCCGAAAGGCTGGGATATTGCCGACGCGATCGAAGAGGGTTGGACCGCCGAGGCCGTCGCCGAGCTGAAGAGCGATCCGGCCTTCCTGCCGATCTATCACGATGCCGAAGAGCGCGAAACCCTTCGCCGCGTTGCCGCTGGCGAGCCTGAAGAGTTGACCCGCTGGCCGTTCCGCGTGGTCGCCAATGGCGTCGAAAAGCGCATCGAACGCGCCGACAAGGAAACCGGCATCATCACGATCGAATGGAAGTGGTTTTGCTCGCTTCTCGAAGTGGTCGCCGAAACCCGTAGCACCGAAAGCGAAGACTGGGGCCGCCTCTTGCGCGTCACCGATCGCGATGGCCGCACGAAGGAATGGAGTATGCCCATGCGGCTGCTGGCCGGTGACGGCACCGCCTACCGCGAACACCTGCTTTCCCTCGGCATGATCATGGCACCGGGCCGCTTCGCCCGTGACGCTTTGCACGAATACATCTCGACCGCCCGGCCAGACACGAAGGCACGTTGCGTCAATCGTCTCGGCTGGGGCGGACGCGCCTTCGTCCTTCCCCGGCAGACCTTCGGAGACAATTAGAATGGCCGAACGCATCATCTATCAGAGCGACGGCATGGCCGATGATCCCTACCGCGTCGGCGGTGAGCTGGCGGGATGGCAAGAGGGACTTGCCCGATATGCCGCTGGCAATTCCCGGCTGGCGTTTGCGATGAGTGCCGCCTTTGCCGGGCCGCTCTTGCTGCCCGCCGAGGCGGAATCCGGTGGCTTTCATTTTCGCGGTGGCTCTTCGATCGGCAAGACGACCGCCCTTCAGGTCGCCGGATCGATATGGGGCGGGCGCGACTTTCCCCGCACCTGGCGCGCGACTTCGAACGGGCTGGAATCGGTGGCGTTGATGCACTGCGACACCCTCTTGCTGCTCGATGAAATGGGCCAATGCGATAGCCGGGAAGTCGGCCAGGTCGCCTACATGCTGGCGAACGGCCAGGGCAAGACCCGCGCCGGGCGAAGCGGTGAAGCGCGCCGCGCGGCCCGGTGGCGCACCCTCTTCCTTTCGACGGGGGAGATTGGCCTTGCTGACAAGATCGCCGAGGATGGCAGGGGCCGCCGAGCGGCAGCCGGGCAGGAAGTCCGCATCGTGGATATTCCGGCAGATGCAGGCGCGGGCATGGGGATCTTCGAAACTCTTCATGGCTTCCCGTCCGCCGATGCCTTCGCCCGGCACCTGAAGGCGGCAGCCGGTGAGCATTTCGGCCACGCTTCCCATGCCTATCTTGATCGGCTGACCCGCGACTTCGACGGTATCGCGCCCGTGGTGAGCGGTTTCCAGAATGAGTTTGTCACCGAGAACTGCCCGCCGAATGCCGATGGACAGGTGAGCCGCGTTGTGGCGCGCTTCGCTCTTGTGGCTGCCGGTGGTGAAATGGCGACGGCCTTCGGTGTGCTGCCGTGGCAGCCGGGCGAAGCGACCAAGGCAGCGGCGAAGTGCTTCCGCGATTGGCTCGACACACGCGGCGGGATCGAACCGGCTGAAGAGCGCGAAGCGTTGTCCGCCGTCCGCCGCTTTATCGAGCTGCACGGCACGTCCCGCTTCGAGCCGATGGGCAGCCTTGCCCCGACCGACAACATAGGCGCACCGATCGACACGCGCATTCAGAACCGGGCGGGCTTCCGCCGTCGCGATGATGAGGGAAGCATTGAATATATCGTCCTGCCCGAAGTCTGGCGCGGCGAAGTGTGCGCTGGGCTTGACGCGGTGATGGTTGCGAAGACGTTGGCCGGGCGCGGGATGCTGAAGCCCGGCAGCGGGGGCAAGCTCCAGAATAACCAGCGTGTGCCCGGCTTCCCCTCGGCGATCCGGTGCTACGTGGTTACGTCCGGCATCCTCGGCGACGATGCAAGGGAGGCCGCCCGTGCCTGATCTTGCGCGGTTCACCGACTTCGCCAGCCGTGTCGGCGCTGTAGCACCGGCCTGTAGCACCTGTAGCACCGTAGCACCCGCCAAGGTGCTACCGATATTATCCAGTAATATCAATGTTGTAGCACCTGTAGCACCTGTAGCACCACGAATTGACGATGAGACGCGCGAAAGTGACCTTCTCGACGCCTACGAAGAGCGCGCCGCGATCATGGAATATGACGGCGGATTGCCCCGCCACGAAGCCGAAGCTCTTGCTTGGAAGGAAGTCTTCGGCGACCGGGCCAGGGCAGCGTAAAGCCCCGGCAAATCCCTGAATTTCCTCGCCTTTTCGAGCACTTCTAAGACGGCCTTCAGGGCCGTTTTTGCTTTGAATACTGGACATTCGCCCCGATCTTGACCCCGCAACCTTGTGCGCGGGTGATGATGTTCGAGGGCTTCAAGAAACTGATCGGACTGGAAACGAAGACAACTCTGGCGGACCCTTCGCCGGAGCTTATTGCTTTGTTCGGCGCAACGCCGTCCGCGTCCGGTGTGGCCGTCACGCCCGAAACCGCGATGCGCTGCCCGACCGTGTATGCGTCGGTGAAGGTGATCGCTGAATCCGTCGCGCAACTGCCCCTTCATCTTCATCGCCGGAAGCCCGATGGCGGCAAAGAGCGCGCCACCGATCACCCGCTTGCCGAGCTGTTGCACGGCCAGGCGAACGAATGGACTTCTGCCTTCGAGTTCCGGCTTTTCATGCAGACCGCGCTTTGCCTTCACGGCAATGCGTTCGCCTTCATCAATCGGACGGGCGGCAAGATCGCCGAGCTTATCCCTATCCCGTCGCCATGCGTCACCGTGGAAGTCGATCCCATCACGATGGAGCCTTCCTATAAGGTTTCGTCCGGTGACGGCGGCCAGCGCGTCTATGACCGCACCGAAATCTTTCACCTGAAGGCACTCGGCACTTCGCCGCATGTCGGCATGTCGCCGATCACGCAGATGAAGGAAGCGATCGGCCTGGCGCTGGCGATGGAAGAGCACGGCGCGCGCATCTTCAGTTCCGGCGCGCGTCCCGGTGGCGTCTTCAAATACGGCAAGACCCTCGGCCCGGAGGCCCTAAAGCGGCTTCGCGAAAGCTTCAACGCCGCCCATGCTGGCGGCTCGAATGGCGGAAAGACCCTGATCCTCGAAGACGGGATGGACTTCGAGGCTCTGCAATTCACCAGTGTCGATCTTCAGTTTCTCGAATTGCGCCGCCACCAGGTCGCCGAGATCGCGCGCGGGTTCCGCATTCCGCTTCATCTGCTTCAGGAGCTTGAACGGGCGACGCACAACAACGCCGAAAGCATGGGGCAGCAATTCCTTTCGCTGACCCTCTTGCCCTGGCTGAAGTGCTGGGAAGGCGGCATCCGCCGCGCCCTCCTCACCCCGGACGAGCGCCCGGAATACTACGCCGAATTTCTCACCGACGATCTTGCCCGCGCCGATCTGGCCGCCCGGTTCGACGCCTACGCCAAGGCCGTCACCAACGGCCTGCTTTCGCCGAACGAAGTGCGAGCTGCCGAGAACCGCGCGCCCTATGCGGGTGGCGATCAATTCCGTCTGCCGATGAACACCGAAGACGCCAATGCGGCAGGGGGCGGCAATGGATCGCGTTGATATTGAAGTCAAGTTCGCAACCGACGAAGCCGGGATTCTCACCGGCTACGCCAGTGTGTTCGACGGTGAGCCGGACAGCTATGGCGACGTGATCGAAAAGGGCGCGTTCACGAAGAGCCTGGCCGAACACAAGGCGGCTGGCACCACGCCGCTCATGTTGTGGCAGCACGATCCTTCCGAACCGATTGGCGTTTGGCTTGAGCTTCGGGAAGACGCGACTGGCCTTGCCGTCACTGGCCGCCTGATCCTCGAAACCCGACGCGGCCAGGAAGCCTATGCGCTGCTCAAAAGTGGCGCGTTCAATGGCCTTTCGATCGGCTTCCGCACACGCGCTTCGGAGCGCCGGGCCGGTGGCGGCCGCAAGCTGCAAGACCTCGAACTTATCGAAATCTCGCTTGTCTCCGTTCCCGCCGCAACGCGGGCGCGCGTGACCAGCGTGAAGACGGCGCAAGCCGGAAACCCTGCCGCGATGGGCGCGGCTATCAAAAGGAGCCTGATCATGGCTGTTGAGAAGAAGGCGCCCGCGCCTGAAGCGGGAACTGAAGGTGATGACGTGGAAACCCGCGTTGCCACCCTCGAAGAGAATGTGGCCGGGATCGATACCCGGCTGAAGTCGGTGGAAGAAAGCGTCGGCAACGTCGCCAAGTCCGCCGAGCGCATCGAACAGAAGCTGAATCGCCCCGGCGCGTCGGTTGAGACGAAGACGGCACCGGAGAAGGTTGAGGCGAAGGCTTTCGTCGGCTTCCTTCGTCATGGGCGCGAAGCTCTTCCTGCCGATGAGGTGAAGTCGCTTCGCGTGGCCGACGACACGGCGGGCGGCTACCTCGCACCCGACGATTTCGTTGCCCAGGTGATCAAGGGCATCGTGGAAGTGTCGCCGGTTCGCCAGGCCGCCAAGGTCGGCGCGACTTCTTCCGGCGCGGTGATCCTGCCGAAGCGCACTGGCAAGCCTACGGCTTCGTGGGTTGGCGAAACCGAGAACCGCCCGGAAACGGGATCAACCTACGGCCAGGTGGAAATCCCGGTTCACGAAATGGCCTGCTACGTGGACGTGTCGCTTCGTCTTCTCGAAGATGCCGCCGTCAACGTGGAAGCCGAAGTTGCTTTCGATCTGGCCGAAGAGTTCGGTCGCCTCGAAGGCAGCGCGCTTGTCGCGGGCAATGGCGTCAAGAAGCCTGTCGGTTTCATGACCGACGACGCGGTTGCCTACACCCCGACCGGCAACGCTTCGACCCTCGGCACCGCGCCCGCCGATACGCTGATCACGCTCATGTATGCCATGCCCGCCTTCTACCGGAATGCCGGTGCGTGGATGATGAACGGGAACACGCTGGCGGCTATCCGCAAGCTGAAGGACGGCCAGGGCAATTTCCTCTGGCAGCCGTCCTATCAGGCCGGGCAGCCCGAAACGATCCTTGGCCGCCCCGTCATCGAAGCGCCCGACATGGACGATGTTGGCGCGGGTGCCGAGCCGATCGCCTTCGGCGACTTCGCCCGGGCCTATCGCATCTACGATCGCGTGGCGCTTTCGGTGATGCGCGACCCCTACAGCCAGGCCACGAACGGCCTTGTCCGGTTCCATGCCCGCCGCCGTGTCGGTGGTGGTGTGGTGTTCGCCGAGGCGCTTCGCAAGCTTCGCTGCGCAACCTCGTAAGGAGCAATGACCATGCGTGACCTCGCAAACAACCTCGGAGCCGTGCAGGCCGTTGCGCCCGCCGTGCTTTCCGCCACGAACACTTCCGACCCGATCGACCTTCAGGGCTTCGAGAGCGCGGCGGTTGTCATCAATACCGGCGCGATTGCCGGTGATGGTGATTTCACCGCCAAGCTTCAGGAGAGCGACACCACGACCAGCGGCGATTTTGCTGACGTGGCTGCCGCCGATCTTGTCGGAACCTTCCCGGCCAGCCTCGAAGCCGCTTCGGTGGTGAAGGTCGGCTACATCGGAAACAAGCGTTACCTGCGCACCGTCCTCACGAAGAACGGTGGCACCTCGATCGCTGCCGGCGCGGTGGTGATCAAGGGCCATGCGCACCAGCGCCCCGTTGCCTGACCCGGCTTGCCCGGCTGGCTTCGGCTGGCCGGGCTTGCTCCTTCAATCGAGAGGTTGCGAGCGATGCCCCTGATCTTGGAGACAGCACCCGTGAACGATCCCGTCACCTTGGAAGAGGTGAAGGAGCACATTCACGTTGACTTCAATGACGAAGACGCCCGCATCGCCGATTTCATCAAGGCCGCCACGCAACGCCTCGATGGGCGCGACGGGTCGCTTGGCCGCTGCCTTGTCACGCAAACGTGGAATCTCACCCTCGACCGCTTCGCCAGCGAAATCGCGATCCCGCTGCCGCCGTGCCAGTCGATCGACGCAATCACCTATGTCGATCCCGATGGCGTCACCCAAACCCTTGCCCCGACAGAATACCAGGCGTTTGCCCTCGGCACTGTGGAAGGTGCGAAGGTCCGTCCGGCCTATGGCAAGAGCTGGCCGACGATCCGCAATGTGCCGGAAGCGGTGACGATCACGTTCACGGCAGGCTTCGGCGACGATCCTGAAGATATTCCCGAACCGATCCGCACCGCGATCAAGATGCGCGTCGGCCACCTCTTCGAGCATCGCGAAAGCGTGGTGATCGGATCGGGCTTCATCACCGAAACGCCCGATGGCGCTGAAGATTTCGTGCGCGATCATAAGACGTGGAGCTTCTGACCATGCGCGCGGGTGACATGGATCGGCGCATCATCGTGAGCCAGCCGGGCGAGATCATCGATTACGATCCGTTCGGTTCACCGATTTATGGCGACCCGACCGAATACGAAGTTTGGGCGCATGTCTCGCAACAGTCGGGCCGGGAGTTCTTCGCCGCTGGCGGCATTCAATCTTCGCGGATGGTTGTCTTCCGCCTGCGATGGATCGACGGCATCACCGTTCTGGATAGCGTCAAGTATGGCGGGCGCGATCACAACATTCAGGAAGTGCGAGAGCTGGGCCGGAAAGAAGGGCTTGAACTGCACACCATAACGAGCGGGTGACAAAATGCCGTGGTCGCCGCCGAAGCACTGCCCCGCTGGGCATCCGCCATTCACCGATAGACGCTGCCCGCTCTGCGCCTCGAAGGCCAAGGCTGCCGCCGATGAGCGCCGCCCGTCTGCCCGCGCCCGTGGCTATGACAGCAAGTGGCAGCGGGAAAGCAAAGCCTTCCTCGCCTTGCCGGAGAACCGCTTGTGCGCCTGTGGCTGCGGCCAGGTCGCCGACATGGTGGATCACCGCACCGCTCACAAGGGCGATATGCGCCTCTTCTGGGATCGATCGAACTGGCAGCCGATGAACCGCCGTTGCAACAGCCGGAAGGCCGTGGCGACCGAAGGCGCGTTCGGCAGGCCGATCAACATGGGAGGGGGAGGTTTTGAATTTTGACCGAACCCGCTGGGACCGACGCCCCCATCTCGCGCGCAATCTCGCCGAAAATGGGAGTTTTTAGGATGAAGGGACGGAAGCCGAAGCTCACCGTCATCGATGGCGGCACCGTGCGCGGCAAATGCCCGTCCGCGCCTTCGTGGCTGACTTCCCAGGCGAAGGCCGAATGGAAGCGGGCAGCCCCGCAACTTCACAACCGGAACCTGTTGTTCGCCGACACCCTGGCGACCCTCGAAAGCTATTGCGTGGCCGTGGGGATGGTCCGCGAAACCGAAGAGATCATGGGCCGCGAAGGCCGCATGGTGACGACCGAGAACGGCCCGAAGCCGCACCCGGCGTTTCGAATGCAAAGCGCCGCGATGCGCGAAGCCCGCCTACTGGCCGCCGAGCTGGGGTTAACCCCGCACCGCCGAGGCTCGAAGGGCAAAGACGAAGGAAAGTCGAATGACAATTGGGACGCCGATCTTCTCGCCTGACCCGGCGCTATATGATGACCCGACAGGCCGTGCCGATCGCATCTGCCGCTTCGTGCGCCGCCTTCAGCTTTGGGAAGGCGACTTCGCCGGGCAGCACTTCCACCTTCATGCTTTTCAGGAAGCGGTGATCCGCCGCATCTACGGCCCGTCGAATGATGACGGCAGCCGCGTGGTGCGCATGGCCTGCATCTGGATTCCGCGCGGCAATGCGAAGACCACGCTGGCCGCTGCCCTCGGCCTTGCGCATTTCCTCGGCCCGGAAGCCGAAGCGGGCGGCCAGGTGGTTATGGCTGCTGCCGATCGCGAAAACGCGGGCATTGCCTTCAACTCGGCCCATCAATTCGTTCTTCAGGATGACACGCTTGCGAGCCGGGTGCGCGCGGTGGAAAGCCGGAAGTCGCTGGGGCATCCGAAGACGAAAAGCACCCTGAAGGCCATTTCGTCGGAAGCATATTCGAAGCACGGACTGAACGTGTCGTTCTTCCTGGCCGATGAAATTCACGCTTGGCCGACCGGCGAGGGCCGGAAGCTCTTTAAGACCGTCACGGATTCGATGGTGAAGCGTTCGCATCCGCTCACCGTCATCATTTCCACCGCTGGCGACGGCCAAGGCGGGCTTGCATGGGATCTGTGGAATTACTCGCACAAGGTGGCGACAGGCGAGATCGAAGACCCGACATTCGCACCGATCATCTTCGCTGCCGAGCCTGAAGCGGACTGGCGCGATGAAGCCGCGTGGCACGCTGCAAATCCCGCGATCGATGCCGGCTTCTGCTCGCTCGAAGAGCTGCGGATTAAGGCGCGGCGCATCGAACACTTCCCCGCCGAGATTGCTGACTTCCGGCGCTTCCACCTCAACCAATGGCAAGAGGGATCGGCGAACCCGTGGCTTGCGCTCGAAGTTTATGATGCCGCCGAGGCGATGACGCCAGTTGAAGAGCTGACCGGGCGGCCATGCTGGATCGGGATCGATCTTTCCAGCGTGGAAGATTTGACGGCGGTGGTGGCGGCCTTCCCTGAAGGCGATGGCGAAAGCCGCCGATATGACTTGTTGCCCATGTTCTTCCTGCCGGAAGCGAACATCGCAAAGAAGGGTGAGAAGGATCGGGCGGATTATGCGCGCTGGGCCGCCGAAGGCTTCCTGACCCTGACGCCCGGCAACGTGGTGGATCATGCGGCGATCGTGGATCACGTCATCGCCCTCGGCGAAAAATATGGTGTGCAGGAAATCGCGATCGACCGTTGGAACTCGACGGCGGTGAACACTGCCCTTCAGGAAGAGGGCTTCACCATCAATCAATTCGGCCAGGGCTTTGCCAGCATGGCCGCGCCCGTCAAAGAGCTGAAGCGGGCGATCCTCACCGGGCATTTTCGGCACGGCGGCAACCCGCTCTTGCGCATGTGCTTCGGCAACGTGGTGGCCGACAAAGACGCGGCTGAAAACGAGAAGTTCACGAAGGAACGGGCGCGGGGGCGGATCGACGGTGCTGTTGCCGCCGCAATGGCCGTTGGCCGCGTCATCGCGAACGAAGTGACGCCCTCACCCTATGAGAGCCGAGAAGGCGGATTCCTCTTCATCTAAAGGAGAAAGACCATGCACGAAGTCAGCATCACCGGATTGAACCGAGTTTCACAGCCGAAGCCGAACAAGGGCGGGAACACCATCCTGGCGTTCTTTGATTGCCAGGCGAACGGATTGGCGTTGGCCGGATGCGCCTTCGTTCGCACCGCCCGCCAAGGTCTCACCGTATGGCCGCCAAAGCTCGAAGGGACGGATGCGGCCCGCCGAAGCGTCGGCATCACCGATGAGCATCTTCGCAAGCTGATGGTCCGCCAGGCGCAAGAGGTTTACCGCGCCCTCGGCGGCACCGATGGCGAGTGGATCAAGACTTGGGATGAAGAGAAGTCGGACCAGGCCGACGAAGGGAACGGGCTTCGCCGCTTCCTTTCGAATGGCGCGGAATAGCAGGAATTTTCCGCCGCCCGCTTCCTATGTGCTTCCTGTGCGGCTGAAGAGCTATTGGAGAAGGCGGCTAAAGTCTTGATCTTGTTGGCGCACCCGACAGGATTCGAACCTGTGACCTCTGCCTTCGGAGGGCAGCGCTCTATCCAGCTGAGCTACGGGTGCCTTTGCGCAATCGCACCGAACCGGTCCGAGGGATAGCCGATCCGCCGAAGCGAGGCAATGGTTTTGTCTCAGCGTCGCGCGAAGCGGCGACCTTGTCGTCTCACGGCATTTCCCGAGCCCGACGGACAAGAGTCCTGCCACCCGAAAGCGTCTTGAAAACGGCATGTCGCTGAGTTCCACCGCCGGAGCATTGCGGACATTTTGCGTGTCGCAGTGGCGTCTTGCGATGCGGCCCGGAAAATGCGTGCGGGAGATCCCGGCACCGCATATCCTGTCGCCTGTGGACGTGTCCGCCAGCCACGGCCGCAAGCGATATCCTCCCCTTCCTCGCCGCAGCCCATCCGTCTCCGCCTCCCAAGCCCCTCGACATGCCCCGGCGCGACATGCCGGAAACGGCCAAACCCGGTGAGTGCGACCGGAGTGACGAGTTTCGGCCAGGGTCCCAGGCGAATACGGGAAAGGCGGCGAAATCACATCGCCGCCTTTCCCGGAATTCAGGAGTCCGCCAGATCGATCAGAGATCGTAGCCCAGCATCTTGCCGACGGTGAAGACGTCCTTGTCGCCGCGCCCGCACAGGTTCATCACGATGATCTGGTCCTTCGCCATCGTCGGCGCGAGCTTCATCACCTGGGCGAGCGCATGCGCCGGCTCAAGCGCGGGAATGATGCCCTCGACCCGCGTCAGCAGCTTGAAGGCTTCCATCGCCTCCGCGTCGGTGACCGGCAGATAGCTCACCCGGCCGCTCTCCTTCAGCCAGGAATGCTCCGGCCCGATGCCCGGATAGTCGAGACCGGCCGAGATCGAATGGCCTTCCAGGATCTGGCCGTCGTCGTCCTGCAGCAGATAGGTGCGGTTGCCGTGCAGCACGCCGGGTTTGCCGGCGTTGAGCGAGGCGCAATGTTCCTCGCCCTCAAGGCCCTTGCCGCCCGCCTCGACGCCGTAGATCTTCACGTCGGGGTCATCCAGGAAGGGATGAAACAGGCCGATGGCGTTCGAGCCGCCGCCGACGGCCGCAACCAGGGCATCGGGCAAGCGGCCTTCGGCGGCCAGCATCTGCTCGCGCGTTTCCGTGCCGATCACCGACTGGAAGTCGCGCACCATCTCCGGATAGGGATGCGGCCCCGCCGCCGTGCCGATCAGATAATAGGTGTCTTCGACATTGGTGACCCAGTCGCGCAGCGCTTCGTTCATCGCGTCCTTAAGCGTGCCGGCGCCGGCCGTCACCGGAACGATCTCCGCGCCCAGAAGCTTCATGCGGAACACATTGGGTTTCTGGCGCTCGACGTCGGTCGCGCCCATGTAGACGACGCAGGGCAGGCCGAAGCGGGCGCAGACGGTGGCGGTCGCCACGCCGTGCTGGCCCGCGCCGGTCTCGGCGATGATGCGGGTCTTGCCCATCCGCCGGGCCAGCAGGATCTGGCCGAGGCAGTTGTTGATCTTGTGGCTGCCCGTGTGGTTCAGCTCGTCGCGCTTGAAGTAGATCTTGGCGCCCCCCAGCTCCTCGGTCAAACGCTCTGCGAAATAGAGCGGCGAGGGCCGGCCGGTGTAATGGGTGTTGAGGTTGTCGACTTCTGCCTGAAAGGCCGGATCCGCCTTGGCGTCCTTGTAGGCCTTCTCCAGATCAAGGATCAGCGGCATCAGCGTTTCGGCGACATAGCGACCGCCGAAAATGCCGAAATGGCCGCGCTCGTCGGGACCCGATCGATAGGTGTTGGGATGGATGGTCATGCGGTCCGTCCTTGTTGCGCCAATTACCCGGGGAGCGTCCTGTCCCCGGCGGGCCTGTCGGTTGCGCCCTGGCGTGCCGCCGCCACGAACACATGTATGAGGTCTTCGTCCTTTTCGCCCCGCGCGCGCTCCACGCCGGAAGAGACATCCACATCGCCGATGCCTCCGATGCGGATCGCATCCGCCACCGTCCGCGGATCGAGCCCCCCGGAAAGCATGAGCGGAACGCCATGGTCAAGGCCCTGCAGCAACGCCCAGTCGAAGCTCGCGCCATTGCCGCCGGGCAGATCAGCACCCTTGGGCGGCTTGGCATCGAAAAGCAGCCGGTCGACATGGCTCACATAGGGCAGGGCCGTGGCAATGTCATCGGCCTCGCGGATGCCCAGCGCCTTCATGATCCTGACGCCATACCGCGCCTTGAGCTCGACGCAGCGCTCCGGTGTTTCCGACCCGTGCAATTGTAGCCAGTCGGGGCGCACGCGGTCCATGATCGCCTCGATGGTCGCATCGTCGGCATTCACGGTGAGCGCGACGATCTCGGTCCGTCCGCGCGCCCGGTCGGCAAGCCGCGCCGCGGTTTCCAGCGAGACATGGCGCGGGCTTTTTTCAAAGAACACCAGCCCGATCATGCCGGCGCCGGCGGCAATCGCCGCCTCCAGCGTCGCGTCGTTCGAAAGACCGCAGATCTTGACCAGGCCATGCGCCATTCTTCCTGTCGCTTTCCGATATCGCGGTGAAAGGCCCACTCTCCCGACGTGTCGAACCCTGTACGACACGTCGGGAGAGATGGCTCACGTCACATTATACGCCGCAATCGCCGCCATGTTGACGATGTCCCTGTCCTTGGCGCCGATCGGCAGGATCTGCACCGGCTTGTCGAGGCCGACCAGCAACGGACCGATCACGGTCGAGCCGCCCAGCTCCTGCAACATCTTGGTGGAGATGGAGGCCGAGTGGAACGCCGGCATGATCAGCACATTGGCCGGACCCGTCAGGCGGCAAAAGGGATAGGCCCCCATCTTGTCCATGTTGAGCGCGACATCCGCGCCCATCTCGCCATCATACTCGAAGTCCACCCGGCGCCGGTCAAGGATCTTCACCGCCTCGATGACCTTTTCGGAGCGCTCACCGCGCGGATGGCCGAAGGTGGAATAGGCCAGCATGGCAACGCGCGGCTCATAGCCCAGCCGGCGCGCGACATGGGCGGCCTCCTCCGCGATATCGGCCAGTTCCTCCGAGGTTGGCATGTCGATCACCGCCGTATCGGCAACCAGCACCGTGCGACCCCGGCACAGCGCCAGCGACACGCCGATCACCCGGTGTCCGGGCTTGGTGTCGATCACGTTGCGCACCGTGTCGAGCGCCACGGAGTAGTTGCGGGTCAGGCCCGTGACCATGGCGTCGGCATCGCCGCGCGCCACCATGATCGCACCCCAGTAGTTGCGGTCGTTGTTGACGAGCCGCTGGCAATCGCGCTGCAGGTAGCCGCGCCGCTGCAGCCGGCCATAGAGGAATTCGGCATAGTCGCTGTTGCGTGTTGCCAGCCGCGCATTGTGGATCGAGATGCCGGCGCGCTCGATGTCGATGCCGGCCCCGGTCGCCGCCGCGCGGATCTCGTCCTCGCGGCCGATCAGGATCGCCTCGCCAAGCCCCTGCGCAACGAAGCTCGCCGCCGCGCGGATCACCGGCTCTTCCTCGCCCTCGGCGAAGACCACCCGCTTGGGCTGCTGGCGCACTTTGGAGAAGATCCGCTGCAAGGTACCGGCGACAGGATCGCGGCGGGCGGAAAGCTGGTGGTGGTAGGCTTCCATGTCGACGATGGGACGGCGGGCGACGCCCGTGTCCATCGCAGCCTGCGCCACCGCCGGCGGGATCGTCGAGATCAGGCGCGGATCGAAGGGCACCGGAATGATGTATTCCGGACCGAACTTCGGCCGCGAACCGCGATAGGCGGCGGCGACCTCGTCGGGCACTTCTTCCCGGGCGAGCTTGGCCAGCGCCTCGGCGCAGGCAACCTTCATCGCGTCGTTGATCGTGGTCGCCTGAACGTCCAGCGCTCCACGGAAGATATAGGGGAATCCCAGGACATTGTTGACCTGGTTGGGGTAATCGGAGCGGCCCGTCGCGACGATGGCGTCGTCGCGGACGCGGTGCGCCTCTTCCGGCGTGATCTCCGGATCCGGATTGGCCATGGCGAAGATCACCGGATTGGGCGCCATCACCCGCAGCATGTCCTCGGTGAGCGCGCCCTTGACCGACACGCCGAGAAAGACATCAGCGCCCTTCAGCGCGTCATAGAGGCTGCGTGCGTCCGTCTCCACCGCATGGGCGGATTTCCACTGGTTCATCCCCTCGGAGCGGCCCTTGTAGATCACGCCCTTGGTGTCGCAGAGAATGACGTTTTCGTGCGGCACGCCCATGGCCTTGGCAAGCTCGATGCAGGCGATGCCGGCAGCACCCGCGCCATTGCAGACGATACGCGTGTCCTGGGCCGTGCGGCCGGTCAGATGCATGGCATTGATCAGGCCGGCGACGGCGATGATCGCCGTGCCGTGCTGGTCGTCGTGAAAGACGGGAATGTCCATCAGTTCGCGCAGGCGCTGCTCGATGATGAAACAGTCCGGAGCCTTGATGTCCTCCAGATTGATGCCGCCGAAGGAGGGGCCGAGGTAGCGCACGGAATTGACGAAGGCGTCGACGTCCTCGGTATCGATCTCCAGATCGATGCTGTCGACATCGGCGAAACGCTTGAACAGCACCGCCTTGCCTTCCATCACCGGCTTGGAAGCGAGCGCGCCGAGATTGCCGAGGCCGAGAATCGCGGTGCCGTTGGAAATCACGGCGACAAGATTGCCCCGCGTGGTGTAGTCGAAGGCGCGCGACGGATCTTCCGCTATGGCAAGCACCGGCACGGCGACACCGGGCGAATAGGCCAGCGAGAGGTCGCGCTGGGTCGCCATGGGCTTGGTGGGCGTGATTTCCAGCTTGCCGGGACGGCCTTCGTTGTGAAACTGCAGCGCCTCCTGTTCCGTGAAGCTGACGCCGCTCTTGCCCGATTTGTCCGTCGTTGGCATTTAGCCCTCCAATTGCCCTGCCGCCCATGAAAAGCGGAGGCAGACATTATCCCCTGCAAATACAGCACTCAACCCGCCATCACCCGCCGCGTTGCCGAAACCCTTCCGCCGATTTGCCAAATCACGCTAGAAAGCACTCACGACGCCCAACGGCTGGATGCGGCACCCGCCACCCAAACACGAAGGTCTCGAGCATGGTCGAGCAGGCAGGGGATCCCCCGATCGACAAGGACGCGAAACCGACACGGGCGCAGGCCGCCCTGGCACCGCCCACGCCGATGATGGCGCAATATATCGAGATCAAGACCGCCAATCCCGATTGCCTGCTGTTCTACCGCATGGGCGATTTTTACGAGCTGTTCTTCCAGGACGCCGAAGACGCCTCACGCGCGCTCGGCATCACGCTGACCAAGCGCGGCAAGCATCTGGGCGAGGATATCCCCATGTGCGGCGTGCCGGTCCACGCCGCTGACGATTATCTGCAAAGGCTGATTGCGCTGGGTTTCCGCGTCGCGGTTTGCGAACAGACGGAAGATCCGGCAGAGGCAAAGAAGCGCGGCGCCAAATCGGTCGTGCGCCGTGAAGTGGTGCGGCTGGTCACCCCCGGAACACTCACCGAAGAACGGCTGCTGGAGGCCTCGCGCAACAATTTCCTGCTTGCGCTGGCGCGCAGTCGCAGTGGGTCGCTTGATGACGACACCGCCTACGCGCTTGCCTGGGTCGATATTTCCACCGGTGCCTTCAAGGTGGCGACGAGCGAAGGCGCCCGGCTTGCAGCCGATCTCGCCCGCATCGACCCGCGCGAGATCGTCGTCGCGGATACGCTTCTCGAGGATCCCGCCCTGCGCGCCCTGCTCGATGAGAACCCGGCCTCTCTCTCGCCCGTGCCGCGCAGCCTGTTCGACGGCGCCACCGCCTCTGATCGGCTGGCGCAGTATTACGGCGTCGCGACGCTGGAGGCCTTCGGCCAGTTTTCGCGACTGGAAACCACCGCCGCCGCCGGCGCGCTTGCCTATGTGGAGAAGACGCAATTCGGCGACCGCGCCCCGCTCGACCCGCCAGCCCGCGAAGGCGCCGGTGCGCGCATGCTCATCGATCCGGCGACGCGCACCAATCTGGAACTCATGCGCACGCTGTCGGGCGAGCGCGGAGGCTCGCTTCTATCGGTCATCGACCGAACGGTTTCGGGTGCCGGCTCACGCCTTCTTGCCTCCCGGCTTGCCAGTCCCTTGACCGGTGTCGCGGAAATCCGACGCCGACAGGACGCAGTCGCACGGTTTCACGCCGATACCTATCTGCGCGAACGGCTGCGGGCCCAGTTGAAGCAAGTGCCGGACATGGCCCGCGCGCTGTCGCGCATTTCGCTCAACCGGGGCGGTCCGCGTGATCTTCTGGCGCTGGCCCAGGGACTTCAGGCAGCACTCGAGATTGCCGGACTTGTCCCGCGCGACGACACCGGCCGTCTGGAAGAAGAAGAACTCGATACGGCCCTGACCCGCATCGACGCGGCGCCCAGCGATCTGTGCGCGGATCTTGCCCGGGCGCTGAAGGACGACCTGCCGCTTCTCGCCCGCGACGGCAATTTCATCGCGGAAGGCTATATCGAGGAGCTCGACGAATTGCGCCGGCTCAGGGACGACAGCCGCAAGGTCATCGCGCAGCTTCAGGGAAGCCTTTGCGAGGAACTCACGGTCCGGGCGCTGAAGATCAAGCACAACAATGTGCTCGGCTGGTTCATCGAGGTGCCGGCCGCCCATGCCGACAAGCTCACCAGAGACCCGGCGCGCTTCATTCACCGTCAGACCATGGCCGGCGCCATGCGCTTCACCACGCCGGATCTGGCCGATCTGGAAAGCCGCATCGCCAATGCGGCGGGCCGCGCGCTTGCGCTCGAGACGGCTGCCTTCGAGCGGCTGTGCGACGATGTCCTCGCCCGCGCCGATGCGATCAAGGGCGTGGCCGACGGTCTCTCGGTCCTCGACGTCGCCGCGGCCCTTGCCGAGCTTGCGGAAGAAGACAATCACACCCGCCCGCTCGTCGACGACAGTCTCGCCTTCGACATTTCGGGCGGGCGCCATCCGGTGGTGGAACGGGCGCTGAAGCAATCGAGCGGCGAGGGGTTCGTCGCCAATGACGCCGACCTCGGCCCGAGCGAGGGCGAGGACGGCGGGCGGATCTGGCTGATTACCGGCCCGAACATGGCCGGTAAATCCACTTTCCTGCGCCAGAATGCGCTGATCGCGGTGCTGGCGCAGATGGGCGCTTTCGTGCCGGCGACCCACGCGCATATCGGCATCGTCGACAGGCTGTTTTCGCGCGTGGGCGCCGCCGACGATCTGGCGCGCGGACGCTCGACCTTCATGGTGGAAATGGTCGAAACCGCCGCCATCCTCAATCAGGCGGGCGAGCGCGCGCTCGTCATCCTGGACGAGATCGGGCGCGGCACCTCGACCTTCGACGGGCTGTCGATTGCCTGGGCGGCGATCGAGCATCTGCATGAGACCAACAGGGCGCGCGCGCTTTTCGCCACGCATTATCACGAGTTGACGGCGCTCTCGGCGCGCCTGCGGCGCCTATCGAACGCCACCGTCCGCGTCAAGGAGTGGGAGGGTGAAGTCGTCTTCCTGCATGAGATCGTCGCGGGTGCGGCCGACCGCTCCTATGGCATCCAGGTGGCGAAACTCGCCGGCCTGCCCGCCTCCGTGATCGAGCGTGCCCGCGCCGTTCTGGCGCAACTGGAAGAACAGGACCGGCGCACACCCGGCAAGCAGGCGATCGACGACCTGCCGCTGTTTGCCGCCGTACCGCACTCGGCTCCGGCCCCCACCACGCCCAACCGCGATAAACGCGATGTCCTTTCGGAGGCGCTCGCCGGGCTCGATCCCGACGACATGACGCCGCGCGATGCGCTGGAAGCCCTCTACCGGCTCAAGCGCGAAGCCGGCAAGGCCTCGGGGTCGCGGTAGGCGCAGCGGTCGTCACATGCTGGCGGCGCCGCCGCCCACCAGGCCGGTTTCCCAGCCGAGGATCGCCCGCTTGCGGGTCAGGCCCCAGTGGTAGCCGCACAGCCCGCCGCCGCTGCCCAGCACGCGATGACAGGGCACCACGAAGGACACCGGATTGCGCCCGACGGCCCGTCCGACGGCGCGCGCGGCCTTTGGCTTGCCGAGACCTTCGGCGATCCGGGCATAGGTCGTCGCCGCGCCGACGGGGATGCGCAGCAAGGCTTCCCACACCCGGATCTCGAAATCCGTGCCGATCATGACGACGCGCAACGGCGTTTCTTCCGACCAGCTCGCCGGATCGAACACGCGCCGTGCAAGCGGCGCGGTTGCCGCGGCATCTTCCACATACTCCGCCGCCGGCCAGCGACCGCGCATGTCGTCGAGCGCCTCTGCCTCTCCGCCGGGATCGCAGAACGCAAGACCGGCGAGACCGTGTTCGGTCGCCATGACGAGCGCGAGACCGAAGGGCGAGGGGTGAAATCCGTAGCGCAGGACCACGCCGGCCCCTTTCGCGCGGTAGACGCCCGGCGTCATCGCCTCATGGGTGACGAAGAGGTCGTGCAGGCGCGCCGGCCCGGACAGGCCGACCTCATAGCTTGTTTCAAGCACCGTCGCGGAGCGCTTCAACAGGGCGCGGGCATGGTCCAGCGTCACCGCCTGCAGGAACTGCTTCGGCGTCAGCCCGGCCCAGCGTGAAAACACCCGCTGAAGCTGGATCGGCTGGACGCCGGCCTCCGCCGCCAGTTCTTCAAGTTGCGGCTGGTCACGCCAGCGTTCGGTGATCGCCTGCAATGTCCGACGCACCACGTCATAATCGTCGAGGCTTTGGCCCGGCGACAGGGAAACGGGAGACGTCAGGGTTATGGCAGGGCCGGTCACGGTCATGGCAAGACACCTTCTTTTTCGATGTCTCGACACTATCGCCCGATCCGCACCCTTCGCCACCCGATTTGCGAGCCGGTCGGGCACAGCGGTACATCGTCTTGCTTCGGCCAAAAACCCGCGCCACTGTTGTGGAAACCGTTCGCGAGATGACCCCAACGAGATGACAGCGCCAATGCCCATCCGGCCTCTTCCAGATCACCGCCGCGCCGCACGCCTCCTGCTTGCCGCCTTCACCGCCACCGCGCTATTCCTCGCACCCCACGCCGGCACAGCCGAAACGCGTATCGTGTCGCTGAAAAGCAGCATCGAGGGTGTCACGGTCGACAGCGCGAAGAGCGACGGCACATCCTTGAAGGAGGTTGGACGCGGCTCGGGGATACTCTTCGTCGAGGCCGGACGCGAGAATGCCGCCTTCAGCTGCGATCAGGCGCTGACAATCGGCCTGTCGGACGGCCGCTCCCTGTCGAAGACCTACGATCTTTGCGCGATCAACTATGTCGTCGACGTCTCCGCCGCCGATCTTGCCGCGAAACGCGAAACGGCCACGCGCGTGGAGCGCAAGCTGGTGATGATCCGGACCGATGACGACACCGCCATTCGCGACGTGGCCATCGGCGGCACGGCCGTGAAGGTGCGCCGGCGGTCGAAGGCCCGCGTCTTCGTCGAGGTCGATGGCGATCCCGAAAACGGCGGCCAGATCGCCTGCCGCAGGTCGCTGCGGCTGGTTCTGGCCGACGGGCGCATTCTGCAAGACGACGTCGACATCTGCGGCGACTGGAAGGTGACCGTGGACACGAAAGCGGCCCTTGCGAAAGGGTCCGCGCGCGGCGTGCGCCAGGCCGTTCCCTCCGGCTCCAGCCCCTCCTCTCCGCCGCTCGCCGGCGGGGTGCGACGGCCGGACACCGATTTGCGCGGCAGCACCGAAAGCGACGAAAAATCCGCCCGCAACAGGGCAACCGATACCGGGATCCAAACCGACACCCGGAGCGATGCGTCCGATACCGCCGCGGCGCAGGCATCGCCGGACACCCCGGCAATGGCCGCCACGCCGCTGTTCGAGGATCGCAACTGGTATGTAAGCCGCGACGGCAACGACAGCCTGGCGTTGGTCTACGGCATTCGCGAAACCGACGATCGCGGCTTCCTGGCGCGTTGCCGGGCCGGCTCGGGAGAGATCGACTTCATCACGCAGACCACGGTCGACGGGCTTTCCCCGGGGGGCACGGCCTCCGTGACGCTTGCCGCCCGCGACCAGACACGTTCCTACACCGCGCGCGGGTCATCCGCGAACACGCAAAGCGGCCAACCCGACGCGGTGGTGTCGCTGAGCGCGACCGATCCGATCTGGACAGCGCTGATCCGAGGCTCGACCCTTGCGGTGAGTGTTGAGGGCGACTGGGCCTACCGTGTGTCCCTGTCGGGCAGCGCCGGCCCGGTTCGCCAGTTCCAGACGGCCTGCGCCGAGCCCCGGCCCGAAGTGGTCGCCTCTGCACCGCGCCAGCCGTCCGGCCTTTCTCAGGATGACCCCCGGGGCCGTCCGAGCTGCCGGGAAGAGGGGTTCATCACCTCGGTCGCCAGCGAGAGCCCGGCCACGCTGATCTTTCGAAACCAGCGTCGCCGACCTGTGGTCGTGTACTGGCTCGACTTCAACGGCGAGCGCCAGTCCCAGGCGCGCATTCCCGCCGGCGGCGAAATGGTCCAGCCGACGCTGGCCGGCCATCCCTGGCTCGTGACAAATCCGGCCGGGCAGTGTCTCGGCATCTATCTGCCGCAGGGTCGCTCGCGTGTCGTGACGATTGCAGCGGGGCGTGCCCCCGCTCCCTTGCCAGAACCCGACTTTGTGGCTCCAGTCGCGCCCGCGCCCCTGTTTCCAGCACCCGGAAACGATCTGGTGGACATCAACTACGACTGCGACAGCGGGGCCTATCTTGCCGTAACCATCGACAACACGCGCCGTGTCGCCATCGTCCGGGAGTCCGGCCTTTCCCCTGTGACGCTGGCCGATCGATCACGCAGCGCCGACCTCTACTACGTGCAGCGTGGCTACGTCCTGTCGGGCGCGGGGAACCGGGTGACATGGAAGCGACCGGGTGCACCGCCGCAATCCTGTCGCGTGTTCAACTGAGGGCGCGCTTTCGCAGGATCACAAGGCCAGCGGTTCCGGAAACGGGCCGCCGGCCTTGGCCGTCGCCACCGCCTGTCGGAAAGCGCCGGCAAAGCTCGTGCGATCGTCCGGGTTGAGGAAACCGCCGACGTCCACCGATTGACCGCGCGCCTTGACGGTGATGCGCACCACGCCCTCGTCGTCTTCTTCACGCACGAGAAGTTTCGCCCAGAACGGATTGAAACGGTAGCAGGAGTGCCGGCCGGCGGCACTCACCTTCAAGATGGTGATTTGCGTGCGTGATACCGACACCTGTTCATAGGCACGGGCGGCCTTGTAGTTCCAGCGAAAAGCCAGAAAGATCAGGAGAATATCGAGGCCGAGAAAGCCAAAGACCGGCCAGGCGCCCAGAGCCAGGAATACCATGCCCGAAACGAGGCAGATGGCGCAGACGATCAGCATCAGGACGCGAAAGCCGTTTGCCCCCAGCGATCGATAGGGCGTCAGCAAGGCTGCGAAGAACGGGGGGTCCTCGTCCCGCGCATCGCAGCCGTCCGCGGGGATGCGATCTGTTTTCGGATTGCCGCTCGTCATGATGCAACAGTATAGAGAAGCCATGAGCGAGAACCAGAGCGATCCCGTGAAAACACGCAAGCCGCCCAAGCCGGCAGGGAAGAAATCCGCCCCTGTTGCAAAGCCGCGGCGCGCGCTGAAGCGACCCCGTTACAGCAAGGCCGAGGTCCATGCGATCTTCGCCCGCTTCCATGCCGCGAACCCCGAGCCGACCGGGGAACTGCACTACGTCAATCCGTATACGCTCCTGGTGGCCGTCGCCCTGTCCGCACAGGCCACCGACGTCGGCGTCAACAAGGCCACGCGGCCGTTGTTTGAAACCGTCGACACCCCGGAGAAAATGCTGGCGCTCGGCGAAGACGCGCTGCGCGAGGCGATCAGGACCATCGGCCTCTACAAGACCAAGGCGAAGAACGCGATCGCGCTGTCGCGAATGCTGGTCGAGGAATACGACGGCGAGGTGCCCCGCGACCGGGCCGCCCTGGAGCGCCTGCCCGGCGTTGGCCGCAAGACCGCCAACGTGGTCTTGAACATCGCATTCGGCCTGCCGACAATCGCCGTCGACACGCATCTGTTCCGGCTCGGCAACCGGATCGGCCTTGCCCCCGGAAAGACACCGCTTGAGGTGGAACAGTCTTTTGAAAAGACGGTGCCGGCGGAATTCCTGATGCACGCCCATCACTGGCTGATCCTGCATGGGCGTTACATCTGCAAGGCCCGCAGACCGGACTGCGAGAAGTGCCTGATCTCGGATCTGTGCAAGAGCCCGGAAAACACCCGACGCGCGCAGGGTGCGGGCTCACAAATGAAGTAAGAATGGTTTGAGACGGATTTATCTCGTCGAGAAACGAAAAGAGCGGGTATTTACACGCCGTTCGCGACGAAGAAGAGGCGGCCGAAGCCGTTTTCTCACGTCCTTTGGCTTCGTTCATGAGGCCGCAGTCGTCCCTGGTCGGTGTCATCGGGCGCAAAATCTTGCGCAAGCGACTGCACGCGGGCGGGAACGGGTTCAGGGTTTAAAAGCTGAAGAGGGGCGAGACACCGCGTCGTTTTCAAGCGGCCCGCGCTCAGTGCTTGCGGCGCAACCGCACGACCACATCCACACGAACGATTTCCATACCGTCCGGTGCTTCCGGAAGGCGTGCCATCGAAACGCCCGATCCGGGAATGTCGATCACCTGATTGTCGCCTTCGATGAAGAAATGATGGTGATCGTCGGTATTGGTGTCGAAATAGGTCTTCGTGCCTTCGACCGCGACTTCGCGCAGAAGGCCGACCTGCGTGAACTGATGCAGGGTGTTGTAAACGGTCGCCAGCGAAACCGGCACATGTGCGGCCTCGGCTTCCTCGTGCAGGAGTTCGGCCGAGATGTGCCGGTTGCCGCGCGAATACAGCAGCTCGGCCAGTGCCACGCGCTGACGCGTGGGACGCAATCCGGCCACACGGAGCATATCCCGAACTTCGCGCTGTCCCTCGATCTCGCTCACTCTGCCTCGCTCGCTGTTTGGGGAATGTCACCACCAAAAGACATCAATCGCGAGAATACGATCCCGCTTTCGGCATCATGCCATCCTGCACGTTTTGCGCAAGCACGTCATCCTTCACCTGATGTGGTACGACCGCGACCCTTTGCAATGGCCGATTGCACGCCAGTGGCGGATTTCTGCCACAGACCCGGCGCGTTTTGCAAGTGTTGCAGCGACCCGGCGCATGCGTCACCCGCCAGATTACATCAAAGCCTCCTGCGCGGAAATCAGCGGCTTGAGCAAAAAACACCACCGGAACGCGGATTTCCCGGTCGGGGCCGGGCTTTCGAAGCGCAGGGGGCTATGTTAGTAAGCGCTCCATAATCTAGACTTCATCCGTCCGTCATTTCGTCGCGACGGGATCGAAGCACCCATAAACCTGCGGGAAGAATATGAACGTGCGGCAATCGAGCTACTCATACGAAGAATTGCTTGCCTGCGGACGCGGCGAGACATTTGGCCCCGGCAACGCGCAATTGCCGCTGCCTCCGATGCTGATGTTCGACCGGATCACGGAGATTTCCGAAACCGGCGGCGAACACGGACTGGGATGCGTGCGTGCTGAACTCGACGTGAAATCCGACCTGTGGTTCTTCGCATGCCACTTCCAGGGCGATCCGGTCATGCCCGGTTGCCTGGGGCTCGATGCGATGTGGCAGATGACCGGCTTTTTTCTGGGCTGGCTCGGCGAACCGGGCAAGGGCCGAGCGATCTCGACCGGCGAAATCCGCTTCTCCAAGATGGTCACGCCGGATGTGAAGCTCGTTGAATACGGCATAGATATCAAGAAGCTGCGTCGCGGGCGTCTGGTTCTCGGAATCGCAGACGGCTGGCTCAAGGCAGACGGCGAAACGATTTACAAGGCCAAGGACCTGCGGGTGGGGCTGTTCAAAGACGCCTGATCGCTTCACGCTGTCACGATTGATCGCGTTCGCCCCCGCCACTATCTGCCAGTGGGCGAGATATCGTTGAGCGCGCGGGTCGGATCAACCGGTACGCATCCGTGACGACCGCAAAATCGACAGGGTTTCGGATCGGACATCGCCTGTGACAGGCATGTCATGCGGTCCGGCAGGGAAGACAGGACCGCGCCGCGAACTGACGCAAGGACGGTCCGAAACAGACGGGAGACCGCAATGAGGCGGGTGGTTATAACCGGACTGGGCATCATTTCGTCGATCGGAAACTCGGCGGAAGAGGTCACCGAAAGCCTTCGCACCGGCAAATCCGGCATTTGCGCGGCGCCGGATTACACCGAGCATGGCTTCCGAAGCCAGGTGCACGGCATGCCGAACATCGATCTGGCAGCCGAAATCGACAAGCGCCAGCTGCGCTTCATGGGCGACGGCGCGGCCTACAATTACCTGGCCATGCAGCAGGCGATTGCCGACAGCGGTCTTGAGGAAAAGGAAGTGTCCCATCCGCGCTCGGGGCTCGTCATGGGGTCCGGCGGTCCGTCGACCAAGAATCTGTTTCAGGCGCATAAGATCGTGATCGAGAAGGGCTCTCCCAAGCGCATGGGGCCCTTCATGGTTACGCGCGGCATGAGTTCGACCAATTCGGCCTGTCTGGCAACGCCCTTCAAGATCAAGGGTATCAACTATTCCATCACTTCGGCCTGCTCGACCTCGGCGCATTGCATCGGCGCCGGCGCGGAGCAGATCCAGTTCGGCAAGCAGGATATCGTCTTTGCAGGCGGCGGCGAGGAGCTCGACTGGACCCTGTCGTGCCTGTTCGACGCGATGGGCGCCATGTCGTCGAAATACAACGACACGCCGACCACCGCTTCGCGCCCCTATGATGCGACGCGCGACGGCTTCGTCATCGCCGGGGGCGGCGGCGTGGTCGTTCTGGAAGAGCTGGAGCACGCCAAGGCGCGCGGCGCGAAAATCTACGCCGAAGTGACCGGATACGCCGCAAATTCCGACGGCTACGACATGGTCGCGCCCTCCGGAGAAGGCGGAGAGCGTTGCATGCGGCTTGCCATCGAATCGCTGGGGGATCGCAAGGTGAACTACGTCAACACCCACGGCACCTCGACGCCAGTAGGCGACATCGGCGAAATCGAGGCGATCCGCAAGGTCTTCGGCGATGACCAGCCGGTCGCGTCCTCGACCAAGTCGCTGACGGGTCACAGTCTCGGCGCCACCGGCGTCCACGAGGCGATTTATTGCCTGATGATGCTGCAGCACGACTTCATCGCCGCATCCGCCAACGTGACGGAGCTCGACCCGGCGCTCAGCCCGGACGAGATCGCGCTGAAGCGGGTCGACAACGCAGGTCTCGATACGGTGCTTTCCAACAGTTTCGGTTTCGGAGGCACGAATGCCTCCCTCGCGCTGTCGCGCTATCAGGGCTGAGGGGGCCAGAATGTCGGGTATCATGAAAGGCAAACGCGGCCTGGTGATGGGAGTTGCCAACGATCACTCCATTGCTTGGGGCATCGCCAAGACACTTGCCGACCACGGGGCCGAACTTGCGTTTACCTATCAGGGCGAGAATTTCGGTCGACGGGTCAAACCACTTGCCGACAGCGTCGGAGCGGATCTGCTGCTGCCCTGCGATGTGGAAGACATCGACACGGTCGATGCCGTTTTCGACACGCTCAAGAAAGAGTGGGGCACGATCGATTTTCTGGTGCACGCCATCGCGTTTTCCGACAAGTCGGAGCTGCGCGGACGCTACGCCGACACCTCGCGCGAGAACTTCACCCGCACCATGGTGGTTTCCTGCTTCTCCTTCACCGAGGTCGCCAAACGCGCGGCCGCGATAATGAACGAGGGCGGCTCGATGGTGACGCTGACCTACGGCGGCTCCAACCAGGTGATGCCGAACTACAATGTGATGGGTGTGGCCAAGGCGGCGCTGGAATCCTCCGTCCGCTACCTGGCGATGGATTTCGGTCTGGACAACATTCGCGTCAACGCGATTTCGGCGGGACCGGTGCGCACATTGGCGGGATCCGGCGTCTCCGATGCACGGGTGATGTTCAATTACCAGAAGCAGAATGCACCGCTCGGACGCACCGTCACGCACTACGAGGTCGGCGGATCCGCGCTCTATCTGCTGTCGGATCTCTCATCGGGTGTCACCGGCGAGATCCACTTCGTCGATTCCGGCTTCAGCACGGTTTCGATGCCACGTCTCGATGCGTTGAAAACCCAGGAAGCCCGGGCCCAGAAAGTCATCGAAGACGTCTGACTTCGAGACGATCCGCTTGAAAAGACCCAAGACGATGCGGGATCGGACCCGCATCGTTTCAAACGACCAGGCGATACGCCCCTCGCTCATTCCACGGTTTCATCCGGATACACGCCGAACAGTCGGGTCTGGTCGATCCAGCCGGCAAATCCGTTGCCCGACACCTCGCACCAGCCTTGCCCGCACTGGCCAACCTCGCTCAGGACCTTGGGGGAAAGTTTCGCCACGACGCGTGCGTCCGACCGCGGGTCTTCCCTGAGCGGCGTGATCATGTCGCTTTCCCAGGGAGTGACCAAAGCCGTGCGCCGACCTGTCAAGAGCGAGTGAAACACCCAGCCTTCCGATCCCTCCCAATCGCGGATCCGGCGCCAGTTCTCGAATTCCTGAACGATTTCGACCGGTAGCCCGGCGCGAACGAAGGTCCAGCCGATGCGATGATCCCGGCTCGGACCGACGCGCACGTTGACCCGATCCGACTTCAGGCTGACGAACCGCGGCACCGGGAAGCCGCTGGCACCGGTCGTTCCCGACTGGGCCAGGGACGAACCGCCGGCAACGGCCGCCACGAGAAAGAACGCGAGAAGGGACACGAGGCCGATCCTGCCGGCCGGGTGAGATATCATTTCAATCGCTCCTTTCTCCAAGATGCGCGCTGTTCACCCCTACCAACACCGTCCGAATCGCACATTTTGATGGCATGTCGACAGGTCATCTCCCAAAAGCGGTCGGGACTGTGCCAAAATCAATCGGCTGCAATCCCTTGTTTTGACCGGACCATCTGGTAAGGAGAACGACAGCTTTGTGCTGCCCTGTCAGGAAAGGGCACACTGTGGAGGATTCAGGGTTAAGGACCCCTCAATAAAGCGCGGAAGGCGAGGAGCATGCCGAAGAAGAAGCCGCTGGTCGTCGTGACTCGCAAGTTGCCGGATGTCGTCGAGACGCGCATGCGCGAACTCTTCGAGACCCGGCTCAACGATGCGGATCGACCGCTCAGCCAGGCGGAACTGGTGGAAGCCGTCAAGACGGCCGAGGTTGTCGTTCCCACCGTCACGGATCGCATCGATTCCGCCGTCCTGTCGCAGGCAGGTCCGAACCTCAAACTGATCGCCAACTTCGGCAATGGTGTCGACAACATCGACGTTGTCACCGCCAACAACCGCGGCATCACCGTCACCAACACGCCCGGCGTGCTGACGGAAGACACCGCCGACATGACGATGGCCCTGATGCTCGGCGTCCCGCGGCGGATCGCGGAAGGCATCAAGGCGATGGAACACGGCGAGTGGTCCGGCTGGTCGCCGACCTGGATGCTGGGTCACCGCATCTGGGGCAAGCGGCTCGGCATCGTCGGCATGGGGCGCATCGGCCAGGCCGTCGCGCGCCGGGCGAAGGCCTTCGGCATGTCGATCCACTATCACAATCGCCGCCGCGTCCCGGAAACGATCGAGGAATCGCTCGAGGCGACCTATTGGGACAGTCTCGACCAGATGCTGGCGCGCATGGACGTGGTGTCGGTGCATTGTCCGCACACGCCGGCGACCTACCATCTTCTGTCCGCCCGCCGGCTGAAACTGATGAAGCCAGGTGCCTATATCGTCAACACCGCCCGCGGCGAGGTGATCGATGAAGCCGCGCTGATCCGCCAGCTGGAAACCGGCCAACTCGCCGGCGCCGGCCTTGACGTGTTCGAGCACGAGCCGGCGGTGAATCCGAAGCTCGTGGCCTCCGACAAGGTGGTTCTTCTACCGCACATGGGCTCGGCCACGATCGAGGGCCGCATCGACATGGGCGAGAAGGTGATCATCAACATCAAGACCTTCATGGACGGCCATCGTCCGCCGGACCGCGTGCTGCCGTCGATGCTTTGAGGCGACGGAAGACCGCCCACAAACATATTAGCGCCCGTGAAAGGATTCGCTTGCGGATCGATTCGCGGGCGTTTTCATTGATGAGAGACACGCAAAAGGCTCAGTCGGCGTCGTAGCGCCGCCAAAGCGCTGCCTCGCCCATCCCGGAGACAAAGGCGCGATGCATTTCGATCTCCGAATCGCTCAAGAGCGGAGACATGGGCTCGGGACGCGGGCGCGCCGGAGCGCGCTTTCGCCTTGAATCGGATCCGGAATAGTCGGCTTCGTCTTCCACCGACAGCGCAAGTCCCGCCTGCTTGCCGCCAATAAGTTCGATGTAGACTTCCGCCAGGATCTCGGAATCAAGCAATGCGCCATGCTTGGTGCGTCGGGAATTGTCGATTCCGTAGCGTGAACACAGCGCGTCGAGCGAGGCCGGAGATCCGGGATGCTTGCGCCGTGCGATCGCCAGCGTGTCGAGCACCTGCTCGTTCGGAAACGGACCCAGATCCATCCGAGCAAGTTCCATGTTGATGAAGCCCATGTCGAACGCCGCATTGTGAATCACGAGAATCGCATCGTCGACGAACTCGAGAAACTCCTTCACAATTTCTGCAAACCTTGGCTTGTCGGCAAGGAACTCCGCCGAAAGGCCATGCACATTGAACGCCTCGATCGGCATGTCGCGTTCGGGATTTAGGTAGGCGTGATAGGTGCGACCCGTCGGCACGTGATTGATCAGTTCCACGCCGCCGATCTCGACGAGACGGTCGCCGTTTCGCGGGTCGAGCCCCGTGGTTTCGGTATCGAAGGCAATTTCACGACGCATGGCGGCAGAGCTTTCTCGTTGATGGCAACGGACCGGTTTCAGCAGGGCGGTACGGTCTCACCGAACACAGTGTTGGCGCGGCAGACGGGGTGCTCAAGCCGTACGACGTCATTCCACCAGGGATCCCCGGCTTTTCCACACGTGAGGCGCAAGCGGTCTGCTCAGCCAAGACCAGCAAGGGCGCGCAGAATCGCGCGGACCGTCCGGTCGGCATGCGGCTTGCCGTGGCCCGTGTCCACAAGGAAGTGCGCACGGCGACGCTTTTCCGTATCCGGCATCTGCTTGGCCAGAATTGCGGCAAACGTCTCCTCGCTCATGCCCGGACGGGCCAGAACGCGGGCCCGCTGCACCCGGGCCGCCGCGGTGACGACGACACCGGCATGAACGCGCGCTTCCCCGCCGGTTTCAAACAGCAGCGGAATATCGAGTATGGCGACGCGCACGCCGGAGGTTTTCGCTGCATCCAGAAAAGCGATCTCCCGGGCGCGAACAAGCGGGTGGACGATCGCCTCCAGACGCTTCATTTCCGCCGGCTTGCCAATCACACGCGCGCCAAGCGCCTTTCGATCGACGACACCCTCGATCACGGTACCGGGAAAGGCGGCGTCGATCGCCGGCGCAGCTTCACTGCGATAAAGATCGTGAACTGCGGCATCCGCATCGTAAACGGCCGCACCCGCGGCCGCGAACATCGCGGCCGTTGTCGATTTCCCCATGCCGATGGACCCTGTGAGACCGACAACGATCACGAGGAGACCCCCAGATCGGCCAGAATGAGATCGCGCAAGGCATCATCAACCTCGGGCCGCACCCCGAACCAGCGTTCAAAGCCCGGAACCGCCTGGTGGAGCAGCATGCCCAACCCGTCGACCGTCGGGTTTCCCCGGTCGCGCGCGGCCTGCAACAATGGCGTGATCAGCGGCGCATAGACGATATCGGTCACCAGCGCGTCGACCGGCAGGGGAGACAGATCCAGATCGAGCGGCGGCTGGCCGTCCATGCCAAGCGACGTGGTGTTCACCACAAGATCCGATCTCCCCAGGATATCCGCAAGATAGTCCCAGGAAACGGCTGTTGCGACGGAGGCGAAACGGTTCGCCAAATCCTCGGCTTTCGACAGCGTACGATTGGCGACAAGCACCTTTTCCACACCGCGGGAGGCAAGAGCCCAGACAATCGCGCGCGCGGCGCCGCCGGCACCAAGCACAAGCGCTGTGTCGCACCGCCCCGCCCAGCCCGGTGCATGTTGATCGAGGTTTCCCAGAAAGCCGAGACCGTCGGTATTGGCGCCTATCAGTCGTCCGCCGTCGCCGAGCCAGAGGGTGTTGGCAGCGCCCATGGCCTGTGCCGCGTCATCCAGAGTATCACAACAGGCGGCGGCCACTTCCTTGTGCGGGACGGTGACGTTGCAGCCGATCAGTCCGCTACCCGCGAAACCGCGATAAAACGCTTTCGCCGTTTCGGGTTCGACCGCTATCCGCTCGTAGGTGCCGTCCAAGCCGTGCCGCTTCAGCCAGTATCCGTGAATGAGCGGCGAGCGCGAATGAGCGACCGGATATCCGGTGATGGCAGCACGTCTGGTCATGCCTCGATTGCCCCTTCGTCGCGCAGCCTGGCAAGCAGCGGCAGGAGGGGAAGTCCGAGAACGGAAAAATAATCGCCGTCGATGGTCTCGAACAGCTGCACGCCCGGACCTTCCAACTGATAGGCGCCGACGCTGGTCAGCGCGGCGTCCCCGACCTGGGCCAGATAGCGCCCGACGAAGGCCGGGCCGAAATCCCGCATCTTCAGGCGCACCGTTCCGACATGGCGCCAGAGCGTTTCTCCATTGCGCGCTAGCACGACAGCCGAATGCAACGCATGCGTCTTGCCCGACATGGCGAGCAACTGACGGCGGGCGGCCTCCATATTCTCCGGTTTGGTCAGCCGGCCGCCCTCGAACTCCAGGACCTGATCGGCGCCGATCACAAATGCGCCGGAATGCCGTTCGCTTACCGCCTGTGCTTTCGCCTCGGCCAGAACCGTGGCGATGTCGACGGGCGAAAAACCGCTTCGCAAAAGCGGCTCCTCGATAGCGCGCTCATCGACATCGGCGGGATCGACGGAGAAGCGCAAGCCGGCGTTGCGAAGAAGCTCGCCACGAATGCGGCTTCCACTGGCAAGAACGATTTCGGTCATGACTGGGCCCGGAGTTTCAGGAAAAGGGATCGGATCGACAGAGAATTTCTGTTCGTTGCGGCCATATCAGGGGGATGGCGGCCGTTCCAGAGCGTTCTTGTGTGCCCGGTACAGACTCATGATTTCGGCGGCGGTTTCCTCGATCGACCGGCGCGTGACATCGATCACCGGCCAGCCGCGTTCGGCGCAGAGTTTTCGGGTTGCCGCGATTTCCGCGGCAATGGCGCGACGGTCGACATAGCTTTCATTGGCGAAATTCGCCGCATTGAGAGACAGGATCCGGTTCTGCCGAACCTGCTGTATGCGTTCCACCGATGCAATCACCGCGACCACCATCGCCCGGTGCACTTCGTACAACTGATAAGGAAGCCGAATCTCAGGAACAATGGGGATGTTCGCAGCCTTGATCCCGCGATTGGCGAGATAGATGCAGGTCGGTGTCTTGGACGTGCGGCTGACCCCCAGAAGAACCACATCGGCGTCGTCCAGATCATCGGGAACCTGACCATCGTCGTGCATCATCGTGAAGTTCAGCGCGTCGATGCGGTGAAAATAGTCGGCGTCCAGCGCATGCTGTCCGCCGACGCGACCGGTCAATTGCACGTTCAGATAAGACTGAAAAACCGAAAACACCGGCGACAGGATATTGACGCAGGGAATCCCGAGTGCACGGCCCGCCTTTTCCAGCCGCTCGGCCAGTTCGGCATCAACCAGCGTGTACAGGACGATGCCCGGCGTGTTTTCGATTTCCGCGATCGCATCGTCGAGCTGACGAAGCCCGCGCATCAGTGGATAGACGTGTTCGATCGCCTGCACATCTTCATATTGCGCCGTCGCCGCCCGGGCCACCGTCATCAACGTCTCGCCGGTGGAATCAGAAACCATGTGCAAATGAAAGAAGTTACGGGATTTTCCCAAGTTGTTATCCCCGTGTCATGCATTTGATGTTCATAAAGGTACCCGTCCTGGGTACAAGTCGGCGAATGCTCGCTCACCATGCCCGAAGCGCAGAAACAATCAACAATTCACATGAGCGCGGGAACCGGATCCGAAAGTGTTGCCTGGAATGGGGACAAGCGGCTTGTTCTTGCGTCGTCCCCAGAAACGGAGCGAACGACTCAAAGGTTAACAAGAAGTTAACCATGACGCACCGGTTTGAAAGAATTGTCGGAATCCGGGTTGTCACCGGTTGGCACACGACTCTTTTCAGGCAAAACTCCTCGACAGGTTCGCCATGAATGAGTCATGTGGAGAGGTGTCGACAACCGGCAATCCCGGATGTCCACCGACAAACAAAAACAACAGAATCCAGATTCAGGATTCTTTTCTTTTTAAAGGGAGTTATTCGTGTCTCAGACAAGCTCGCGACGGGTCATGCGTGTGCTCGAAGGAGATCGGCTGTGGCCGCCTCCCGTCTGGATGATGCGACAGGCCGGCAGGTACCTTCCTGAATACCGCGCCGTTCGTTCAAAGAAGGTTAATTTTCTGGAATTTTGCTATGACACCGATCTGGCGACAGAAGTGACCCTTCAGCCCATTCGTCGGTACGGTTTTGATGCGGCAATCCTGTTCTCCGATATTTTCGTCGTCCCGGACGCGCTTGGATACCCCGTTCGCTTCGAGGAAGGGCGTGGACCGGTGCTCGATCCGCTCAAGTCCGAACTGGTCGACAGGCTCGATCAGGGACGCGCGGAGGACCATCTCAATCCGGTGATCGAGACGGTTCGCCGGCTGAGGGCGGAGTTGTCAGACGAAACGACGCTTCTCGGGTTTTGTGGGGCACCCTGGACGGTCGCCTGCTATTCTGTGGCTGGCCACACCACTCCGGACCAAACGGCCGCGCGTATCGGCGCCTATCGCGACCCTGACCTGATGCAGTCCTTTATCGACCAGCTGGTTCCGGCATCGATCCGTTATCTGATCCGTCAGTTCGAGGCGGGAGCGGATGCGGTGCAGATGTTCGATACCTGGGCGGGCGTTCTCGACGATGCCGGGTTCGCGCGTTGGTCGATCGCGCCGGCAAAGGCGATCGTCAAGGGCGTGAAGGCGGTGGTGCCCGATGCCAAGATCATCGGGTTCCCAAAGGCGTCGGCCGCGCGGCTGAAGACCTATATCGCAGAGACGGGTGTCGATGCGATCGGTCTTGACTGGACAGTTCCGGCCGACCTGGCGCAGGACGTGCAAAAGCTGGTGCCGGTGCAGGGAAACCTCGATCCCATGCGGCTTGTCGCGGGCGGCCAGGCGCTCGACGACGGTGTCGATCAGGTCCTCAGGACCCTCGGCGATGGACCGCTTGTGTTCAACCTCGGTCATGGCGTGACGCCGGATGCGGATCCGGACAATGTGCGCCGCATGATCGAACGGGTTCGCGCCACCCCGGATCCCAGAGGCTGACGAGCGCATGCTGTATCTCTGGCTCAAGGCCCTGCACATCATGTCGGTGATCGCCTGGATGGCGGCGCTGTTCTATTTGCCGCGATTGTTCGTCTATCACGCAGAGACGGAGACGAGGACGCAGCAGAGCGAGACCTTCAAGGTCATGGAGCGGCGCCTGCTCAAGGCGATCATGACGCCGGCGATGATCGCAACCTGGGTGTTCGGGTTGTGGGTCGCTTTTGAGGGCGGTTTTTTTCGCGACGGCTGGTTTCACGCCAAGCTGGCGCTGGTCCTGGTCATGAGCGGATATCACGGGTATCTCGCGCGCTGCGTGAAGGTGTTTGCGGCCGACCGGAACACACGCAGCCATCGTCATTATCGCTTCATCAATGAAGTTCCGACTTTGCTGATGGTCGCGATTGTCATTTTGGTGGTGATCAAACCGTTCTGAGGTCGTGTTTCGCACCTGCCGCAGGGTCTTCCTGGTGTAAGACTGATAGTTCCGGGATTTAATCCGATGGAAGTACGGAATCGCGCTTGCTCTCGGTCGATTAAAAATGTAGTTTCCGGGAACCTCAAATCCATTGGGTATGGTCTCAGGGTTCTTTTGCGGACACGCTGCGAGATCAGGCCGCTTCGAGAAGTCGGCTTTTGACCCACGGAATCCCCAACCTTTCTGTCGTATGATCCACTTGCCTTGTCGCTGCATGCGGATCGTTTGCATCCATTCACTCCAGAAGAAGACTCTCCCTAGCCCATGCGGGAAATGAAACTCTCAGATCTCAAGATCAAGACGCCGACCGAACTTCTTGCCTTCGCGGAGGAACATGCGGTCGAGAACGCAAGCACCATGCGCAAGCAGGAGCTGATGTTCGCAATATTGAAGCAATTGGCTACCCAGGACGTCGATATTATCGGCGAGGGCGTTGTCGAGGTGCTTCAGGACGGTTTCGGGTTCTTGCGGTCGCCCGATGCCAATTATCTTCCCGGGCCGGATGATATTTATATTTCCCCCTCTCAGATCCGACGTTTTTCGTTGCGTACCGGCGATACGGTCGAGGGGGAGATTCGCAGCCCGAAGGACGGGGAGCGCTATTTCGCGCTGCTCAAGGTCAACAAGATCAATTTCGAGGATCCGGACAAGGCTCGTCACAAGGTCCATTTCGACAATCTGACGCCGCTCTATCCCGACGAGCGTTTGAAGATGGAAGTCGAATTGCCCGACGGCAAGGACTTCACGGCCCGGGTCATCGACCTCGTCGCACCGCTCGGCAAGGGCCAGCGTGGGCTGATCACTGCTCCGCCGCGCACCGGCAAGACGGTGGTCCTCCAGAACATCGCAAAGGCGATCACCACCAACCATCCGGAATGCTATCTTATCGTGCTGCTGATCGATGAGCGGCCGGAAGAAGTCACCGACATGCAGCGCACCGTCAACGGTGAGGTTGTGTCGTCCACGTTCGACGAACCGGCGGTCCGTCACGTCCAGGTCGCCGAAATGGTCATCGAGAAGGCCAAGCGTCTCGTTGAGCACGGCCGTGACGTCGTCATTCTGCTCGATTCGATCACGCGCCTCGGTCGCGCCTACAACACCGTTGTTCCGTCCTCGGGCAAGGTGTTGACCGGCGGTGTCGATGCCAATGCGCTGCAGCGCCCGAAGCGCTTCTTCGGTGCGGCGCGAAACATCGAAGAGGGCGGGTCGTTGACGATTATTGCGACCGCGCTGATCGATACCGGCAGCCGCATGGACGAGGTGATCTTCGAGGAGTTCAAGGGCACGGGCAATTCCGAGATCATCCTCGACCGCAAGATCTCCGACAAGCGCGTGTTTCCGGCCATCGACATTCAGCGCTCCGGCACCCGCAAGGAAGAGCTTCTGGTCGACCCGGTTCAGCTCAAGAAGATGTTCGTTCTGCGCCGGATCCTCAATCCGATGGGCACGGTAGATGCCATTGAATTCCTGCTCGACAAGCTGCGCCAGACCAAGTCGAATGACGATTTCTTCGACAGCATGAACACCTGATTGTTCGCGATTGTCGCGCCCGGCGCGACGACGGATTCACGTGGAACACCCGCAGGTCGCTTGCGGGTGTTTTGCGTTGTGTTTCACGTGAATCAGGTCGATTCGGTTCTGCAACAATAAGAGACATGCGATATGACGGGCGTAACACTGGAAACCGACCGCTTGATCCTGCGTCCCTGGCGCGAGGCGGATCGCGCGCCTTTTGCCGCCCTTAATGCCGATCCTTGTGTAATGCGCTATTTCCCCGCGACGCTCAGCCGGGAGGAAAGCGATGCGCTGATCCTGCGGGCGATGGAAAAGGCGGAAACCGACGGGATCTGCTTCCAGCCCGTGGAGGAAAAGGCGAGCGGTGCGTTTCTGGGGTTTGTCGGGCTGAACCGTCCGGCGCCCGATGTTCCGGTGCCCGATACGCTCGAGATCGGCTGGCGGCTCGCACGTTATGCCTGGGGCCAGGGCTATGCCACGGAGGCAGCGATGGCGTGGCTTCGATTCGGATTCGAAACCCTCCGGCTTCGGGAGATCATCTCCTTCACCGCCGTCCCTAATGCGCCTTCACGGCGGGTGATGAAGCGTCTTGGCATGACGGAGGATACGACTGGGGCTTTCGGACACCCGGCAGTTCCCGAGGATCACCCCTTGCGCCCGCATGTCTTGTATCGATTGTCGGGCGAGCGTTTCAATGCCCGCGCAGATCGCGAAGGTGACCGGCCAAACCGCTGCAGTCGGTGACGGGGGGGCCGCAGCGCCCTTCCGCGCAAAGGTAAAGGGTCGGCCGGCTTTCCCTCATTTCCTTGCCTGCCGCCGGGTGGTCGTCTGCGAAGGCGCGGTCTTCCGCTGAAATCGTTCGGCGGACAATCGCCGGGTCGCCAAGCGCGAGGAGTGCCTGATCGAACGCCGTGTCCCGCGCGCCGGTTTCGGTGACGATCACCGCCAACACACCGTTTTCCAGTGTATCGAGTGCGTTCAGGAGTCCGGCCGTGCCGAAGACGTTTTTCGGGATCGCTTCGGCAAAGGAGGTAAAGATCGCATCGGCTGTGTCGCGGTGGCTATTATCACCAGTCAGGTGCCACAGACGGATACACGCTTCGGCCACCATGGCATTGGCGTTCGGGGTCGCTTCGTCCATTGCGGAGTAGGGTCGTACGATCAGATCCTCGGCGCGGTCGGACGTGAGATAGTATCCCCCGGTTTCGTGCCGGTAATGCCGGTCGAGGAAGGCTGCCAGACGTTCTGCATCTCGGACATAGCCATTGGTCTCCTTCGAACTGCGGGATGTCTCGGCGAGCGCGAGGGCGGCCAGCATCATGGCGGCGTGGTCGGTCGCGAACCCTGGTGCAACCATTGTGTCCGCCCGCAAGGCGTGGGCGAGGCCGGTGTCGGTGATCATGCGGTCCATGATGAAGCGGTACGCGCCGATCGCCATGTTACGGAGCGATTCACGTGAAACAGGATCAGCCGCCCGCGCAAGGCCCGCGATCAGGAGCCCGTTCCAGTCGGCCAGGATCTTGTCGTCGCGGGCAGGCTGCGCGCGTTTGTTGCGTGCCTCGAGCAGGTGTTCCCGCCAGCTCCTCAGTGTGGTCTCGTCCGTCGGATCGTCGGGATCGTCGGTGCGCGTCAGGCGGTTGGGGATATTCGCGCTCTCGAAATTTCCCGCAGGGGAAATGTCGTAGACACGGTTGAAGGCAACGGCATCGGCTTTTCCGAGAACGTTCGCGACCTGGCCCGGGGTCCAGACATAAGTCTTGCCTTCCTCGCCTTCGGTGTCGGCATCGAGGCTTGCGGCATAAGCACCCTCGACCCCCATTTCCCGTTCAATCCAGGCTGCGGTCTCGTCGATTCGCCGGCGGAACAATGCGGCATGATCCGGATCGGGATCTGCGCTCCCGACCAGGGCCAGATGCGACAGATATTGCGCGTTGTCGTAGAGCATCTTTTCAAAATGGGGAACGAGCCAACGCTGGTCGACGGAATAGCGCGAGAGGCCGCCGCCGATGTGATCGTAGATCCCGCCGTTGCTCATGCGTTCCAGTGAGAGGATGCAGGCGGCGCGCGCATCGGCGTTGCCCGAGCGCAGGCTCGCACGCCAAATCAGCTCCATCACGCTTGCCTGGGGGAATTTCGGGGCGCCCTTGGTCCCGCCATTGACCGGGTCAGTTAGCTCCGCAAGCTTCAAACCCGCGGTTGTCGCAAGGCCGCGTGGTAAGGCTTGACCGCCGGATTCCAAGCCGGATCCGTTGGCGGTGGCCCGCAGATGCGCCATCAGGCTGTCGCAGTTCTGGTCGATTCGGTCGCGATCCGATTGATAGGCTTTCGACACGGCCTCGAGAACATCGCCAAAACCGGGTCTGCCCCAACGGGCTGTCTTCGGAAAATATGTGCCGCCCCAGAACGGCTCCGCTTCGCTGGTCAAGAACATGGTCAGCGGCCAGCCGCCCTGTTCCCCAAGCGCATGGAGCGCGCTCATGTAGATCTGGTCGATGTCCGGACGTTCCTCGCGGTCGACCTTGATGTTGACGAAGAGGGTGTTCATTGCTTCCGCGATGTCCGGGTCCTCGAAACTTTCATGCGCCATGACATGGCACCAGTGGCAGGCGGCGTAACCGACCGACAGCAAGATCGGCTTGCCGCCATCGCGCGCCTCGGCAAGGGCCTCCGGGCCCCAGGGCCGCCAGGCAACCGGATTGTCCTTGTGCTGGAGCAGGTACGGGCTTGTGGCATTGGCAAGGCGGTTGTCGGTCATGAGGGTTCCCGGTAATGAGGTGGTCGCGACGGGCGATGACATCTCGGTCCGTCCCGTCCATCTGCATGAAGGTAACGTACGCGCGCGAAGGAACAAGCCGGGAGGCGGTGATCCCGTGCGGTGCCGTGCAGTCAGCTTCGAAACCGCGGGTTTCGCGGAGGGAAAACGGACACTGATGACAGAGATAGCGCAGAGGGGTCACGGCATGCAGCGGGACACGGTCTACGCCTTGTCGAGCGGCGGACTGCCGACGGGCGTCGCGGTCCTGCGGGTCTCGGGGCGCGACGCTCGAGTCGCCTTCGAAACGATGATGGGGCGGCTCCCGGAACCGCGAAAGGCAACGCTTGCCCGGCTGCATGATCCCGAAACCGGAGAGCTTATCGACGCAAGCCTTGTGCTGTGGTTTCCCGGTCCTGCGAGCTTTACCGGAGAGGATGTCGCGGAGATCCAGTGCCACGGCGGACGGGCGGTCGTGGCCGCACTGCTGAGGGTGCTTGGACGCCTTCCAGGCTACCGGGCGGCGGAAGCGGGGGAGTTTACCCGCCGCGCGTTCGACAACGACCGGTTGGACTTGCTGGAAGCGGAAGGGCTTGCCGATCTCATACATGCGGAGACCGAGGCGCAACGGCGCCAGGCTGTCTCCCAGATGGGCGGAGCGCTGGGTGCCGTCTATGACGACTGGCGTCGCCGATTGATTCGGATGCGTGCCATGATCGAGGCCGATTTCGACTTTGCTGACGAAGACGATGTGCCAGGCAGTGTTGCGGATCGTATCTGGCCGGAGGCCGAAGGATTGCGTGACGAAATCGATGCGCATGTCGCCCGCTCTCGTGGAGCGGAGCGGTTGCGGTCGGGCATCCAGGTTGCCTTGCTGGGTCGGCCCAACTCCGGCAAGTCGAGCCTGCTCAATGCGATCGCGCAGCGCGATGTCGCCATCGTTACCGAAGAAGCCGGAACCACGCGGGACGTGATCGAGGTGCACCTCGATCTGGCCGGCTATCCCGTGACGTTGATCGATACAGCCGGAATTCGCGAGGCCGAGGGGGAGGTCGAGCGCGAGGGGATACGCCGTGCGCTGCAACGCGCCGCCGATGCCGATCTTGTTTTGTGGCTGATCGATCCTGACGAAGCCGACCAGGAGGGCGACGCGGCACCTGACATGGCTGCGCCTGTCTGGACGATCGAAACGAAGGTCGACCTTGCGCGGCAGGAACCGTCCGCGGCGATCCAGGATGACGATGCCTCCTTGTTTCGGGTTTCGGCGCGAACGGGGGCCGGGCTGGTGTCCCTGATTTCGTCGCTCGGCTCATTTGCCCGTGACACCGCCGGAACGTCATCCGACCCCGTGGCCACGCGGGATCGGCATCGTGGCTGGATAGCCGTTGCGCGGGAATCGCTTTCGGCGGCGATATCTGCCGATCGACCGCTCGAACTGCGCGCCGAGGATCTCAGATCGGCTGCGGATGCACTCGGACGTATTTCGGGACGGGTCGGGGTTGAGGATCTTCTGGATGTGATTTTCGCGGAATTTTGTATCGGCAAGTAAACGAGCGTTTCACGTGAAACAGCGGAAAATCGAGGTCGATTCTAAACCGTAATGAAGACTCATCCGAAACGATGCGCGTGTTCGCACCCAAACGCCCGACCAGAGACTGGTGACCGGTCGATTTAGCCTGATATTTGCGCTGTCGTTTTGGCCTGACTTGGCGGAAGTTGTTTTGACCGCACCGTGGGGATTGGATATCAGGGACGGAATTCTGCGGTCGGCGGTTTTTCGGGGCCCGCTCGTGGTCGGCTAGTCGCCGGTGCGATCGGGGGCTCATCGATATCATCCTTGACCCGCGGTTCTAACGGGCGGGGAATCGCTTCAAGGTCGACAGCAGGGTGATGTGAACGCCGTAGGGGCGGCCACCTTCATCCCGTGCAATCGGAGACGTGACAATGGCGGACGCGATGCGTTCGAAGGGATCGCAGCAGGCCGTTCCGGGTCTGGATGTGATCGTGATCGGTGGCGGTCACGCAGGCTGCGAGGCTGCGGCGGCCAGCGCGCGCATGGGCGCGCGCACTGCGTTGGTGACCCACAGCTTTGCGACCGTCGGCGTGATGTCCTGCAATCCGGCGATTGGCGGCCTGGGCAAGGGCCACTTGGTGCGTGAGGTCGATGCGCTCGACGGGCTGATGGGGCGGGTCGCGGACAAGGCGGGCATTCAGTTCCGCATGCTCAACCGGCGCAAGGGTCCGGCGGTCCGCGGGCCCCGTGCCCAGGCCGACCGGGCGCTCTATCGAGCCGCGATGCAGGACGCGATCCGCGAGACGGACAATCTCGAGGTCATCGAGGGTGAAGCGGCCGAGCTTCTGGTGTCCGATGGCCGAGTGACGGGTGTGCGGCTCGCCGACGGGTCGGAGCTGTCCGCCGGCGCCGTCGTCCTGACCACGGGAACCTTCCTGCGTGGTGTAATCCATATCGGCGACCGCAAGATCCCGGCCGGGCGAGCGGGCGATCCGCCGGCGCGACGGCTTGCGGCGTCGCTGCTCGAGCACGGCTTCGAGCTTGGTCGATTGAAGACAGGCACGCCGGCGCGGATCGATGGCCGAAGCATCGACTGGTCGGGGCTCGATGAGCAAAAGGGCGATTCGGAGCCGGAACCATTCTCCACCTTGACGGGCGCCATCGAGACACCGCAGATCTCCTGCCACATCACCCGCACGACGCCGGAAACGCATGAGATCATCCGGGCGAACCTCGGGCGCTCCGCGATGTACGCCGGCCATATCAGCGGGCAGGGGCCGCGGTATTGCCCGTCCATCGAGGACAAGGTCGTGCGCTTTGCCGACCGCGACGGGCACCAGATCTTTCTGGAGCCGGAAGGGCTGGATGATCACACGGTCTATCCGAACGGGATTTCGACTTCATTGCCGGAGGATGTGCAGCTCGCGTTCCTCAAGACCATTCCGGGTCTGGAAAACGTGTCGGTGATCAAGTCCGGCTATGCCATCGAATACGATCACATCGATCCGCGCGAATTGCGCCGGACACTTGAAACCCGGCGGGTCGCCGGTTTCTTCCTCGCAGGCCAGATCAATGGCACCACCGGATATGAGGAGGCGGCGGCGCAAGGGCTCGTCGCGGGGCTGAATGCCGCGCGGGCCGTGGGTGGCGGTGCGGAAATCGTCTTCGGTCGCGACCAGGGCTATATCGGTGTGATGATCGACGATCTCGTCACTTGCGGGGTTTCGGAACCGTATCGGATGTTCACTTCGCGCGCCGAATACCGTCTGTCGCTGAGGGCCGACAATGCCGATCAGCGTCTGACCCCGCTCGGCCTCGAGCTCGGGTGTGTCGGTGCGCTGCGTCGAGTCGCTTTCGAAACGAAATGCGCGTCTCTTGCCGAGACCCGCGCGGTCCTCGAAGGGTTGACTGCCACGCCCGAGGTTGGACGCCGGGCCGGCCTGCCGATTAATCAGGACGGCGTGCGCCGCTCCGCTTTCGAGCTGCTGTCCTATCCCGATATTGATCTCGACCGGCTGGCGGCTTTGTGGCCGGACGAGATCGCGGCTCTGAACCGAACAAGCGCCGAGCAGGTCGCGATCGACGCGCTCTATGCGGTTTATCTCCAGCGACAGGCGGCGGACATCGACGCGCTTCGCCGGGACGAGGCCCTGGTGTTGCCGGAGGATCTGGACTATGCCGCCGTGCGCGGGCTGTCCAACGAGGCGCGGCAGAAACTTGATGCCGTGCGTCCGGAAACCCTCGGCCAGGCCGCGCGGATCGACGGGGTGACGCCGGCGGCGCTGAGCCTGCTCTTGTCGCATGTCCGGCGACGCGCGGATCGGCCGGGAGCGGCGGCATGAGCCGACCCGCAGACGTGTCTGTCACAGACAGTCCCCAGGTTCTCCACGATGTTTTCCCCGTTTCACGTGAAACAGAAGAGCGACTGAGGATCTACGTCGATCTCCTGATGCGCTGGCAAAAGGCCCAGAATCTCGTTGCGCCCTCCACATTGCCGGACGTCTGGCGCCGACATGTGGCCGACAGTCTCCAGGTGCTCAAGGCGGCCGAGGGTGCGCGACAGTGGGTCGATCTCGGCAGCGGCGCCGGGTTTCCCGGGTTGGTGACGGCGATCACCCTGATGCAGAATGCGGAGAGCGCTGGCCGCGGTCATGTGCACCTTGTGGAAAGCAATCAGCGCAAGGTCGCCTTTCTTCGTGCGGTGATCCGGGAAACCGGATGTCCCGCGACGGTGCATGCCGACCGCATCGAAGCCGTGGCGGAAGAGTTGGCATCTTCCGGATCCTCCCCGATTCAGGCCGTGTCGGCGCGGGCTCTGGCGGATCTGTCGGGTTTGTGCGGCTTCGCCGAGCCTTTCGTGCGCCACGGCGCGCTGGCAATTTTCCACAAGGGGAAAAATTTTCGCGATGAGGTCACGCAAGCGTCTGACGCCTGGGACTTCGACATGGTAGAACAGAACAGCCTTATCGACCCCGACAGCCGGCTCTTGATACTCAAGCGGATCCGGCCCTGCGGCGCGACAGGGAAAGGTTAGACCCGGATGAGCATGCTTCCTCAATCGCCGCGCGTTCTGGCGCTGGCCAATCAGAAGGGCGGGGTCGGCAAGACGACGACCGCCATCAATCTTGGAACGGCGCTTGCCGCGATCGGCGAGCGCGTGCTTGTGGTCGATCTCGATCCCCAGGGCAATGCGTCCACGGGTCTCGGCATCGATCGTCGGGCGCGGGATCTTTCGACCTACGATGTTCTGACAGGCGAGTGTTCCCTTGCCGAAACGATTCAGGACACGGCGGTGCCGCGTCTGTGGGTGGCGCCCTCGACGATGGATCTTCTGGGTGTCGAACTGGAAATCGCATCGCGGACCGACCGGGCGCATCGTCTCCGCTCGGCGGTGTCCGAGATGGCCCATGGTGAACGGGGTGATGGCGGATTTGATTTCAGCTATGTGCTGATCGACTGCCCGCCTTCGTTGAACCTTTTGACGATCAATGCCCTGTCCGCGTCCCATTCGATCCTGGTGCCGCTGCAGTGCGAGTTTTTCGCGCTGGAGGGTCTCAGCCAGTTGCTGAGCACGGTCGAGCAGGTGAAGGCGGCGCTGAACCCGGAACTGTCCATTCACGGCATCGTGCTGACGATGTTCGACAGCCGCAACAATCTCTCCAACCAGGTGGTCGCGGATGTGCGCGAGACGATGGGGGATGCGGTCTATGAGACGATCATCCCGCGCAATGTACGGGTGTCGGAAGCGCCATCCTACGGCAAGCCGGCGTTGCTCTACGATTTGAAATGTTCGGGCAGTCAGGCCTATCTGCGGCTGGCGTCTGAGATCATCCAGCGGGAGCGGGCCTTGCGCGGTGTGGCCGCGTAAGAGGGTTGCCATGCGGGGCGTCCGATTCGGATGCGCAACGATGCGACGAATGAAATGGTCAAATACAACAAGCGCAACCGCGCATGGGTGACGAGTGAGCGAAATGGCTGACGACGACGGTGGAAAGAAGAAGCGGCTCGGGCGGGGTCTGGCCGCGCTGATCGGGGAGGTGGGGACCGAGCCGCCCGCGGATCCGCGTCCGCCGCGCGACACGCGCCGTGTGCCGATCGAGTTCCTGACCGCCAACCCGCGCAACCCGCGCAAGAGCTTTACCGAGGCGGATCTCGATGATCTTACCTCCTCCATCCGCGAGAAGGGCATCGTCCAGCCCCTCCTCGTGCGACCGGTGTCCAGTCGCGAGAATGCGTATGAGATTATCGCCGGCGAGCGTCGCTGGCGGGCGGCACAGCGGGCCGGACTGCATGTCGTGCCCGTGGTGGTGCGCGATGTCACCGATCAGGAAGCGCTGGAACTGGCGATCATCGAGAACGTCCAGCGCGCCGATCTCAATCCGATCGAGGAGGGTCTTGGCTACGATCAGCTCGTCCAGGAGTTCTCCTACAGCCAAAGCGAACTGGCGAAGGTCATCGGCAAGAGCCGCAGCCATGTGGCCAACACGCTGCGTCTTCTCAAGCTCCCCAATCCGGTCAAGGACTACCTTGCCGAGGGTCTTTTAACCGCTGGTCACGCGCGTGCGCTGATCACGGCGGAAGATCCCGCCGCACTGGCCGAGCTTATCCTCGAAAAGGGACTGAACGTTCGCGAGGCCGAGCGGCTGGCGCAGGACCCGGATGCCTTTGCCAAGAAGGCCGGGCCGAAGGGCAAGGCGGAAAAGGCCGAGAAGGACGCCGACACGCGCGCGCTCGAAAAGCGGCTGACCGATACGCTCGGTCTGAAGATCGCCATCGCGCACAAGCAGGACAAGGGCACAGGCGAACTCAAGATCCGCTATGCGTCCCTCGAACAGCTCGACGAGATCTGCCGAATTCTTGGCGTTTCGTCATAAAGCGATGATAAATCAAAAGGTTGGTTGAATGAACAAAGGGCCGCGGTGTCTGCCGGCGGCCCTTTTGCTTGGTGCACGGGCGCTGCTGCGGTGCGCGCGGGCTGCGCGTCAGTCGGTGTCGATCGCTTCGTCGTCTTCCAGAATGCGTCTCAGCCGGCCAAAGGCGAGGCGAATGCGTGATTTTACGGTTCCGAGCGGCAGGCCGGTGTCCTCGGCGATCTGGCTGTGCGACAACCCCGAGAAGAATGCGCGACGAATGAGGTCTGCCTGTTCCTCCGGAAGCGAGGCAAGTGCCTCGCGGACGCGATCCTCGCGCAGTCGTGCATCGAGCTCGTCGTCCTGGTCTTCGGGGGCTGCAGGCCTCAGGCTTGGGTCTTCCTTGTCGAGCAGGGCCGAGCGGTCGCGCCGCAACGCGTCGATCCGCCGGTTGCGGGCGATACGGAAAAGCCAGGTAGCCGCGGTGGCCCGGCTTGCGTCGAAGAGATGCGCCTTGCGCCACAGGGTGATCATCACTTCCTGTGTCAGTTCCTCGGCAGACGCGGCATCGGCCCCCAGGCGCACCAGATAGGACTTCAGGCGTGGCGCGAAGTGATCGAAAAGCGCGGCAAAGGCGGTCTTGTCGCGTTGTTCGGCAACGCGGCGGATAAGATCTGTCAGAGGATCGGGCTTTGCCACGGTCTATGCGGCCTCACCCGTCCATGGAAGCTGGTCGGCAGTGTTCCACATTGTTTTTCGTTTTCCGTTCCTGCATGCGCACCCGAAAGGAGGGGTGCGTTGGGTGTCGTCACCGGCGCCTGGAAAGTTGCCTCGATCACCACACGACCGTGCCCTGATCCCTGCAGGCACAACAGCCCGCCTTGACGGCATCCGTCAATAGCGTTTTGGTTTTTCCCGCTTTTTGGGTGATGTCACACTCTCGCCCGATTTGTACAGGCAGCGTGCTCCCCATCATGATCATATCGGGTTTTGCAGGTCGCGCCACGATCGGGTGCGGGTCCGTAAGCCAGGCTGATACGGTGTGGGAAATGGCCATAGGCCGCAAGGACGGGCGTTCGAAGCGGGCAGGTTGCCCGGTCAAACGCGCCGACGAGGCGGCGTAACGTCATTTTCTGACCGCCGGAATTGATCGGATTGCTCCTCGTCAAGAAGCGGAAGCGCAGGAAATGTGGTTCATTTTCAAGCCTTTCGAGACGAAGACGAGGCGCGATCCACCTCACGCCACGACGATTTCATTTGCGGGACCACACTCTGGTGAGCGTCTATCAACCCTTTCGTAACTTGCGGCGCGATAACCTTAAGACAAGGTAATCCCAACCTGGCAAGTTTTACCCAAATCCAACGGGAGCAGTAGCGGTTAGGAGATGATGCAGGCACGAACGCTAATTCCGGCCCTTCTTGCGCTTGTTTTGACGAGCGCGGCAGCGCTGGCGCAGACGCCGGCTCTGATCGGCCAGCACAGCGCATGGGCGACCTATTCCTACGGCGGAGCCAAGGGAAAGGTTTGCTACGCGCTTTCGAAACCCACAAAACTCGCGCCGAGCGATCGAAATCACGGAGATGTGTTCTTCTTCGTGTCGAATCGCCCGGGCGAGAACGTCGACAATGAGCCGAGCGTGATCGTTGGCTATTCCTTCAAGGAACAATCGTCTGTTTCCGTCGATGTCGACGGGCAGAAGTTCACGATGTTCACCAAGAAGGATGGCGCCTGGATGGCCAATCCGGCGGAGGAGCGCAAGCTCGTTTCCGCCATGAAGGCCGGTCGGGAAATGGTCGTGTCGGGCGTTTCCGCGCGCGGCACGCAGACGACCTACACCTACTCGCTGTCCGGCGTAACGGCGGCGATCGGGTCCGCGGACTCGTCTTGTAAATAGCATCGACGGTGCGCGTCCGGGCGATCGGACTCGCATTTGTTCGCGATGACGTATATCTAGACGTCCTGTTGAAAGGCGGTGGCTCAGGCCACCGCCTTTCGGCGTTGGCGAAGGCCTTTCCGTTCCAGGGCACCTCGGGTGCCTGGCGTGCTAGGCTTCGACAGGATGGATGTGACCCTGCAGCTGCATGGTCTCCCGGCGCCGTTGTCGCGCCGGACCCTGAAGACGCGCAAACCTTTGGAAACCGGATCATGAGCGTGATCGACATCGACGGCCCCGAAAAGCGGCGCGGCAATGCGGCCGCTCCCGCCACGACGACGAAGCCTGCTGAAAAACCGACACTGATCGGACTCGACCGGGACGAGCTGGCCGAGGCGCTTGCCGGCATTGGCGTTCCCGAGCGCCAGCTGCGCATGCGGGTTGCCCAGATGTGGCACTGGATGTATGTGCGCGGCGTGTCCGATTTCGCGGACATGCTCAACGTTTCAAAGGATTTGCGAGCACAGCTCGGCGATGCCTTCACCATTGCGCGTCCAGAGATCGTCTCCGAGCAGATCTCCAACGACGGTACGCGCAAGTGGCTGTTCCGCTTTCCCCCGCGCGGCGCCGGACGTCCGGTCGAGATCGAGACGGTCTATATCCCGGAAGAAGGCCGGGGGACGCTTTGCGTCTCCTCTCAGGTCGGCTGTACCCTGACCTGCAGCTTCTGCCACACCGGCACGCAGCGTCTGGTGCGCAATCTCACGGCGGAGGAAATCCTCTCGCAGATCCTGATCGCGCGCGACCGCCTCGGCGATTTTCCGCGCGGCGAGACGCCTGCGGATGCGGCGGTGCCGAGCGAAGGCCGGCTTGTCACCAACATCGTCATGATGGGCATGGGCGAGCCGCTCTACAATTTCGACAACGTCAAGAAGGCGCTGCTGATCGCGTCCGATGGTGATGGCCTGTCGCTGTCCAAGCGTCGCATAACGCTGTCGACCTCGGGTATCGTTCCGGAAATCGCGCGCACGGGCGCGGAAATCGGCTGCATGCTGGCGATTTCGTTGCATGCGGTTCGCGATGAATTGCGCGACGAACTGGTGCCGATCAACAAGAAGTGGAACATCGCCGCGTTGCTCGATGCCTGTCGGGCCTACCCGGGACTGAACAACGCCCGGCGGATCACCTTCGAATATGTGATGCTCAAGGGCGTGAACGACAGCCTGGCCGACGCGCGCAAGCTGGTGCAGCTTCTCAGGGGCATTCCGGCCAAGATCAACCTGATCCCGTTCAATCCATGGCCGGGCTCGGGTCATGAATGTTCCGACTGGGAGCAGATCGAGGCCTTTGCCGATGTGGTAAACAACGCCGGCTATGCCTCGCCGATCCGCACCCCGCGCGGGCGGGATATCTTCGCCGCCTGCGGTCAGCTCAAGTCGGAATCCGAGCGCATGCGCGCCCGCGACAGGGTCGCGCTCGAAAGCGCTCCCGCCGGGCCGGGTGCGTGAGCGACATGATCAATGCCGCCGCAGTCTTTTCCCAGGCGATTCGCGTCGTGATCGCGATGATACTCGCGTTTGTCGCGGCGGGGTTCTTCCTGGCGTTCGGCCTGTTTCAGGCCTGGACGGGAAATGCCCATCCGGCCGATGTCGGCGCTGCTGTCGGTGCCGGGCTCGTCGGGGCGAGTGTTATCGGCGGATTGTCGTTCGTGCCGGCGCTTCTTGCAGTGTGTGTGTCAGAGGTCTTCAGGCTTCGCGGCGTTGTTTTTCATCTCGCCGCCGGCGGCCTGATCGCTCTCGGGATTTGGGCCATGCAGGACACTGGCGGTCAGGCGTCGTCGGGCCTTCCGAAAGGAAGTCTCGTGGTGCTTGCGGCGGGTTTCGTGGGCGGGTTCGTCTACTGGCTGCTGGCAGGCCGTCAGGCCGGATGCTGGCAGGGTTCGCGTTCCGCTCAGGCCGACAGACCCGACGCCGGCGACTGAGCGTCGCGCCGCCGTCGCAAAGCCGTCAGGATGTGTCTTTCCCGGTGTTGCCGCGGGATGGGTCGAGGGCGCTGCGGGCGGCTTCGAGATGCTCGTCACGGACGTGGGCGCGCACCATCGCCAGAACGCCCAGAAGCACGCTCGCATCGTCGGTGAACCCGACGCCGAGCAGCATGTCCGGGATCATGTCGAGCGGCATGACGAAATAGGCAAGAGCCGCAAGGATCGCGCCGCGCACCCGGGCGGGCGTTGCCGGATCAAGGGCGCAATAATAGGCAGCAATCACGTCTTCCATGAAAGGGATCTGACCTGCGGCCTTGCGGGCGACCTTGAAAATGCGTGTGCGGACCTTTTCCTCGCGCTCCTCCTCGGGTCCCAGATATTCCGGATCGATCCCGAAGTTTTCATAGCTGGCCGCCATTAGCCTACCCCTTTCGCGTCAAGCATCGCGGATACAGGGTTATGTGGGGTGCGCGGTGGGCAAAATCAAAGCACGTCACGCAAACCCCGTTTCGTTCGCCCTGGCGGATGGTCGAACCGGTTAGTGGCGGAAGTGCCGCATCCCGGTGAAGACCATGGCGAGCCCCGCTTCGTCGGCGGCGGCGATGACGTCGGGATCGCGCATCGACCCACCCGGCTGGATTACGGCGGTGGCACCGGCGCGCGCTGCGGCAAGCAGACCGTCGGCGAAGGGGAAGAAGGCATCGGAGGCGACCGCCGATCCCTGCGTGCGCGGTGCGTCCCAGCCGGCGGTCTCGGCGGCGTCCTGCGCCTTCTGGGCGGCGATGCGCGCGCTGTCGATGCGGCTCATCTGGCCCGCCCCGATGCCGGCTGTCGCGCCGTCCTTCACGTAGACGATGGCGTTGGACTTCACGTGTTTGGCAACGCGAAAGGCGAACTTGAGGTCGGCCAGTTCCTGAGCTGACGGCTGGCGCCTGGTCACCACCTTGAGGTCGAGATCGTCGACGATGCCGGTGTCGCGGTCCTGGACCAGCAGGCCGCCGGCCACCGACTTGACGATCCGTCCGCCCGCGCGCGGGTCCGCCAGGCCGCCGGTCACGAGCAGCCGCAGGTTCTTCTTCGCCGCCACGATCCGGATCGCTTCGTCACTGGCGTCGGGGGCGATGATCACCTCGGTGAAGATCTTGACGATCTCAGCGGCCGCGTCCGCGTCGAGCGGACGGTTGAGTGCGACGATGCCGCCGAAGGCCGAGACCGGGTCGCAGGCAAGCGCGTTTTCGTACGCGGCCCGCAGCGTGTCGCCGACGGCGACGCCGCAGGGGTTGGCATGCTTGATGATCGCGACGGCGGCGGAGACGGTCGGGTCGAACTCGCTGACCAGTTCGAAGGCGGCATCCGTGTCGTTGATGTTGTTGTAGGACAGCGCCTTGCCCTGCACCTGCCGCGCGGTGGCGACGCCGTTGCGCCGCTCCGGGGTGGTATAGAAGGCCGCCTGCTGGTGCGGGTTCTCGCCGTAGCGCATGACGGAGGCGAGCGCGCCACCCATTGCCACATGCGCCGGCGCCGGCTCGTCGATCGCCGCCGCGAACCAGTTGGAGACCGCCGCGTCATAGGCGGCTGTGCGCGCGAACGCCTTTTGCGCCAGACGCTTGCGCAGTTCCAGCGGCACCTGGCCTTCGTTGTGGTCCATCGCCTCGACCACGCCGGCATAGTCGGCCGGGTCGCTGATCATCGTGACATAGGCGTGGTTCTTGGCCGCTGCGCGCGTCATGGCCGGTCCGCCGATGTCGACATTCTCGATGGCGGTCGCGAAATCGGCACCGCTCGCAACCGTTGCCTCGAAGGGATAGAGGTTGACGCAGACGAGATCGAAACCCTCGATGCCGTGTTCCTTCATCGCGGCCGTGTGCTCGGCGTCATCGCGGATCGCCAGCAGGCCACCGTGCACCGCCGGATGCAGCGTCTTGACGCGCCCGTCCATGATCTCGGGAAATCCCGTCACTTCGGAAATGTCGCTGACGCCAAGGCCGGCCTCCGCAAGGGCTGTCCGTGTGCCGCCGGTGGACACCAGCGCGACGCCGCGCTCCGCGAGCGCCCTGGCGAAGTCGACCAGTCCGGTCTTGTCGGAGACGGACAGGAGCGCGCGCCTAACGCGGACCAGATCGGGAACGGGAATGCGTTTCGACACCACGGCCATGCGGATTTTCCTTCGGCGGTTGGGCATTGGGAGAAGGCCCAAGCGCCTAGCATGAAGCGCGGGTTTCGGAAAGCCGGCGAAGCGGGAAAGCCGCGCAAAAACGCCTTTCGGACACCGAATTCAGGGACCGGGTCTTCGATTTGGTCCCGGCGCTACAGATCCAGTTCCTCCGCGCCCGCATCGCTGACTCGACGGCGATTGGCGCGCGGGGCGGCGGTGCGGCAGAACTGCCAGCCGGCCTCGCGGCGGTGGGCGACGCGGCCATAGACCACGATCTGTTCGCTGCGCCGGTGGCCATAGATGTCGGAGAGATAGATAGATTCCTCAATGACCGTCTCGCAGCCGGGCGCGACGAACTCCCAGGCCTCGCCGTCCGGAGCGACGATCAGCACCGCCGTTCCGGCGCGGATGGTGCTGGCCTTCAGCGCGGGGTGCAGATGAAACCGCAGGGCAAATTCATCGCCGCGCAGGATCTTTCCGGTGGGCATGAAACGGTCGATTCCGTCCAGCACGCTGCCGTCGGCGGCAAGCGTCAGGTCGCGTTCATGCAGCAGGCGGTGGCTTTCCTGGTATCCGTTATGGCTCGCGACCACGCGCACACCGTCGGGCCCTTCCTCCCGGGAAACGGGCACTTGCGTCGGCCCGGCGACAATGGGTGCGCCGAGCCAGTCGCGGTAGCGCGGATCGTTGAGAAAGCGTGCGGAGGATGTGTCGTCGACCGTCGCCGTTGAATGGGCGGCGGTGGATCGTGAGACGGTGCGCCAGGTGCCCCGGTCGGAGGAGGAGACGCCGCAATTCACGATCAGCCGGGTGCGCCGCGAGGACATTTCGAAGGACAGGCAGCCGGCGTGGGCGTTCAGGCTGAGAGCCGGCGGCGGCGGGCAGCCGGTCTCCATCAGGACCACAGTGTCGCCGGCGGTGAGCCGCTGATAGCCGGAGTGCGGGGCATTGCTGGGCGGCGCGCCGCGCGCGTCGTCGTAGGCGAGGACCGTGGCAACAAGATCCGCCGGGGTCGGTCCCATGCCGTTGAAATGCGCGAAGGCGCCGTCGCCATGGCGGAAAAACCGGATCATCGGCATCATCCGGTCGATCGATTGCATCACCGCCTGGGACGTCGGCAGGCCCTGAACGGTCAGGGCGTGTCGCACCGGCAGAAGATCGACGAGGATTTCGAGAAGGGCCGCCGGATTGCGAGATACATGCCCGCCGTCGGCAAGGATCTGGCGGCTCAATTCCTGGTCCAGACGGCGCAGGCTCTGGCGGACGTAGCGTCCCTGTCCGGACATGGAGACGGTGGCCGCCGCGACGGCAATGGCCGCGGTCAGGCGCGGGACGCCGTCCGGGGTCTCGTTCATCGTGCGCCGGAGATAGCGCACCTGGCGTGCGAGCGAGCGCAGGAAGCGGCGATAGAACTCCCGGTCGCAGTCTTCCAGGATGAGCGGCGATTGCGACAGAAAGGCGAGCACCCGCCGGGCCACCACCGGCTGTTCCCAGCCGGTTTCGTGCCAGTAGCCGCAAAACCGCATCCAGTCGTCGACGAGTGCGCGTGCATTCTGGCGCGCGACAACGGTGTCGGCGGCCTTCAGATGGCGCAGCCAGCCAAAGCCGTGCAGCGCCCGCGCCCAGTCGCGCGACGGCGGCTCGACCTCGAAGGGGGAGCGTCCGTTCGCTTCGATCTGCTGGCCGGCGAAGACGAACCGGCCGGCGTAGATGTCGGCCGCATTGGTGCCGTCTGCCGTGCGCAGGTCCTGTGGCGCGATCAGGAGCCGCGCGGGTGCGCCCGAAAACGGTCGCCAGCGAAACAGAGGGCCGCCGTGAACCCATCGCAATATGGACTGCCAGGCCGTATGCGCGAGAAGACGCCAGACCCGTGCCCGTTCGGCCACTGACAAAAGCGTCATCTCGATCGTTTTCCCCCCAAGCCCCCTCGGGCGTTGCGTTCAAATCCTTTCGCGACACATGTTCGCATTTAAGGAGAGTCTCACGGATTAAGGTTAGCGATCCGTTACAACTTCCTGCGCGATTCGACATGTATCTTTGGAAATGTCGGAGATTTTGGCGCTTGCGCTGTCGCCATGGCGCCGGCGCCGCCCCGGGTGGGTGGAGAAAACACAGTGGACTGCGTCGGTGCGGGTCAGGCGGGACGGACGCCATAGGTCGCGAAGGCCTGCTTCATCATCGTGTCCTCGTCGATGTCCGGGTCGAGGCGATAGCTCGGCGCCAGGATCCGCGCGATCCGTTGCACGTCGATCCGGATGATGTGGCGAATTTTGAAGGTTTCGCCCGCCATCGCGGCCAGCCCCGGGCCCAGGCGCGCGAAGTCCGGGTCGTGCGGGGCGATGATGTCGGCGTGACCCTGTATCTTGAAACCGCGCTGGCGGAAGATATCGACGAAGCTCAGGCACACGGCCGGATGCTTAAGGATGTTCCTGACGCTGTTGTTCGATGCGATATCGGCGACAACGAGCGTGGTGTCGTCGAAAACGGTCCATATCTCTTTTGGCGAAACGCTCGGAAAACCCGACGGATCGACGCTCGCCAGCCAGCACAGCACGGACTTCTCGATGTCGGCGCGAACCGTATCGTTCAGTTTCATCCGTCTCTCCCGTCGTTGGTCAGGGTGTGTCGTAGGGACGTCCGTCCTTGTGCCTGAATGCCCAGCCGCCTTCTTCCATCACCGCCAGCAGATCGTCGTGTGGATAGTGGCCCTCGTCTCCGGGCGTGCGATCGCCGATTTCAAGATAGAGGGCGGGACGATCGCTCTTGTTCACCAGGTGATGGGCGAGGCCATTTGCGGGAAACCCGACGCACATGCCGGGACCGAGCAATTGCTCGCCCTCCTCGGTTATCAGCGTGGGGATTCCTTCGAGGATAAAGATAAACTCGTCCTGCTTTGTGTGCTTGTGCATCACCGAGGACTGGCTGCCGGGTGCGAGTTCGGTCAGATTTACGCCGAAGTTGGCGACCCCGAAAAGGTCGCCGAGCTGCCGTTTGGCGCGACCCTGCATTCTTGAACGGAACGGCTCCGGGTAGCTCGAGGGCTTGCTGCGCAACTCGACGTCCCTGGCATGAATGGCGAACGTGAAACGGGAGGATGTCATCCTTGATACCTCGACTGGTGAAAATGCCTAAAGGACGACGTCCCGCCCGGAGATCGCGCGAGGGGGACGGATCACAGCGCCTTGTACATGTAGGTGGTTGCGTGAAGGCGCTTTCCGTCCGGATCGAACGCGAAGCCCGGCACAACGCCGGTTTCCGCATAGCCAAGCGACCGGTACAGGCTCTGGGCCGGATCACCGGTCTTCGTGTCCAGCGTGATCAACGTCTTTTCCAGCGCTCTTGCTCGCGCCTCGAGCGCCCGCATCAACGCCCGGGCAACGCCCTTTCGCCGGTGATCGGGGTGGACCGCCATCTTCGAGACCTCGCAGCGGTGCGGCTGATTGGGCGGGAGTTTCGTCTCCAGTTGCACGGTGCCGATCACCGTGCCGTCGCACACGGCGACCAGTAGCACCCTGTTGCCCTCCCGGACCTGCGGAAACACCTGCGTTTCCCAAAAGGCTCTCGCGGACGAGCGGTCGATGGACAGCATGAACCCGATCGCCGCGCCGGCCTTCACGCTTTCTGCGATGATTGCGGCAAGCGCGTCCAGGCTTGCCGAAAGCGCCTCGCCGGAAAGCTGTTGAATTGCAATTCCCGTCATCGGATCAGTCCAGAACCAGAAGATACGCCGCGGGTGCATCGCGCGTTTCGAAGTGTGACGCGCCGACCAGACGGTAGCGAAGGCAGTCTCCCGCCGATAGCCGGTAGTTTTGCCCGCTGATCCCGACCTCGAGGGTTCCCTCCAGCATCACCAGGTGGTGTTCTTGGCCCGGAACAGGGGCCGTTTGATAGTTGATGCGGGTGTCCGCCCGCAATTCGCAGCGGATGACTTCGGCGCTCAGGCCGCGGCTTGGGGGCGAAACGACCCGCCGCGTGTATCCGGCCTCCCCGTCGGTCCAGGTTGTTTGTTCCTCGTGGGCGATGAGCGGCTGGAATCCCTCGTCCACCGGGGCCAGCAGTCGGGTCAGGGTCAGTCCGTAGGCCGAGCAGAGCTTTGCGAGCACCTGCGTGTTCGGGCTGACCTCCGCGTTTTCGATGCGCGACAGCGTGGCCCGGCTGACGGAACTGCGGTCCGCGAGTTCTTCCAGTGTCCAGCCCTGGCGGTTGCGCAGGGACCTGATCCGCTCGGCAAGTCTGGCATCTTGGTCAAGCTGCATCGCTACTCTCATATTGGAGACCAATTCTCATATATGAGATATCAACACGCGAACGCAGCGTCAAGGTCAGCTGCCGGCGCGACCCGAGACCGGCGCGGCGTTCGGAAAAGAGGCTGTCTATCGGTGAATATCGCGAAAGGGCGCGCCGGCTCAGCCGTCGGCGTCCGCGGGGGTGCGCCGGACCAGACGGGCGGCAAAGAATCCGTCGAGGCCGCCGGCCGCAGCGGGTTCGCGGGGGAGCGATGATGGCAGACTGCGCAGGTCGCCCGCGTCGGTCACCGTTCCCGGCACGCCGGTTTCCGCCTCGCGGATCGGCTCACGCCGAAAGTCCGGGTTCGCGGAAAGAAATGCCTCGATCTGCTTTTCGCCTTCGGCCGGCTCCAGCGAACAGGTGCAATAGACGAGCGTTCCGTCCGGCGAAAGCCAGGTCGCCGCGCGCCCAAGCAGGGCCGCCTGGCGCTCGGCGAGCGCGTCTATATCCTCCTTGCGCCGGTTCCAGGCAACCTCCGGGTGGCGGCGGATCGTGCCGGTCGCGGTGCAGGGCGCGTCGAGCAGGATTGCGTCGAAAAGTGTTTCCGGATCGTGGTCCAGCAGGTCGGCGGCAACCACCTCCGCCTGAAGACCGAGCCTTGCGAGGTTTTCCGCAAGCCGCTCGAGGCGCTTTTTCGAGATATCGAAGGCGGTAACCTTGGCCCCGGCCTGTGCAAGCTGCGCCGTCTTGCCGCCGGGGGCGGCGCAAAGATCGGCAACGCGCTTGCCCGTCACGTTACCGAGAAGCTTCGCCGGCAGGCTGGCAGCGGCGTCCTGGACCCACCACGCGCCTTCCTCGTATCCGGCAAGCGCCTCGATGCGCCCGCTGGTGCTGACCAGGCGGATGCTGTCGCGCACCACAAGCTGACCGCCGAGCCGCTGCGCCCACGCTTGCGGATCGGCCTTCACGCTGAGGTCCAGATTGGGCTCGTGCTGGTGCATGGCGGCGATCGCCAGCGCTTGTTCCTCGCCATAGGCCTTCTGCCAGCCGGCGAAAAGCCAGACCGGCGTGTTGCGCCAGACCTGTCCGGTCTTTTCGACAAGCTCTCCGGAATTGTCCGACATGCGCCGCAGCACGGCGTTCACCAGACCCTTGTAGCGGCGGGTTGCCGGATCGCGGCCGGCGTCGGCGACCGCGATGTCGACCGCGGCGCGGTCGGGCACCTCCATGAACAGGATCTGCGCGCCGGCGACATGCAGGATGGTCATGACGGCGCCGGTCTTTTCCGGGATCGGACGGTCCAGCAGCATCTCCAGGACGGCCGCGATCTGGCCCCGTCGACGCAATGCGAGGCCGAGGATCGCACGCACCAGAGCCCGGTCCTTGTCGCCGAGCGTGTGGAGATCGGGATGTCCGCGCGCGTCATGGAGTTCCTCGTCCAGCGGGCGCCGGCCGTGGATCACCCGCGCCAGCACCTCGGCCGCGATCTTTCGCGCCTTGAGGCCCGGTGTCTCGCGATCCGGTGCCTTGCGCCCTGTCCGGGGCGTTCGGCGATTTTCGGTCGGGCGGCTGGGCGGTCTGGAGGTCGGCACGATGGGGCGCGGTCTTTCGGTTCGGCGGGCGGTCCCGTTCGCCGTCTCTATCGCGGTCGGGACCGTTCCGGGGGCACAATCGGGTCAGTCTGCGCATATGCCCCGCCGGAGGCCCTCTTCACAAGGGCGAATTCCATCGCCGGTATGTCCGGCCCCCGTCCTTGCATGTCAGCCCCAGGGGCCGCGCGTCGTCGCGGATCCCGGTTCGCGCTGTCCCGAGCGCCGGCCCCAGGGGCCGGGCGGATCCGCGCGCACCGGACCCTCGAAACGGGCGCCGCCCCCGCCCCCGGCCATTTCGCGCAGGGCGCGGATGCGGTTTTCCGTGTTCGGATGGGTGGAAAACAGATTGTCCATGCGTTCGCCGGATAGCGGATTGATGATGAACATATGCGCCGTCGCGGGGTTACGCTCCGCGTCCGGATTGTGAATGCGCGCCGCTCCGCCGGCGATCTTGCCGAGTGCGGAGGCGAGCCAGATCGGATTGCCGCAGATTTCGGCGCCCAGCCGGTCGGCGGCATATTCGCGCGTGCGGCTGATCGCCATCTGCACCAGCATCGCCGCCATCGGCGCGACGATCATCATGACGATCACCCCGACGAAGCCAAAGGGATTGTTGTTGTCGCGGTTGCCGCCGAAGAAGAAGGCGAAATTGGCGAGCATGGAAATCGCGCCCGCAATCGTTGCGGTGATCGTCATGATCAGCGTGTCGTGGTTCTTCACATGGGCCAGTTCATGCGCCATCACCGCAGCGACTTCCTCGGTGCTGAGCGAATTGAGCAGGCCCGTCGTGGCCGCGACGGCGGCGTTTTGCGGATTGCGACCGGTGGCGAAGGCATTGGGCTGAGGGTTGTCGATCAGATAGACCTTCGGCATCGGCAGGTCGGCATTGGCCGCGAGGCGGCGCACGATGGTGAAGAGTTCGGGCGCCTGGCGTTCATTCGCCTCCACCGCATGGTGCATTTTCAGCACCATCTTGTCGGAATTCCAGTAGCTGAAAACGTTCATTGCGGCCGCGATCAGGAATGCGATCACCATGCCCGACTGGCCGCCGATGAAAAACCCGAGCCCCATGAAGAGCGCGGTCATTGCGGCGAGCAGCAGTGCCGTTCGGAAATAATTCATCGGTTTCAACCTCGTCTGGCGGACAAGCCGCATCGTGTCCCGTCATCTGGACCTAAGGCGTCGACCGGCGGCGTTGCGGCCTTCCGGCATTGCGCCCTATATGTTGGCCGAGACATCCCGTTGCGCAAGAGACCGGCCCGCGTTTCCCGCAAGCTCTGTCCCTTGTGTCCCGCGACCGCAACCGCGAAGGCCCATGACCGTCATGTCCGAAACGAGCGACACCCGCGATACATCCGCGCCTTCCCAGGCATCTGCCGCGGCTCCGGCTGCGGAGGCCCCTGCCCCCCGGCGGTTCGAGGATCTTCCGCAAGCCGCACAGCGCGCCCTGAAGGAAGCGGAAGCCCGGCGCCAGGCCATCGATGCACGCCAGAAGGCCCTGCCGCGCGAGATCGACGGCCGTGGCGGGTTGGAGCCGACGCGGTACACGGACTGGGAGATAAAGGGCATCGCCAGCGATTTCTGACCGACGCTTGTCGGCGCATCGCGGACCTCTTTTCCGCGCGTCGTCGCTTTTGCTCCTTGGTTAATGAGGGATTTACCATCCGGCGCTAGGCTTTGCGGACAAACGAGACCGTCCGAAACGGGATACTGCCGCATCCCTCGGGTTTGGTCGAATGATTTCAAGATCTTGGGTTCCGCGCCCGGTTGACGGCGCGGAACGGGAGAAGTCAGGTCCGCATGTCCGTGTCGTCCATTCGTTCCGCAGCCCCCGGCCCCGGCCTGCCGTCCGCCAATCCGTTCGAGCGGCTGGCGGCGCTGATTGCGGGCGTGTCTCCGGGCGCGGACCCGATCGTGATGACCATCGGCGAGCCGCGTCATCCGATTCCCGCTTTCACCGACGATGTTCTGGCCGCCAATCTGGCAGACTTCAGCCGCTACCCGAACATTCGCGGCACCGACGATTTCCGCGCCGCCGTCTCGCAATGGCTCGATACGCGCTATCGCCTTGGCGGATCGCTGGATGCAGCGCGCGGCGTGTTGCCGCTGAACGGATCGCGCGAGGGACTGACCTTTGCGGCGCTTGGCGCGCGCGACTATCTGGCCAAAACAGTCGACCGGCCGGCGGTGCTGATGCCCAACCCGTTCTACCAGACCTATGCGGCGGCCGCCCATGTGGCCGGCGCCGAGGCGGTCTATCTGGATGCGGGCGCGGAGACGGGCTTCCTGCCCGATCTCGATGCGCTGTCGCCGGAGCTTCTCGAGCGCACGATCGCCTTCATCTACGCCTCGCCCGCCAATCCGCAGGGCGCTGTCGCCGATCTCGCGACCTGGAGGAAACTGATCGGGCTTGCCCGCAAGCATCGCTTCTTCATCGTCGCCGATGAATGCTATTCGGAAATCTACCGCGATGCTCCCCCGCCGGGCGTTTTGGAGGCCGCCCATGCCACGGGCGATGGTTTTGCCAATGTCATCAGCCTGAATTCGCTGTCGAAGCGCTCCAACCTCGCGGGCTTGCGGTGCGGCTTCGCCGCCGGCGATCCGGAGTTTCTGGCGAGCTGGTCGCGGTTTCGCGGACTGGCCGCGCCGCAGGTCCCGATGCCGCTGCAGGCGGTGGCCGCCGCCGCCTATCGCGACGAGGCGCATGTCGCGGAAAACCGGCGTCTCTACAACGAGAAATACGCTAGTGCGGCGCGCATCCTGTCGCCGCTGTTTCCCGCTGTGGTGCCCGAGGGCGGCTTCTTTCTGTGGCTCGACGTGGCGCGCTGGGGCGGCGGCAGTGTTGTCGCGCGACGGCTTTGGGCCGAGGCGGGCGTGAAGGTCCTGCCCGGCGACGTGCTTGCGGTCGATGCGGGGACCGGCAATCCGGGCGCGGATTTCATTCGTCTGGCGCTGGTTGACGATCTTGCCACCGTCGAGACCGGCCTGACCCGTGTCCGCAGTGTATTGGGAGGGTCTTGAGATCATGCGCCGTGCCACCCCTGCCCGCTCCGGCCGTGCCGCAGCCCTTGGACTGGAAGACACGGAAGCGCCGCTGAAGCGCTTTCTCAAGCGCAACATGATCGGCGCGGCCGGTCTCGCCGTGATCGCGGCCAGTGCAGCGCTTGCTTCCGCGCTCGCGACCTGGTCGGTCACGGACCCGAGCCTGAGCCATGCCACGACGGCGCCGGTGCGCAATGCGCTTGGTTGGCCAGGCGCCGTGATTGCCGACTTCTTCATGCAGGCGATCGGGCTTGCAGCGGCCGTGTTTCTCGTGCCCGTGG